>JABDDD010000017.1 GCA_013287765.1 Gammaproteobacteria bacterium | reverse complement strand
GAACTCTTTTCTGTAAGTTATCGACCTGTTCCAAGGTGTATTCTTTCATTCTAACTGGTACGATTGTAGTCATAACGTTGCCTTTTTGAGTGTATTACACCTGTATTATATTAGTAATACGATAGAATGACTAATATAATTTCACAAAAAAATATTATTAAGGACAATCATGGTCATTATTGGAATCGACCCCGGCTCGCGTATCACAGGGTATGGTTTAATTCAAATAAAAAATAATCAGCATTATTTTCTAGATTGTGGTTGTATTCGCACAGATATTAAGGCGCCCTTAAACTTTCGCTTACAACAAATTTATCAAGCATTAAAAATAATTATTGAGCGTTATCAGCCAGAGGTTGCTGCTATCGAGCAAGTTTTTATGCATCAAAATCCCAATTCTGCTTTAAAATTAGGTCAAGCACGGGGTGCGGCTATTGTGGCGTTGCACATGCCCATTGCCGAATATTCTGCAAGACAAGTCAAACAAGCCATTGTGGGTTTTGGGGGTGCGAGCAAAGAGCAAATGCAGCATATGGTTGCACGTTTATTAAATATTAATAATATAAAACTGCAAGCAGACGCGGCAGACGCATTGGGGTTGGCTTTATGTCATGCTTATAGACAAAATAATATTTTATTATTATCCAAGAAAACTTCTAAAAAAACCAATTCTTGGCGCAATTATCAACCGGAAACTTAATGAAATTTGAATGATGAAAATAGTCAATTAGTTATAGATGGTGGTATTATCGGTTTTAAATTAATTCAGATTTGGGAGTTATTAAAACGTGGGAAATATATTTTCAAGAAAAGAAGCAGGTGAGAAGGAAAAAAAACAAGATGAAGCAGAGGAGGAGGAATCAGCTTCTTCAAGTAGTATAAGTCCTGAACCCAAGTCACCAGAAATAAAAGAAGTCCCTCTCGCACCACCACCATTATTATCATCACAACCAGAAAGTAAACCACCAGAACCTAGTATAAGCACAGCGCCCAGAGAACCAGAAACAAAAGAAGCGCTCCCTGTGCTACTGCGAGGAGAAAATATACAACTTTCCACAGATCCAGAACGTTACGTTGATAGGGAACGACTTCTTGCGAGTGACGGCAGTGTATTATTAGATACTACGTACTTTCAAACAAGCAAAACAATGACTTCTTCTACAGGAGCTGAAATAACTAACTTGGCTTCAGGTCAGGTAGTGGACTTATTATTGTCTCCTTCTCCTGAACATGCTGAGGATCATCGCATGAAAACTATTGTGCTTATAGGATTAGAAGGTGTTGAAGGAAAGCCAGACTTGGTAAAGATACGAATGGAATTAAAAAGCCAATTTATGTCGATTTTTTCCAATAATCCTCCCTATTGGTTCTTGGCTTGGAGAATACAGTCTTTATCTAACACTATTTCTGAATTACATAATTTTTTAATTAACCAAGCACGAGCAGTGGGTCCCTCGCAGGTTGGCAGTACATTGTTTGGTGGTGCTAAAAATATACACATTGCACTATTACATGATCAAAAGCCGTTGCTTGTTAGTAAAGACCAACAAGGACGTGTTGAGGCATTCTACCATGAGGGAGATGAGGTAGATGAGGGAGATGAGGGAGAGGTAACACTTGCTTTTCGTGTGGGCTTTCGTTGATCCATCAACTTAAACACCTCTCCCTTTGAAAGGCGTTGGCTGTCACAGTCTTAAAATGCTATTATTTTTTAAGATTGTGATTTAAAGGCTTTTCTATGATCGGACAAATTCGCGGGACTCTTCTTGAAAAACAACCGCCTTTTTTATTAATCGATGTCAATGGCATAGGTTATGAAATCAGCGCGCCTATGAGCACTTTTTATCACTTGCCAGAGATAGGTGAGAATGTGACTTTGCATACTCACTTTGTGGTGAGAGAAGATGTGCAACAACTCTATGGTTTTTATGCGAAAAGAGAACGTGCTTTATTCCGAACTTTATTAAAAGTTAATGGCGTGGGGCCTAAATTAGGGCTGACTATTTTATCAAGTATTGAACCTGATGAATTTGTGCGTTCAATCTTAAATCAAGATGCAGCAGCTTTAGTGAGCGTCCCCGGGATCGGTAAAAAAACCGCCGAGCGATTAATAGTTGAAATGCGCGATCGGTTATCTGATTGGCATGAGACGCCTATTTTAACCCAAACGCAATCATTAAAAAAAACCTCCAGCAGCCGCAATCAAATCGTTCAAGATGCAGTGGCAGCTTTGATTGCTTTAGGCTATAAACCACCAGAAGCCAGTCGTATGGTCGCTAAAGTGGATGCAGCTGATTTAAGTAGTGAAGAAATCATTCGACGTTCATTAAGGGAAATGATGGCATGACAGAAGACAATCGTCTAATAAGCAGTGACGCACATACACCGCTTGAAATTGAAGTCGTCGATCGTGCAATTCGTCCTAAGAAATTAGCAGACTATATTGGCCAACCCGCAGTGCGAGAACAAATGGATATTTTTATAAAAGCCGCTTGTTTACGTCACGATGCACTCGATCATGTTTTAATTTTTGGCCCCCCTGGATTGGGTAAAACTACTTTAGCAAATATTATTGCTAATGAATTAGGGGTTGGATTACGTCAAACATCAGGGCCTGTGTTAGAACGAGCAGGTGATGTGGCTGCTTTATTAACTAATTTACAACCCCATGAAGTATTATTTATTGATGAAATTCATCGACTAAGTCCAGTGGTTGAAGAAATTCTTTATCCGGCGATGGAAGATTATCAATTAGATATCATGATTGGTGAGGGACCTGCTGCTCGATCAATCAAATTAAATTTACCCCCTTTTACTTTAATCGGTGCGACAACGCGTGCAGGGCTTTTGACTTCGCCTTTGCGAGATCGTTTTGGGATTGTGGCACGACTGGAGTTTTATCAAGTAGCCGATTTATGTGAAATTGTCTCACGTTCGGCAACTATTTTAGGTATTGTTATTGATGCAGCCGGTGCTCGAGAAATTGCTAAACGTTCGCGCGGCACACCACGTATTGCTAATCGATTATTAAGACGAGTACGAGATTATGCAGAAGTACGGGGGAATGGACAAATTGATCAAGACATGGTGCAACGGGCATTGGATATGCTAGATGTGGATGATCAAGGGTTTGATATGATGGATCGAAAATTATTATTGGCCTTGATTGATAAATTTAATGGAGGCCCTGTCGGTATTGATAGTCTAGCCGCAGCTATTAGTGAAGAACGCGGCACTATCGAAGATGTGCTTGAACCTTTTCTTATTCAGCAAGGTTTTATCATGCGTACCCCACGCGGTCGTATGGCGACACGACAGGCTTATTTGCATTTTGGATTAAAAGCACCAGATAAATTGCTGGAGCAAAAAAATTTGAGTTTGCTAGAAGAATAATCTAGTTATCAGTAAGAATGACAGCGATTCAAATTAGAGTTAAAATAACCCCAATGTCATCTTTTCTTGGAGAACATAGCGTGAATGTCGATTCTTCTTTGTGGGGTTATTTTTTAAATGCCGGGCTAATTGTTAAATTTGTTTTATTATTACTCGTTTTTGCTTCGATTATTTCTTGGACTTATATTTTACAGCGTGGTTTTTATTTAAAAGATATTCGCAAAACTTCCGAACAATTTGAAAATTTATTTTGGTCAGGGGGTGACTTATCTGAATTTTATGCCAAAAGCCTTAAAAATAAAGTGAATCTAAAAGGCATGGAAGCAATTTTTTTAGCAGGTTTTAAAGAATTTTTACGATTACATCAATATGGCAGTCTGTCAGCCGAGAGCATCATGGAAAGCGCTAAACGTGCCATGCGGGTTGCGCAAATGCGCGAGCAAGATAAATTAGAATTGCATTTACCAATGCTCGCAACTGTTGGATCAACCAGTCCTTATGTTGGATTATTTGGCACTGTTTGGGGAATTATGTTGTCATTTCGAGCATTAGCCACGGTGCAGCAAGCAACCGTGTCTATGGTGGCGCCAGGTATTGCAGAAGCCTTAATTGCAACGGCGATGGGGTTATTTGCAGCGATACCGGCTGTGATTGCTTATAATCGTTATGCAACTGAAATTGGTCGATTGCTCAACCGATTTGATGCTTTTCAAGATGAATTTGCCAATATTTTATTACATCAAGCAAAACGAGACATACCAGAAACGACAACAGCTTAAGAGGTTTTTATGGCATTTTATTATCGGCGTGGTCATAAAGGATTAGTTTCAGAAATCAATGTCGTGCCTTTTATTGATGTGATGCTGGTGCTGTTAGTTATTTTTATGATTACCACACCTTTGTTATCGCAAGGGGTTAAAGTTGATTTACCTAAAACTGAAGCGAAAGCATTGCCGCCAGAGCAAAAAGAACCACTTATTGTGACGGTTAATGCGAAAGGAGAATTTTATTTAAATACGGCCAGCAAACCGAATCAGCCGGTCACACCTCAGGTGCTCAGTCATTTGGTGACAGAGCAATTAAGTACGCAGGCGCCAGGCAGTACGCGTCCTGTGTTAGTTCGGGGCGATAAAAATGCAAATTATGGCAAGATTGTTGAAGCCATGGTGCTGTTGCAGCAAGCGGGAGCAAAAAGTGTTGGATTAATTACGGATGCGATAAACAATAATCATACAACGGGATGACCGTATGGGAGAATCTCACAGCATTCAAAAATATTTTTTTTCTGCTATTTTATTGCATATTATTTTATTAACGACATTAATAGTTAGTTTTAATGCAAGTCATAAGAATTTTACTTGGCGAAATGCTGATGATGATCACTTGGTGATTCATGCAACGGTATTAACTATTTCTCATGCTAAAATATCTCAGCCTAAGCTGGTCAAGCCTATCGTTAAAGCTCAGCAAAAAAATAATGAAGCGGCGACACTTGCCCTTGCGATAAAAAAAGATCAAAAAATTTTATTAGCAAAAAAACAAAAAGTGCAAAAATTAAAACAAGCCAAATTAAAACAAGAAAAATTACAGCAAGAAAAATTAAAACAAGAAAAATTACAACAGGCGTTTGCTAAAGAATTAAAAGAATTAAATGCAAAATCTTTGCAGCAACAAGTCTTAATTGAGCAAAAAAAATTACATGAGGCGAAGGATGCTGCGATGAGAGGAGAGGTTAATAAATATAAAGCGCTTATTTTGCAAACCATTGCGGATCATTGGTTAGTGCCACCCAATACGAATAAAAAAATATTTGCTGAATTACTGATTCGTTTAGCCCCGGGCGGGTTAGTATTAGATGTGCAGTTAATCAAAAGCAGTGGGGTGGATGCGTTGGATCGTTCAGCACGTGCCGCTGTTTTTAAAGCTTCTCCCTTACCAGTGCCAAAGGAGGCAGAGGCTTTTGATGCATTCCGACAATTTATTTTACGCGTCAAACCTGAAAATATTTTAGAAAATACTATGGGATGAAAAATGTGTTTTTAGACAGGGAGAATGAATGTGGTCATCAATACGGGCATATTTTTAATTGGCGCATTAATTATAATTTTACTTGGAAGTTATTTATATTCTCGACAATTCAGCCGAATGAAACGGCAATTATTTTTGACTGAAAATATGTTGGCTCAAGAAAAAAATAAAGAAATCGAACTTGAGAATACGCTTAAAAATACGGCAGGCATCGATGATGTCACCGGCTTGCCTAATCGTCATATTTTTATCGACCGTTTAAATCAAGCGATCAATCAAAGCGAACGATCAGAGATGATTTTTGCTATTATTTTTTTAAGTTTAGATGGATTTAAGATTATTAATGAAGCTTTAGGTTTAAGTGCAGGTGATGAAATACTAAAAGAAGCCGCTTCCCGCATGCAAACTGTTATTCGTAAAATCGACACAGCTAGTCGAATCGGTGGAAATGAATTTGTGTTAATTTTAACGCAGCTGACTAAACCTGAATCGGTTATTTTTATGGTTCAACGATTTTTGACTGCTTTAACACAGCCATTTTATGTATGTAATCAAGATATTTTTATCACAGTTAGCATCGGCATTGCGGTGTATCCTGCTGATGGTAAAGAAGGGGATGAATTGTTAAAAAATGCTGATAATGCATTAAATCAAGCAAAATTAACTGGTCCTAATTCTTTTCAATTTTATCAAAAAGAAATGTATCATTTAAGCAGGCGCGAGTTAACCTTAACGACTGATTTACGCAATTCTGCTATTTATAATGATTTTATTATTTATTACCAGCCCAGTGTGAATATAGAAACTAAGCAAATTTTAACGATGGAAGCGATGCTTCATTGGCAACATCCAGAGTTTGGTTTATTAAAGTATGACGATTTTTCTAAATTATTGGAAAACAGTGGTCATGTGATTCCTATAGGCGATTGGCTTTTGCGCACGGCGTGTCAACAATTTTTAATCTGGAAAAAAGCAGGGCTTAATCCACAAAGTCTTATGATAAAAGTTTCTATTAAGCAATTAGAAAATCCACATTTTACTTATAATCTGTCACAAATTTTAAAAGAAATAGGCTTGAATCCAACGGCATTGATATTAGAAATTTCTGAATTGATTTTAGTTGGAAAATTGAATTTAATTGAAAAATCCTTGCAGATTTTAAAGAAGCAAGGCATTCAAGTGGGTATGAGTGAATTTGGTACGGGTAAAATTGCTTTGCAAGATTTACGGCATTTTTCTATTGATTTTTTAAGAATTGCCAGCAGTCTTATTAAAGAAGTCGGTCAAAATGAAGAAACCCGAGCGATTGTGCAAATGATTGTGGGGCTAGCAAATACTTTAGGATTGCGTGTTTTAGCAGAAGGCGTTGATACTGAAGCACAAAAACAAATTTTGTGTGAATTAGGCTGTTTTATTATGCAAGGGGAGTTATTTAGTCAGCCATTATTGCCAGAAAATTTTACGGAGCTGGTAGAACAAGCAGTGATTCAGCACGCTTAATAAAAGCGGTCTTTTTGTCATTAAATTGTCATAAATACTTGGTAGATTACTGCTAATTACTTTATGAGCTGAGATTATTTTAATGACGCAACCTGCTGAAATTGTTTCTTTTAAAGAATTAGATGAGCAAGCCATCAATCATTTTCATTGGAAAATGGTGTTGACGGCTGGAATGGGTTTTTTTACAGATGCGTATGATTTATTTATTATTGGCGTTGTGACAGCTATTTTAGCGCCTTTATGGCATTTAACGACAGCACAGCTTTCTATATTAAATGGCGCGTCTTTGGCATCAGCTGCTTTTGGAGCTGTTTTTTTTGGTTATTTAGCCGATAAATTGGGTAGAAAAAAAATGTATGGCATTGAAATTGCCATTTTATTTGTTGGAGCTATTTTATCTGCATTATCTTCTTCTTTTGTCTGGCTATTCTTATCAAGAATATTAGTAGGTTTTGGCATAGGGGGTGATTATCCATCCAGTGCGGTGGTTGCCAGTGAATATTCTAATCGAAAAAATCGCGGTTTTTTTGTTCTTTTAGTATTTGCTATGCAAGCAATTGGGCTGGTTATAGGGCCTGCTATTGCTTCTTTTTTTCTTGGGTTAAATATTTCTCAAGATTTAGTCTGGCGTATTTTACTTGGATTAGGTGCAGTGCCTGCTGCTTCCGTATTTTATTTACGAAGAAAAATTGCAGAAACGCCTAGATATATTGTGCATAGTAAAAGTCAGCCTCATTTTGAAGTCAGTCGAGTGGTGAGTGACCTTGTCGATTACACAGCAAATCATTCTTGCTTATTGTTTCAAAAACAAAAACTTTTTACCAAAAAATGGTTGAAGCCATTGGTGGGAACAGCAGGTGCCTGGTTTTTATTAGATATAGCATTTTATGGTAATGGTGTTTCATCGGTTTTAATTATGAATAACTTAATGCCGCATGCGTCTTTACTTAAGCATACTTTACTATCTGCTATGATATTTTTATGTTTTGCGGTTCCTGGTTATTTTTGTTCTGCGCTTTATGTAGATAAAATAGGTAGAAAATTATTGCAATCAATGGGATTTGCTATTATGGCTATTTGTTATGGATGTATGGCGCTTATTCCAGAGATTAATCATCATTTAATATTATTCTTTTGTTTATTTGGCTTGAGTTTCTTTTTTATAAATTTCGGTCCAAATGCAACGACATTTCTTATTCCATCGGAAATATTTCCAACGAGTATTCGTGCGCAAGCGCATGGGATGTCAGCAGCTATAGGCAAAATAGGTGCGTTTATGGGTGCATTTTTATTGCCATCTATTCTTAATTTATATGGATTATCTGTTACGATGGGTCTTGTTTCATTTATTTCTATACTAGGTATCATGATTACGCAAATTTTACCCGAAATGAGTCAAGTTTCTTTGGAAGTATCAGAAATTATGATTGATAAAAAATAAATTTTATCTAAATTAGCTCCAACCACAATCGATGACTGATGGAGGTGCTGTTATATTCGGCGGATAGCAATAAGCAACCCAAGTATAAGCGATCTCAAAATATCCGGTACCACCACATTGGCCAGATCCCCAATCAATGGCTGATGAAACGGTGACACCATAATAATTTGGGCCAGTGGTAACTGATGCAACACACAGTCTAAAGTCTTGCATCCAGCAATTACTAAGTTTGGTTTTAAAGGGATTGACTACAATATAAGGGGTCATGTTAGCAGGACACACAGAACGGGTGCTAAAAGAAGACGGTTTAGAATAGTCTGAAGGAAAAGGCTGATAGCCTGACTCTAAGAGCAGAATGCCCCCTGGGGTCGGGCCAGTCATTGAAACAGTTATTTGCGTGCTGTCAGTCGTGGCGACAGCACAAACAGAAAAAATGAGAGTTGAGATAAAACAACCAATAGTTAAAAAAATTCGTAATAACCCAGTCATTTGTAATTCCTCTTTGGATTTATCCTGTTTTTGCAGCTCCTATTTAAGAGTATAAAACAAATCTCGATATTTTGTATATATTTTCTATTATTTCCGTGCTAGGTATAGTATTTTTAATTTATGATAGAATAAAGTTCAAAAATGGCTTTGGTCAATAAAGGTAGTTTATGTTGCCTATACTCAAAAAAATTCTAATTGTTGAAGATGAAAGTACGATTCGCGATATGATTCGTTTTGCATTACAACCAGCTGGTTTTGAGGTACTAGAAGCTGAGAGCGCGACAATCGCTGAGAAATATATTGCGCAGGCGCTGCCTGATTTGATTTTATTAGACTGGATGTTACCGGATCGTAGTGGAATCTCTTTTGCTAATCAATTAAAAAAAGAGGCTATTTCGCAAAATATTCCTATTATTATGTTAACAGCAAAAGCAGAAGAAGACAGTAAATTAAAAGGTTTCGAGATAGGTGTTGATGATTACATCACTAAACCTTTCTCACCGCGTGAATTGATTGCTCGTATCAAAACAGTATTACGCCGTGGGTTAGTGGTGTCTCCGCAAGGTATGATTACTGCCGGCGCACTTTCTTTAAATGTCCATCTGCAAATATTAACAATACAAGATAAAGTAATTGCCTTATCTCCTATTGAATATAAGCTTATTCATTTTTTTTTAACGCATCAAGAGCGTATTTATAGCCGCAAGCAATTGCTTGATTATGTCTGGGGAAGAAATCATTATATTGAAGAGCGCACAGTGGATGTGCAAATTCGTCGTTTACGGAATCGCTTTTCTCTAGAGGAATGCAGAGCCTATATTCAAACTATTCGAGGAAGTGGATATTTATTCACGACAAAATCCAAATGAAACCACCTATTCAAGATTTAATAGCAGATTTGCCTGAAACAATTATTCATCATATTCAACATCTAGAGCGTATGCGACAAGATTTTGTGGCAAATGTTTCGCATGAATTACGCACACCGCTCACAGTGATTCATGGTTATCTTGAAACACTGATACATCAAGACTTGGATGAAACAAAATATTTGCGAAAAATTTTTCTGCAAATGCATCAACAAACTTTACGTATGGAAAATTTAATTGAAGATTTATTATTACTCTCTCGCCTTGAAAGTGAAGAAGAAGATGATGATACCGAAAAAAGTATTGTGAATGTACCTAAGTTATTAAAAGCTATTTGTAAAGAAGCCAATACTTTTAGTGGTGAACAAAAGCATTCTATTCAATTAAAAGTAGAGCCTAAATTATTTATTGAAGGCAATGCTTTTGAATTAAGAAGTTTATTTTCAAATATTATTTTTAATGCTGTCAAATATACGCCTGCGGGTGGAAATATTTTAATTCGCTGGTTTAATAAAAATAACAGTGTTTATTTTAGTGTAAAAGATACAGGGATTGGTATTGCAGCTAAACATATCCCACGATTGACAGAGCGATTTTATCGAGTGGATCCAGGTCGCTCACGCAGAAGTGGCGGAACAGGATTGGGATTGGCGATTGCCAAACATGTTTTATTAAGACACCAGGCAAAATTAGATGTAGAAAGTAAAGTCGGGGTGGGGAGTGTTTTTACTTGTATTTTCCGTCAGCCATCTAAATAGCCAAAATAGCCAATAGATTTTTTCTGCCAAATATGCTATAAATTTTAATCAATTTTTAATTTGACAGATTAAACTATGCGAAAATTACTTATCGTTTTTTTAGCCATTTGCTTAAGTAGTGTCAGTTCTGCTTGGGCAATGTTAAGTATGGAATTAACGCAAGGTGTCTTTGGAGCCGTGCCGATTGCGATCGTTCCTTTTGCGATTCAAGGTCAAACACCGCCGCAAGATGTGGCAGCTATTATTAGCAATGATTTACAAAACTCTGGTCGGTTTAAAGTCTGGACTAAAAACCAATTAACGCAATTTCCTGCAAGTGTTAGTGAAGTCTCTTTTGATTATTTTAAAACAGTAGGGGTGGATAATGCGGTCATTGGTAAAATCGAGCAAGTTGATGGATATTATACAGTCAAAGTAGAATTGCTGGATGTCGCCAAAGGTAAAAACCATGCTGCTTTGCCAGAAATTGTATTATTTGAGCAAAAATTTAACGCAAATCCTGCCGAATTACGCGCATTAGCGCATCATATCAGTGATCAAATTTATCAAACCATTACCGGTGTGCGAGGTGTTTTTTCAACGCGTCTGGCTTATGTCGTCGTGCGTCAGGCAGCCAGGGGCGCTCCGCATTATTTTTTGGAAGTTTCAGATCAAGATGGTTACAATCCAAGACCTTTGCTGAATTCGAGTGATCCGATTATGTCACCTGCATGGTCGCCTAATGGCAAGCAAATTGCGTATGTTTCTTTTGAAAATAAAAAATCGGCTATTTATATCGAAGAAGTCGCAAGCGGTCAAAGAAACCGTGTGTCTGGGTTTCCTGGCATTAATGGCGCGCCGGCTTGGTCGCCTGATGGGAAAAAATTGGCTGTGGTTTTATCCAAAAGTGGATCACCTAATATTTATATTTTAGATTTAGCTTCTCATCATTTAACTCAGCTGACGAATGATTATTATATTAATACAGAGCCCACTTGGTCACCGCTTAATAATAGCATTGCCTTTACTTCTAATCGAAGTGGTAGCCCGCAAATTTATCAAATTAATTTACAAACTCGAGCGGTGACTCGTTTGACATATGATGGTAAATATAATGCGCGAGCCTCTTTTACGGCAGATGGCAATCATTTAATCATGCTCAATCAAGATGGCGGATTGTATAACGTGGGTTTTTTAGATTTAGATGCGGGTGTTTTTCGCATTTTAACCCATTTTAATGCAGATAGTGAGTCACCTAGTATTGCCCCAAATGGCACAATGGCTTTATTTGGGACTTTATATCAAGGAAAAAGTGTGTTGGGTATGGTCAGTGTGGACGGTCATATTCAGATTCGATTACCAGCGCTGGATGGTGAAGTACAAGACCCGGCATGGTCGCCATTTTTGTCTTGATAGGATTCATTTTCAGAGTATACTTTTCCATCAGCTAAAGCAATTTTAATTATTTTTAGGTTTAAGGGAGAATAGCTATGAAATTCAAAGCGTTATTTCAATCATTGGTAGTGGTCGGTAGTATTGCAGCTTTAAGCGCTTGTTCGGCACCAGGAAATGGATCATCGGGTCAAAATAGTCCAAATGGTATGAGCAGTGGACAGGGCGGGGCGCAAGCAAGCGGAGTGGGTGATGATGCGCGTTTTAGTGATGGTGCAAGACATAATGCGCTATTAGCAAAAAGAACTTATTATTTTAATTATGATAGCGCTGATATTCAAGATGAATACAAGCCCGCCATTTTTGCTAATGCGGATTTTTTGATTGCACATCCACATGCGAGTATTATCCTAGAAGGCCATACTGATCCACGAGGTAGTCGTGAATACAATGTCGCTTTAGGTGAACGTCGAGCCAATGCGGTGGCAGCACTTATGAAATCTAAAGGGGTGAATGCTTCACAAATTCGTGTTGTGAGCTATGGTGCTGAGCGTTTAGCGGTGAGTGGTCGAAGTGAACATGATTTTCAATTAGACCGTCGAGTAGTTGTGGTTTTTGCGCAATGACAGGATGACTGACTATGTTGAAAGTTTCTAGTGTTTTTTGTGTAGTATTTATGTCATTGACTTTAAGTCTTTGCGCTTTTGCAGAAGATGCACCCGTCTATGACGCAGGGAGTAATGATAGCTATCCACCTGCATTTGATAATTCATCATCTGATGCAGCAGCAGACGTTGCATCTCCTGTTGCTATGGCGGCTGATCCTGCCATTCCTGAGCCAGGAGAGGATGTTAACGATGTGAAAGCACCGCCGCCTCCTACAGCTGCTAATCCCTCTTTATCGCCTTCTTTGTCGATAGAGCAGCATATTGATCTTTTAGAACAAAAGATTAATAACTTACAACATGATAATACTTTAAGTAAATTTGAATCGTTACAAGCAGAAGTTCAATCTTTAAGAGATCAAGTTGAAGAATTAAATCATTTGTTAACGCAAATAAAAGAGCAGCAAAAGTCAATGTATTCTGATTTGGATGCGCGGTTAACTCAGTTAAAAGCAAATAATACAGCGGCTGACAATTCAGTCAAAACAGTGCCTGTCATACAACAACCTAGCCAATCTATTTCATCTTCTTTAGAAAAACCTAAAAAAGTAGCCGCAGTTTCTGAGCCAGTTCAGCCACTGAATCCTGCAGAAGAGCAGCATATTTATCAAACGGCGTATGACTTAATTAAAGCAAAAAAATATAATGATGCGATTTTGACGTTACAGAAAATGTTGCGTCGATATCCAAGTGGCCAATTTGCTGCTAATGCACATTATTGGTTGGGTGAGCTCTATGGTCTTATTAATAAAAATGATAAGTCTGCTGATGAATTTAATGTTGTTGTCGATAAATTTCCAGATAGCGCGAAGGTTGCAGATGCGCAATTAAAAATTGGTTTAATTTATATGGCTGAATTTAAGTGGCCTGATGCAAAAGATGCCTTGAAAAAAGTAGTGGTTCATTTTCCGGGTACGGCTTCTGCACGATTAGCAACAGAGCAATTGAAACAAATTCGAAAAGCGGGTCATTGAGTTTCATGAGTCGGTTGCGCGTCACAGAAATCTTTTTTTCTCTGCAAGGGGAAACCAAAACCGTTGGCTTGCCAACGGTTTTTATTCGTTTGACCGGCTGTCCGCTGCGTTGCCAATATTGTGATACGGCATATGCTTTTCAGGGTGGAACAGGGATGTCAATTGAAGATATTCTGTCTCAAGTTAAAACCTATGGTGCTCGTTATGTGACAGTGACTGGCGGTGAACCCTTAGCACAAAAACCTTGCATTGAACTTTTGCAGTGTTTATGCGATGAAGGGTATCAGGTATCACTTGAAACAAGTGGTGCTTTAGATGTCGCGTGTGTTGATTCTCGGGTGGTTAAGGTCATTGATATTAAAACACCTGGATCAGGTGAAGTTGAAAAAAACTTATGGCTTAATCTAGAGTATATATTGCCGCATGATCAAATTAAATTTGTTATTTGCGATCAAAATGACTATTTTTGGTCAAAAAAAATTGTAAAAAAATATGATTTAACTAAAAAGTGCGATATTTTATTTTCTCCAAGCTATACTGAGCAAAAACCAGGGGAGTTAGCGGATTGGATTATAGAAGATAGATTGCCCGTGCGATTGCAAGTGCAATTGCATAAATATTTGTGGGGGGATGTCCCTGGGCGGTGATTTCATAGTTATTATGCAATTTTTTTTTAACAATTGATTGAATTTTTTTTATAAATCGGTATCATTGGCAGCGAAAGAAGTGATGGGGCCGTTAGCTCAGTCGGTAGAGCAGCAGGCTTTTAACCTGTTGGTCCTGCGTTCGAATCGCAGACGGCCCATACCATTTTTTTAAGGAAGCTGCATGTCGTCATCATCGTTAACTATTTTTCCTATACCTGCTTTTAAAGACAATTACATTTGGACATTTTTTGACAAAAACAATCATGCATGGGTTGTCGATCCGGGTGATGCAACGCCAGTGATTGAGGTTTTGGAAGCAAAGAGGCTTAAGCTTCAAGGTATTTTCATTACACACCATCATCGTGATCATATGGGTGGGGTGAGTGACTTATTAAAATATAATGATAGAGTGATGGTGGTTGGTTCTGATAAGAGTCCGCATGATTTTATTCATCAGCGTGTAAAAGAAGGTGACGAGGTTCGATGTGAGTTTTTTTCTTTAAAAGTATTAGACATCCCAGGGCATACTTTAGATCATGTTGCTTATTACAATAACGAGTGGCTTTTTTGTGGAGATACGTTATTTAGTATAGGATGTGGGAAAATTTTTGAAGGGACGCCGCTGCAAATGTTTAGTTCATTGCAAAAATTATCTCAGTTATCTGATACGATTCAAGTGTATTGTGGTCATGAATATACTGTAGCGAATTTAGCTTTTGCGCAACAAGTTGAGCCGGAGAATGCTGTTCTTTTAGAAAAAGCTCAGCGCATGCAAAAAATACGTGAAAAACATTTACCTTCATTGCCATCACGATTATCAGATGAGAAACAAATGAATCCTTTTTTAAGGTGTGAAGAAGCATCGATTAAAAAAGCAGTTGAAGCGCATTTTAATAAAAAATTAGATAATGCAGTTGAAGTATTTGCGTATTTGCGAGAATGGAAGAATTATTTTTAAGTGATTTTTGTTTAGTATTATTTTTTTTTCCTTTTAGTTAGAGGTGAAAATATTAAACCATTTTCACCTCTCCCCTTGCAGGAGAGGTCGGCGCGCAGCGGCGGGTGAGGGGTGCTTTTAATGTTAAATAAATTTAAAAAATCATTACGACAAATTGTGATGGGGAAAGCTTAATTAAAAAACTATAGCAAATATTTGCTAGCATAATATTATAATTCATTATATATTTTCCGAAGTTGTAAACTTCACAAAGGATGGTGATAGATGAAATTGATCAAGTAATTGTGAACATTGAATCAGAGCAACTTGAAAATATTCGGCAGGTTGTATAATGAAAAAAATCACTGAGCTGCTCAATAAATTTCAACGGGAAAAAGCATAACCTCTTATTTTGGGAGTTAATCATGGAAATTAATGGGATTGCACACATCGTATTAACTGTAATTCGCTTTGAAATTTGCTCCGTATTCTATACCAAAGTATTATCGTACATGGGATTAAAAGAAGTATTTCGTGGGAAAGATAATTTGTACTATGTTGGTGGTAAAACGGCTGTGGCGATTAGCCGCTGCCATGAGCCATATAAAAATGATTTATTTATACAGAACAGGATAGGATTGCATCACCTTTGCTTTCGAGCAAAGCTTCGAGAGGATATCGATAATTTTTATTCTTACTTAAAAAGTATCGATGCAAAAATAATCCAACCACCTCAAGATGGGCCATGGGCACCTGGTTATTATTCAGTATTGTTTGAGTGCCCAGATGGAATTCGTTTGGAGCTTAATCACATACCAGGAACAGGAATTTTAGAAAAAGGGAAAGAATTTAATCCGAGCACGGATTATTGTTGAATAGCAGACTGCGATTACATTTTGAAATACAGTAGCGGCAGATTTGTGTGCTGAAATTGCGCTTTTCCTTAGCGACTCAATTTTCGTGGCAGGCTTACCGTTTGAGAGTCTTTCCTCTCTGACTGCTCTTTAGATGTTTTTTCCGCAAACTCTTGAAGCGAGGCGGTTGTTGAGAACATTCCTGCAAAATCTGATGGGTCAAATACATCTTCGTCTTTAGGCAGAGGCAGTGGTCTGCTTTTCATTAATAATGATTTTGCAAAAGCATCACATTCTGATAAAAATTTAGAAGGATGATCTTTGAAATGAAGATCAGCAATAATATTTTTTAAGAATAAATCAGTAAAACAAGACTTAATAGCAGGAGGCGCAATTTCTTTTTTATCGTATGCAATCGCTGTGGCGTTAAGTGCATGGTATTCACTTATCTGAGATTTTTTTATTTTAATAAATTGTAATTTTTTAAGAAGATAAGATTCATTTTTATCTATAAGCGCAGATATTTTTGCAAAGGCAATTAAGTTATCATCTTTTTTTAATGCGATATACGCTTGTAATTTAATAATTTGGATAATAGGTGCATTAGCTTTGATTTCATCATAAATCACCGCTACTTCTTTATAATACTCAGCAAAAGGTTTGGTAAAATGGTCAGGATCAATACCAATAGCCATCCATTCTTTTTTATGGGTATAACTATGGATTAAATACAAAGCACCAATAGAAGTTAAGTTCCATTGAAAATGAGTCATGTCTTTTGAGCGGGTAGTTTTTTCTGAAGGCATTAGGAAAAATCCACCATTAGAAATATGATTCGTTTCTAATCCAAACAACAAACTATGACACCATAAAGTAGTGATATTTTTATTACTAGAATCTAAAAAATTAATATCTTTGCGATAATATAAAAAATAACCGCAATTTCCATCCAGAAAAAGCCATTGCTCTTTAGAAAAAGGAATATGAGTGATATCTCGTAGCATATCAACGCTTTTAAGCAGAGCCATGCGTATGCCTTTTTTTTGTAAAGAAATCGGATCAATCGCTGTAAGAATAAGGCTCATAAGAAGACCATGATAATAATCATGTTTGAAAACGCCTAAGTCATCTAATACAGGATAATGATGAACAACAGTATAATGTGTCGTATCAAAAAAATTGACGGCACAAGGACGGTAGCCTTTTCTAATGGCTTTTTCCATGGTGTGAATATCTTTTTCGCCCAGCATGGGTAAAGTCGGGACAAAAGCCTCCAATCCGGCAATTGCTAACGTAAACGCAGCATCAGCTCCTGTAGAAAGCAAAGTGTAGGTTTTATCATGCGGAAATAAAGTATCTAATTTTGCAAGATCGACTCTTAGCTGACTATTTTCTAGATTATCGACAATATAAAATATTTGCTCAGACAATGGTAATGCTTGAACCAATAATTTAAATTCTTTCATTTGATCAGATGTTAATTCTGGTAAATAATTTCTTTTTTGTAATAAAGGAATTAAATATTCTTTGGCTTCGGACGTAAATTCACCCTTTTTATCCAATATTTTATAAATATCTTGTAAACCAAATTGTTTCACTGTTTGTGCATATTGCATTAACGTATACATTTGAAAACGAGAAATTTTTTCATCATCATATAACGACAAGGCTAACATAGATAACTCATGTTCTTTTGAGTTTTTTTTAAATTTAGTATTGTCACCTTCAGGAATGCACGTCGTTGGATGCAAAATTTTTGCCTCCCAATTACCTGTGGTTATCGCTTCAAATAATTCATCCAATTTTTTATGATTGCGAGATTTTTTGACTTGTATACCTGTCATCTTTTTATCTTTAAATTCCCAAGCCATAAAATGTGAAAAAAATCGGCTATGATTGCCTTGTGGGTTCACTTTTACTTCGGTTGTTTTTTTCCACTGTTTTTGCAGAATATTAACCGCTTGTAATAATTTTTCTTTTTCTAAGGGCGTTTTATCGAGTTGTTTATCAAAAGCGTCTTTTTGTACTGTGGTGAGTTTTTCAGTGTAATATTTTTTCCGATCTTCACTGATAACGGGCGCTATGTCTTTTTGATCACAGATTTCTTCAACAGCAAGCCATATTTTTTTGCCATCTTCTAGAGTTTTAATACGTAACATAGGCTCCTCGCCTCATGATTGAATTGTATTAATTATATACTAGTTATCTTAAGGAAATATGAAAAAGGAGCTAGAGATGTCTTACCAAAAGGAGCTAGAGATGTTAGGCTTCGTCGACTTTTAGTATACAACTAGTTGTATATTTATAGTATATTATAGATTCAAAAATGAGGATTTAGTTTATGAAAAGCAGCCATAATGTCAATAAAAACACACAAAAATTATTGACATATAAAAATTTATCCATTGTTTCTGGTGTTAAACAAGGGATCAGTATTTTTTCAATGTATTCAAAAAGATTTAGAAGAATATTGCGCTCAAGGATACTCACAAAAATCTGTCATTATTTCTCAAGTAAAATTGCTAGTTACCCATTTTGGGTTAATTGATTGTCCTGTATATGATGCAAGCAATTTTTCAAAAAACTCACATTTTAAAAGATAGAAATACAAATGAATATAAAAGATTTAAAATACTTAGTTGCTATCGCTGATCATAGCCATTTTGGCAAAGCGGCTGCAGCGTGTTTTGTCAGCCAGCCTGCATTGAGTATGCAAATAAAAAAGCTTGAAAACTTTTTAGATGTTCAACTCATTGAACGTAATAAGTCAGCTTTACTGACTGATGTTGGGAAACTGATAACAGAACAGGCGAGAGATATTTTATGTCGCGTTGATGCAATAAAACAGATGGCAAGACAAGCCAAAGATCCTTTTGGCGGTGAGTTACGTTTAGGCGTCATCCCAACACTAGGAGCCTATTTATTACCTCATATTATTCCGGGATTATCCAAAATATTTCCAAAATTAACTATTTACTTAGTCGAAGAAAAAACTCATACGCTAATTGATAAACTTAAAAATGGCAAACTAGATGGTGCGTTATTTGGTCTGCCCATTTTAGAGGAGGACTTTATGGCGCTTCCCCTTTTTGCAGAAGAAATTTTATTAGCGGTTCCTAGCAATCATCCTTTTGCGAAACGTTCAAAAATAAAATATTCTGATTTAGAAAATAAAACATTACTTTTATTGGAAGATGGTCATTGTCTACGAGATCAAGCATTGTCTTTATGTCATAGCATGCATGCTTCTGTCGATACAGTTTTTCAAGCAACGAGTCTTGAAACATTGCGTTATATGATTGCATCAAAAACCGGAATCACTTTAATGCCGAAATTAGCTTGTAAAAATAATGAAGGCATTTGTTATATCCCATTTAATTTACCAAAGCCAGTCCGAACAATCGGCATGATATGGCGTCCTTCCAGCGCTAAAAAAATTCTGCTAGAAAATATGGTGGTTCATATTAGAAAATTACTTGGAAAAAAACAAATAGTTAAAATACTAAATACTTCTATTATTTGTCATAAAAATAAAATTTAATTCCATAAGATTTATTTATCATATTCATAATTTTAATATATTTTAGTTATTAATTGACTTGTCGCACACTACTTATTCCTTAATGTTAAATTCTTTGGAGAAAGTATGATGACGACTCGTTTATTGCATAGCAAAATACAAAAAAAAGTGGTTTGTGATTATGATGAAAAGTCTAATAACATAAAAAATTTTTTATGTTTGGATGGTGAGGATGTGGTGACAGCAAAAGTATCGGATCACCACCCCATTATTCATGATAAAACTTTGTTTTGGAATATCATGATGCAAGGAAAAATGAGAAAAGGACTGACAGAAAATAGCTATAATAATGGTTTTGGTATCATTGAAACAGATGCGCAATATAAAAAGCGTTTAATATGCATTGGAAAGATTATTGCGGAAATTATTACTTATCATCCTTTTATTGAAGTGATTAGCCTTTGTGAAGGGCCAATCAATTCTGTAGATCTCAATGCACTGTTACATTCTTTTCATGCCGTGCCATGTATGAAAAAATTCTTTAAAGATAGCATCAACAAAAATGGGTTGTATAAACCTAGCATGACTGGTTTTCCTAACTGGGGCTTATTAATGATGGTTGATAGTCGTTACGAAGTTAGTCAAATATCATGTGATTTTTTAGAAAAATTGCCAATAAAAGATAAATTAGTTAATCGATTTCAATTATGGAAGCTAAAAAAAGAAGAGGCAGTCAAGTATGTTGCATTATGCCATCTTCCCTTTAGTGGAGATGAAAATATTAAAGATAAAAACAAATTATCTTTATGTGGCAAAATGTACTGCGACTTAATTAATAAAATATTAGATCAATATTCTAATCAAGAATTAATGATATGTGGTGATTTCAATTTGAATCCTTATTTAATTAACAAAATAAATGATAGAATTTTAGATAAAGTAGAAAATAATAATAGTATTTTATTCTCAATAGATACAAAATCAAAAACAGATTTTATAAAGAGTGTAACAGTTGATGGAATTTTATTATCTTTACTTAAAAAAAAGAAATACTATAGTTCTCAAATTGATTTCAGCTTATTTAACAAGCTAAAACGGGAAGAGCAGTTATTTAAACAATATACTAATACTATGCACAAAAGAACAATGTAATATTTTTTTTACATTCGCATCTTCAGGTGTCGCGAGATTAAATGGCTTTTATAGGCTCATTATTTAATTTTGCTGCCTGCGACTAAAAAATTGCTAGTTACCTATTTTGGGTTAATTGATTGTCCTGTACATGATGCAAGCAATTTTTCAAAAAACTCACATTTTAAAATATAGGGTAGTGCCTAAAATATAGAAATACAAAAGGTTTAATTTAATGTCAGTTATAATTTGGGTCTGAGCTTACTTTGATTATTATTAAATTCTTTTCCTATAAAAGGCTGTACTGAAGGTTTTATACTTGGTTTAAATAAAACGCTTTTATTAGAAGATATTTGAATACCTAAATAATCTGTAATGATATGAGCAGAGGCTTTTCCTATATTTGTATATTCTAAGATGTTATTTTGGAAAAATAAAGCATTACTCTTTCTTAATGCTTGTATATGTTTTAAATTGAGTTGCATAATATTACCTTCTTTTGTAGTAATTATAATTTTACCGTTAGGTAAGATATTAAAATCCAAAATGGGTTGGCCTATATCAATTTTTTTTAACTGATTATTTTTTATGTTAAATATATGAAGTTTATTTGAATCTATATGCGGAAAATTAGGAAAAAAAACCAAACTTTCGTGATCAGGTAATATTTTGATACAACTTAGCTTAGGACTTGGGATAGGGATAGCTTTAATAATTGTGAGTGTATCAGTGTCATACAAAGAGAGTATGGATTGTCCTTGTTTAAGCTCTTTTTGTATAAATATTTCAGACGTTAGAGCATAAAATCTATTTTCAGGGGAAATATCTTTAGCAATTATTTTATCATTTAATTTATTGTTTTCAAATTTTAATAAAATGCTGTTAGATGTGCTTTTGGTTCTGTAAATAAGAATAATTGTATTTCTATTTAATATGTTAATATAAGTTACTTTGCCAGGAATTCTTTTGCGATAAATTTTATTGCGTTTCTGATCATTATGAATTTGAATGCATCTGTCTTTTACGGTTAAAACCCACCCGTCCTCTAAATGAATTTTTTTTCTGGTATACGCAGGTAAATCTTTTATTTTTTTAGAGTGGTTATATGTTGGATGTTTTGAGTCTAATAAAGCTTCGTGGTCTTCAATTTCTAGATTAAATGCGTTTTTTTTATCTGTATATACTACAATATGATTGTTACTTAGCACTTCTATCTTAGTTGAGTCTGATGGCAGGCGTTTAATTAATACAAGCGTATCTTCAGCGTTTTTTTTCTCTTTTTTATTAAAATAACTTTCCATATTAATTTACTCCCTTTATTCGCTTTATTCATAAAATAGATGAGATAGATAAGCTAGATAAGCTATTACATAAATATGACAGAATGATGACAAATAAAATAATAAACATAATTTGTCATCAGATTTGGCCAACTTAATGGTTGAATTCTGCTAATCTAGGCGTTTTAACAATAATAAACATCCCAATGCACTTAATAAATAAACAGGCAATATTAATAATGCTTTATCATAATCTGTTACTGAAAAATAATGCACGCCTGCTACTATTTTTCCTTGCCAAAAAAAATCTAGTACTTTACCGATTAAAGGTTCAGTAAAAGAACCAAAAAAAGCATCGCCAGTATTAATTAATGCAACCACTGTCGCTGCTAAACCTAAATGCTGATTTAATTCTTTGCCAAGCGGATAACTTAACATAAAAGCACCGCTGCCCAGACCAAAAAGAAATAACAAGCAACCAAATAACCATAATGGTAAATTTAAAACATACAGCGCAAGCATCAAAGCCATAAAAGCAAGACCACTGCCATAAGACATTACTTTAATACGATTACCTAATCGATCAGCAAAAAATCCAAAAAGAGGTCCGCCTACCGCTAAACCTAAAAAAATCAATGAAGTGAAAAAAGCAGCGGTTTCATTAGTTAAATGATGAGATTCTTCAAAGAAAGGATTACCCCACAGTCCGCCTAAAACCGCAACCGGCGTGAAAGCAAGTCCACTATAAAAAGTTAATAACCAATTTTTTTTAGATTTTAATAAAGTAAATAGCCCGCGTAATTTAGGAGCCGGTGGAACGTGTACATCATATAAAATAGGCTCTTTTTTGTCTTTTACAAAAATAAAAAATAAAAAAGCAAGCAGCGTACCTAATAAGCCGCAGTAAAGCATGCTTTCTCGCCAACCCACAGTATTCACTAAAGCAGTTAAAGGAATTTGTCCACACATCGCACCAATCATGGCCGCTGTCGCAAGCAGCCCATCAACAAAAGCCACTTTATTTTGTCGAAACCACAGTGCTGACATTTTCATGTAACTCACTGTCGCAAAAGCAGCGCCCGCCCCCATTAAAGCACGTGATAATGCTGCCGTGGTCAGCGAATGACTATTTGCAAAAATAAGCGAACCAACTGCTGCTGAGCCAATAGCTAAGGTTGTTAAATAACGCGGACTTAATCGATCTAATAAAAGACCTGCAATAATCTGCGTGACTAAATAAGCATAAAAAAAAGTGGCAGCTAAATTACCAAGCCCTGCACCCGTCACATGAAAGTTACGCATTAAATCTTGTGTCATCACACTAGGGGAGACCTGTAAAATATATTTATAAAATAAAAAAAATGAACAGAGTAAAACAATCGTCCAAGGATAATACTTGGATAAAGTAAAAGGTTGAGCAGGAAAAACAAGCGTCTCTTCGCTATTTTTTAATTGCGTATTCATAAAAGTCATCTCAATTGTTTGTGGTTATTTATAGTGAAAGGTGAGTGAGCTTGCTCTTTTTGCCTCTTTTACATCGCCTGCCCTAGTGTGGCAAGGCTCTATGCCACTAGAACAGGCAGCGTATAACGACAATAATAATGCGGGAAATGATGGGAGAAATAATTTTAGATAAAATAACACCTGTCAATGAAATCAATACTGATTTCAAAGCGTTTTGCGAAGTAGCTGTCAGGTTATTTTTGTTCATAATAACTAAAATACTAAAATTGTGTAAAAAAAGCAAGCACTTTTTGCCAGGCTATCTTATCAAGTAAGAAATAATCTCTTGAATTTGTCAAAAAAGCCCTTATCTTTAATAAAGATATAATATTTTCAAAAGAGGCTTTGTCTTATGAGAATGGATAAGTTGACCAGTAAATTTCAAATGGCTTTAGCAGATGCTCAATCGTATGCGTTAGGTCGGGATCATAATTACATAGAACCTATTCATGTTATGAAAGCATTATTAGATCAAGAGGGCAGTTCCATTCGAGCTATTTTAGCTAAAGCGACAGTCAATATTGCTGAGCTTCGCTCTCAATTAGATGGCGCAATCAATCGATTACCCCGAGTAGAAGGCACAGGGGGCGAAGTTCATATATCAAATGATTTAAATCGCTTATTAAATTTAACCGATAAATTAGCGCAAAAAAGAAAAGATCAGTATATTTCCAGTGAATTATTTTTACTGGCAGCGGTAGAAGAGCCTGGCACGTTAGGTGATATTTTAAAAAAGGCAGGCGCGCAAAAAAATGCAATTGAACAAGCAATTGATACAGAGCGTGGCGGGCAAAAAGTAGAAGATCCTAATGCAGAAGATCAACGACGTGCTCTTGAAAAATATACGATTGATTTAACTGCTCGTGCAGAGCAAGGTAAACTTGATCCGGTGATTGGTCGTGATAGTGAAATTCGTCGCACTATTCAAGTTTTATTACGTCGCACCAAAAATAATCCCGTGTTAATCGGTGAGCCCGGGGTTGGTAAAACAGCTATTGTAGAAGGCTTGGCGCAACGAATTATAAATAGCGAAGTGCCAGAAGGTCTTAAAAATAAGCGTTTATTAGCGTTAGATTTAGGTGCTTTAATTGCGGGGGCTAAATATCGTGGGGAATTTGAAGAGAGATTAAAAGCTGTTTTAACTGATTTAGCCAAACAAGAAGGCAATATTATTCTTTTTATCGATGAAATTCATAATTTAGTCGGTGCCGGAAAAGCAGAAGGCGCAATGGATGCTGGGAATATGTTAAAACCGGCATTAGCGCGAGGCGAATTACATTGCGTGGGCGCCACGACTTTAGATGAGTATCGTCAGTATATCGAAAAAGATGCAGCACTTGAGCGTCGTTTCCAACGTATTTTAGTCGATGAACCTTCTGTGCCAGATACGATTGCTATTTTACGCGGTTTAAAAGAGCGCTATGAACTTCATCATGGTGTTGAAATAACAAATTCTGCCATTGTTGCTGCGGCTACTTTATCACATCGTTATATTTCAGATCGTCAGTTACCCGATAAAGCAATTGATTTAATTGATGAAGCAGCTAGTAATATTCGTATGGAAATTGATTCTAAACCTGAAGTACTTGATAAATTAGATCGTCGAATTATTCAATTAAAAATTGAAAAAGAAGCTTTAAAAAAAGAAACAGATGAAGCTTCTAAAAAACGACTCACACAATTAGCAGAGGAATTAAAAAAATTAGAAATCGAAAGCCAACAGCTAGAAGCTGTGTGGGCTACAGAAAAATCTAATCTACAAGGCGCACAAAATATTAAAGGCGAATTAGAACGTGCAAAATTAGAATTAGAAAATGCTCGTCGCGCAGCTAATTTAACGCGCATGGCAGAATTACAATATGGTCGCATCCCAGAACTTGAAAAAAAAATGCAAGCAGCGACTCTTGCGGAACAACAAGAAACGCAATTAGTCAGAAGTCGTGTAACAGAAGAGGAAGTCGCAGAAGTTGTGTCAAAATGGACGCATATTCCAGTTTCTAAAATGATGGAAAGTGAAAAAGAAAAATTATTACATTTAGAAGAAGTGTTACATCAGCGTATTATTGGCCAAAGTTATGCAGTCAAAGCAGTCTCTGATGCGATTCGTCGCTCACGTGCTGGATTATCCGATCCTAATCGCCCAATTGGTTCGTTTTTATTTCTAGGACCCACAGGTGTTGGTAAAACTGAATTATGTAAGGCGCTTGCTAGTTTTTTATTTGATACAGAAGAGGCGATGGTACGCATTGATATGTCAGAATTTATGGAAAAACATGCTGTAGCACGTTTGGTGGGCGCACCGCCTGGTTATGTTGGTTATGAAGAAGGTGGCTATTTAACCGAGCTTGTGCGTCGCAAACCTTATTCTGTTATTTTGTTGGATGAAATAGAAAAAGCCCATCACGATGTTTTCAATATTTTATTACAAGTTTTAGATGATGGCCGTTTAACAGATAGTCATGGTCGAACGGTTGATTTTCGTAATACGGTGATTGTGATGACTTCTAATTTAGGATCAGAGTTGATTCAAGAGATTTCTAAAACAGGTGATTTTTTTGCGATGAAAAAAGCGGTTTTAGAAGAGGTTGGGCGGCACTTTCGCCCAGAATTTATCAATCGTATTGATGAAACCGTTGTGTTCCATGCGCTGGATGAAGAACAAATTAAATCGATTGCGAGTATTCAAATAAATCGTTTAAAAACTCGTTTAAGCGAAAGAGATTTTGGTTTAACAATCACAGACGAAGGGTTGGACTATTTAGCAGCAACGGGTTATGATCCTGTTTATGGGGCAAGACCTTTAAAACGTGCTATTCAACAATATATAGAAAATCCTTTGGCTGCAGCGATATTAGGCGGACAATTTGTGGCGGGGGATGTCATTCATATTGATTTAAAACAAGGTAAATTAGTTTTTTTAAAGGCGAATGTGACGGTTTAATTATGGAAGGATTATCATTATGTATAAACATATTCTTTACGCAACTGATTTGTCAGAAGAAACAGATTATTTAACCAATAAAGTACTTGCTGTCAAAGAACTGACGCATGCAAAGTTGACTGTGGTGCATGTTGTTGAGCCGATGCCAGGATATAGTTATGCTTATTTAGGGATTGAAGATATCGAAGGGCAATTAATAGAAGAAGCAAGAGCAACTCTAGGTAAATTATGCGATAAATTAGGCGTTGATAAACAAAATCAGCGCATAGAAGTGGGGCCCACTAAATCTAAAATTCATGGAGTGGCTGCTGAAATCGGCGCTGATTTAATTATAGTCGGCAGTCATGGTCGTCACGGGTTATCCTTGTTATTGGGGTCAACCGCCAATGCTGTGTTGCATGGTGCAAATTGTGATGTGTTAGTGGTGAGATTGCCTGAATAAAGGTTTTTAGATATTACATGGAACACACGAAATATAAAGATTATTACGATGTTTTAGGCGTTGCTCGTGATGCAAAATCGGATGATATTAAGCGTGCTTATCGAAAATTAGCTCGAAAATATCATCCTGATGTTAGCAAAGAAGCTAATGCGGAAGAACATTTCAAAGAAGTGCAAGAAGCCTATGAAGTTTTAAAAGATACCAAAAAACGTGCTGCCTACGATCAATTAGGCAGTCAATGGAAAAGCGGTCAAGAATTTCGTGCCCCGCCGGGTTGGCAAGGCTTTGGTGATGTCAATGGATCGGTATTTACCGAAGAGAATCAAGGTGAAGGGGGGGGTGGATTTAGTGATTTTTTTGAAGCTATTTTTGGTAGAGCCACGCATCAACAAGGTGGACAACATCGGCCAAGACCGATCAGACCGCAGCGTGGACAAGATGAACACGCTAAAATTCGTATTACTTTGAGCGAAGCTTTTCAGGGTGGGAGCAAGACCATTTATTTCAAAGTGCCAGAAATCGATGCGCAGGGTCAAATTCGTGAAGTGACGCGCACTTTGAAAATCACAATTCCTGCAGGTATTATTTCCGGGCAACAATTACGCCTAAGCAATCAAGGAGCAAAAGGCGCTCATGGTGCAGCCAATGGTGATTTATTTCTTGAAATTGAGATTGAACCGCATCCTTTTTTCACTTTGCAGGCAAAAAATGTGTATTTGACTTTACCGATTACACCTTGGGAGGCGGCATTAGGCGCAAAAATAACAGTACCGACATTGGGTGGTTCGGTTGACTTAAAAATAGCAGCAGGTGCGCAAACGGGTCAAACATTACGTTTAAAAGGACGTGGATTACCCGGAAAGTCTGCAGCAGGTGATCAATATATTTTACTGCAAATTTTAACGCCGCCTGCAAAAACAGATGCAGCACGTGGTTTATATGAAAAAATGGCGAAAGATTTGCCATTTGATCCGCGAGCACATTTGTTTTCTTAAAATTTAGAAATTTTAAAATTTAAAAAAGGGAAGTCATTCGATGGCCGAAATCATCATAGTTGAAACGGATCCCGAATTAAGTCTTGAGGAAATCTGCCAAGCTTGTCACATTACCCATGATTTTTTATTTGAATTATTAGAGTATGGTGCAATTGAACCTAAGGGAGTGAGTCAAGAAAGCTGGCGATTTGAAGTACAGCACTTGCATCGTATTCAACGGGTGTTGCATTTACAAGAAGATTTAGAAGTCAATTTATCAGGCGCAATTCTTGCTTGTGATTTACTAGAGCAAATAGATGAGATGCAAGCGCGCATTCAATTTTTAGAAAAAATAACGAAAATTTAAAATAGCCTTTTGCAACAAGGAGCACCGGTTGGTCTGACGAAGAAGTTTTCTACTGCTCGTTTATGATAAGAACGAGCAGAGAAAGAACACATTTAATTTAGACTGGAGGAGCGATTGTAACGACACAACTTAACGTGTAGCCTGCATCTGGCGTGTTATTAAAATCTGCCTTTTCTACCGTTGCTTTAATTTTAATATTATTTCCTTTCACATGATTTCCATAGAAATCTTTTGCTAAATTATTTTCACAACTTCCTCCTTGCACATAGCTGCGACTATCGCAAGCATGATGCAGTCCATTCAAGGAGAAGTATCCGTAACGATAATTTGTTGGAAGATAAATAGCAGTCTCATTTCCTGGAACCATATTAAATATCTGATCGCGTCCATCTAGTGGTTTTTCGCCAGTCGTTGATTTAGCATAATAATCATAATTAATAGTGACACCTTGAGAATGACATAAGTTATCTGGATCGTTTAACGTAATGCTCACGCCACCTGGAGATTCTGCATGAGCGATATTGATTCCTAAAAAAAGTAATCCTAGTAAAAGTTTTTTTGTGTGTAACTGGATTTGCATGTGACATATCTCATTAAAAGTAAAAAGATTATTGTATTCATGTTTATTGAGTAGTCAAGATTTTATTTAGATGCGCTAGTCATTTTAAATTTTTCTAAATCTTTGATGATGCTGAAAAAAATGACCAACGGAAAACGCATTGCAAACGTTATGAACGTTGGGTATACTAACCTTTGTAACGTTTGATATATCATAGCCATTATATTTTTATAAAAGACAATAAAATGAATAGCCTAGAAATTAATCAGCATCTTTTAAAGGGTGACATACAAGCGAAAGGTGTCTTGCCGCATTTAGACGAGCTGCCTTCCCTACCATTTTTATTTAACCAAGATTTTGGCTTACCAGTCTTGCCAGCAGAGCCAGGAATTATAGTGATTCGTGGTCCCAGACAATATGGTAAAAGTACTTGGCTTGAGCAACAAATTAAAATAACTATCGAAAAATTTGGCGCTGGCAGCGCATTGTATCTTAACGGTGATGAAATTTTAAATCATGCAGCACTACTGGATGCTCTCATTACAATCATTAATTTATTTCCTGATCATGTAAAAATTAAACGTATTTTTATTGATGAAATTACTGCAATCAATGACTGGCAACGTGTCATTAAGCGCCTTGCAGATGCAGGAGAATTAGCAGATATCTTACTGATTACGACAGGTTCTAAAGCAACTGATCTGCGTCGTGGCTTTGAAAGATTGCCTGGTAGAAAAGGCAAGTTGAACCGAAATAATTATATTTTTACGCCTATTTCATATCAAGAATTTTGTAATAAATGCAGTAATACTTTTGGTGCGGATATTTTATATGCCTATATTTTATCAGGCGGATCAGCTATTGGTGCTAACTCATTAGCTGTACACGGCAGCATTGCAGAATATGTCATTAATACAGTCAGCGACTGGGTATATGGTGAATTTTCGCAAAGCGGTAGATCTAGAGCAAATCTTATGGCTGTTTTGGGCGCTCTTTATAAATTTGCACCCAATCCCGTTGGTCAGTCAAAATTAGCTCGCGAGAGTGGTTTAGCCAATAACACATTAGCAAAAGCCTATACAGAGTTACTTGCGGATTTAATGATATTATTGCCTGCTTATCCCTACGATATAAGTAAAAAAATCTCTATTTTCCGTAAAGAATGTAAATATCATTTTATTAATGTATTTTTTGCTTTATGTATGCATCCATTAAAACCTCGCTCTATTGAGGAATTAAAGGCGCTCCCTGCCACCACATTTGCATCTATATTAGAATGGGTTGTGGCGCAAGAAATTTGGCGTCAATCGTGCATTGCTAATGTTGATCTTGATATCTTGAATTTTTGGCAAACTGACAAACATGAGGTAGATTTTGTTATGCCTAAGCAAAAGCTTTGGATAGAAGTTAAATCTGGTCGTGAACAGGCAACTAGTTTCTCTTGGTTTGCAAAACAAATTTTAGGCGATCAACAGTTGCAAGTGATTAATCAAGCGCACTTTACCGCTAAACGCATGCGAGGTTTGACTCTTCATGATTTTTTATTATCTAATTTTTATTATAATTAATTGATTAAATTATAATCATTTTATCCAATAAATATCACTTTCCCCTCTTCATCAATGTTAAAATAAAAGCTGAATATTTTGACGCTATTTGAAGGAGAGCTTCCATGACGACTTATTTTAAGAGCATTCTTGCAAATTTTGCATTATTTTTTACCATTCTGGCTTTTTTAAGTGGATGTAATACAGTGCAGGGAATGGGGGAAGATATACAGGCAGGTGGTAAGGCGATTACAAAAGTCGCGGGGGGTGGTTCTTCGCAAAATACCACACATAAAGCAAAATCGACTAAAAAAACTACTACTACAAAAAAGCCTGTTAAAAAACCAGTGTCTAGCACTGCTACGGGTAGTACTTCAACAGTAACACCTAGTACGACTAATAATACTACATCTACTACTGCACCGACAGCAACGACAACAACACCTACTAATACAACAACTACCACTATGCCTGCAGCAACGGGTTCATCGACTACTAACTATTAATTAATAAAATCTAATGGAGGAATCGTTATGAAAAAGGCACTTTATAGTTTGATGGCGGTATTATTACTTGGCATGGCGCTAAGTGGGTGTAACACAGTGAAAGGTGCAGGAGAAGACATTCAAGCAGGTGGTCATGCAATTAGTAAGGCTGCAAGCTGATAAATGTAGGGTGGGCAAAGCGCAGCGTGCCCACCATTTTATGGTTAAAAAAACGAATGGGTGGGCACGCTGCGCTTTGTCCACCCTACATTTTAGCCTGCGAATTGTTTGGTGACAAAATCCCAATTCACAATTTCCCAAAATTTTTCGACATAAGTTGGGCGCATATTGCGATAATCTATATAATAAGCATGTTCCCAAACATCGCAAGTTAATAAAGCTTGTTTATCATGCTTCATGGGTAAATCTGCATTGCTAGTACTTAAAATTTCAAGTGTTCCATTTGCATTTTTCGCAAGCCATGCCCAGCCTGAACCAAATGTTGTAATGGCTGTTTGACTGAATTTCTTTTTAAATTCTTCAAATGAACCAAATGTTTTAATAATAGTATCTGCTAATTTTCCGCTGGGTTCTTTGGGGCTGTTAGGTGTTAAACAATTCCAATAAAAAGTATGATTCCAAACTTGTGCCGCATTGTTAAAAATACCGCCAGTAGATTTTAAAATAATTTCTTCAAGAGTGGTGTTGGCAAATTCTGTGTCTTTGATTAAGTTGTTTAAATTATTGACATAAGCTTGATGGTGTTTTCCATAATGATATTCTAAAGTTTCTTTTGAAATAATCGGTTGTAGTGCGTCGAGTGCATAAGGCAATTTAGGTAATTCGTATGTCATTTGCTTTTCTCCTATGGATTTAGAAGCAAAGTGTAAGTTTCATAGTCTATGAAATCAAGAATGTTTTGCGATATACTCAAATGAACTTAATTTTATTTTAAGGGATTAAAAAAAGATGCCAACGGATGTGCTTTATATCGGACTTGCTTTTCTTGAAGGGTTTGCGCTTATTATTTCACCCTGCATTTTACCTATTTTACCGATTATTTTATCTGGGTCATTACAGGGAAGTAAAAAGCGTCCCATGGGGATTATTGTTGGATTTGTGCTGACTTTTGCTATTTTAACTTTTTTTTCACGCAAATTAATTGAATATACTGATGTTAATTTAGATATGGTGCGAGATATTTCTTACGGGATTTTGTTATTATTGGGCATCATGATGGTGTCTACTTATTTGACAGAAAAATTTAATCTTTTGACGACAAAATTAACAGCGACAGGTGCTTCTTGGCAATCTGCGAATAACCCTCAAGGTGGGTTTCTAAGTGGTATTTTATTTGGCGGATTGGTGGGGCTTATTTGGACACCTTGTGCCGGACCTATTTTGGCAGCTGTTATTGTGCAAACAGTTTTGCAGCAAACTTCTCTTGTTAGTTTTTTAACTTTATTAGCTTTTGGGATAGGGGCAGGTGTTCCGATGCTCTTAATTGCTTTATTTGGGAGAACGATTATGAATCGAGTTGGTTTTTTTAAAACTCATGCCATGTTGTTTCGAAAAATATTAGGAATCATTATTATTTTTGCTGTGGCTTATCTTATTTTAAATGAAGGTGCAATCGGTGCATCTACTAATTTTTCAAGTAATACGCAACAAAATAACATAGTCGATGGCGTATTAAATCCTTATCCTGCACCTGCTATTGAAGGAATAGATGCATGGATTAATTCAAATCCGCTGACATTACCAGAATTAAAAGGCAAAGTTGTGCTAATTGATTTTTGGACGTATTCTTGCATTAATTGCGTGCGGGTGATTCCGTATTTAAATAATTGGTATGCTAAATATCATGATAAAGGATTAGAAATTATTGGGATCCATTCTCCTGAATTTCAATTTGAACATGATTTAAATAATGTTGAAGAAGCGGTGAAACGGTATGGTATTCATTATCCAGTGGGATTGGATAATAATTTTCGTACTTGGCTTAATTATCGAAATAGTTATTGGCCGGCACATTATTTAATTAACCAAAAAGGCTATGTAGTCTACCAACATTTTGGTGAAGGGAATTATGATATAACAGAAAATAATATTCGTTATTTACTAGGAATAAATAATGCGGAAAAAATGGCTGATTTTGGCGGGTCGCCTGAAGCTGCTAATTTAACGCCTGAAACTTATTTAGGCTTTGCTCGCATGGATCGCTTTCAAAGCAATGAAGCGGTGAGGCAGGATTTAGTTACGCATTATTCTTATCCTACTTCTTTAGGAACAGATCATTGGGCATTACAAGGCGATTGGTTAATCTCTGCAGATAAAATAACTGCAATGGCTAAAAATGCCATGATAAAAATTCATTTTAATGCACAAAAAGTATTTATTGTTATGGGGAATAAAACGGGTTTTCCAATTGTTGTAAAATTATTATTAGATGGCGCGCCTATAGAAGGGAAAAGCAGTTTGACGGTGAATGCGCATACGCTTTATCAAGCTGTCGAATTGCCAGAGGTTATGAATAAAACTTTGCAATTAGAAGTCTTAGTGCCGGGATTAGAAATTTATACTTTTACTTTTGGTTGATTGATTTTTCCGCGTAAAATTAACAGAACCATGCCGCCTGCTAAGAAAAAGAGATAGACAGGATAAGACACTGAAATATTATTCCATTCAGTAATAGCAAATAATTGCAGGGTATTAGCTATTGCAAAAATAATCCAAGCCGTTAAATCTTCTGTGTCTGGTTCACGATATGTTTTAACTAAAGTTGGAATAGCACCCGTTGCATCTAAAATAACATTAATAATCAGTGTTAATTCTGCATTTTTAGATAAAATCCAGGGTATGACGCTAAAAAATGTCACTGCGACACAAATAGTATCTAGCCGGCTCCATTTTGAATAACCATAAAAAATAGATAATATAAAAGTAATAAATGGGCCGAAAAAATAACCTAAGGGCAGCCAAATGGCTTTAGGATCACCTGTTGCTAAATAAGAAAAAGCCAGCAAGCCACCGACAATGCTCCAGATAAACCAAGTGGCACGATCTGGGCGAGTTTTTCCTTTCAGGATGCTAATAACGTAGGGAATATAACCAGAAATAGCCAATATGCCAGCGATGATTCCTATTATTTCGTGGATATTATGCATAATCATCCTTCATAACGCATAAATCTATTATGCATTAGGCAGGTTTTTTATTCCAGCCAAAAAAATTATAAACATAAAACCGAGCCATTCCAACATATTCATGCATCGTAAAATCAAACAGCGCAAAATTATAGCCTAAAGGAACGATAGAATTAATCGCTGTCATATAATCAGAAGGCGCAGGTTGCGGGTTGATAGCAAAAAAAGAAAAATACAGTAGCGAACGTCTCATGTGAATACCAGATGTGACTAAAATCAGCGAATCAAATAAATGTGTTTTTAAAATAGCGTAAGTATTTTCTGCATTTTGAAAAGTATTATTGCTATTGGGTTCAATAATAATATCTTGTGGGGCAACATTCAGCGCTAAGAGTTCGGTTTGTATAGTCTCTGCTTCTGATTCTCCATGATGTGCTGGATCGCCGCCACTTGGAATAATAATGCAAGTATCACTACTTTTTTTGCAAGAAAAATACAGCTTTGCAGCTTCTAGCATTCTGGAATAAGAAATAAAAGTAGGTTTGATGCAATGATGTTTGGCAACAACTGTGCCTGCGCCTAAGACAATAATAGCATTTCTTTTCCCCCATGCGGGATGGCTTAAAGTGGCAACATGAGATTCAAGATGATGTAATAAAATCCCTGGCACATATCCCATGCCTATACTAAATAAGACTG
>JABDDD010000016.1 GCA_013287765.1 Gammaproteobacteria bacterium | reverse complement strand
CATCAATTAAAATAGGTAGATTACTTTCAGAAAAAGCATTACGCAGTGCAGATAATTGTTGTTGAGTAAGAGAGCCATCCTCTGAAATAATAACTAAATCTAAATCACTTCCTTCATGGGCTTTTCCTTTCACTCGACTCCCATAAGCCCAAACGGTGTGATTCGGGACATGGCTCGCCAACATTTTTTTAATCATTACAATATATCTTTTATCCAGATTGAGCATCATCCGTTCCTAATTTATTTTTGAGCAATTGTTGTAACAACTTTGCATCCTTTAGAAAATCAGGCAATAATTTAAGAGTAGTTTTTACAAAAGCAATACCATAATCGTGGGCAGTTTCATTACGATTATCTCGATAAGAAAACCAACGTTCAACTGCAGCAGAATCTAGCAACCCGTGTTTAACTGCATGACGAAAAAGATCTTTGTAGGTTAATTCATCGACTGCACGAGGATTTCCAATGTACGCTTTCAATGCCTTTCGCAATAATTTTCCGGAAGTCTCTAGAGTCAATTCAAATCCTTTTACGGTTGCATTGCGAAATACTTCGTAATCGATACTGTCTGGTTTTGAAGACTTTAAACGCTCAATAGAATATTCAAGAGTTTTGATACATTGCGCCAGATGATCCGTGTTCAATTTTACCATTTTAAAAAATCCTGCATACAATTAACCTCTATCTAATTTTAAGTACTTTTCGCCGATTCCATACTTCGTTCAATAAACTCAATAATCGATCCGGCAACATCTTTTTTAGTGGCTTTTTCAATGCCCTCGATACCTGGTGATGCGTTGACTTCAATAATCAAAGGCCCACGTTGCGAGCGCAACATATCAATGCCCGCTACATTTAATCCCATAATATGTGCAGCCCGAATCGCCATGGTGCGCTCTTCTTCGGTAATCTCAATAGAAATAGCCTCCCCGCCTCGATGTAAATTCGAGCGAAATTCTTCTGCTGATTGAGACTGACGCTTCATCGCAGCCACAACTTCACCGCCCACTACAAAACAACGAATATCAACACCCGCTGCTTCTTTAATATATTCTTGCACCAAAATATTGACTTTAAGGCCTAAAAAAGCTTCAATCACACTGCGCGCTGCTTTGGATGTCTCAACTAACACTACCCCAATACCTTGCGTGCCTTCTAAAAATTTAATAATCAAAGGAGGACCACCCACCATTTTGATTAAATCTTTAATTTCATCAAGAGAATGGGCAAAACCAGTAATAGGTAACCCAATGCCTTTTTTAGATAATAATTGCAAACAACGTAATTTATCTCGGGCTCGAGTAATCGCCACCGAATCATTCACACAAAAAACATTCATCATCTCAAGCTGTCTGACAACTGCTGCACCATAAAAAGTAATAGAAGCACCAATTCGCGGCACCACCGCATCATAATGCGGTAACTCATTGCCTTTGTAATGAATAGTTGGTTTAGATGAAGTAATATTCATATAACATCGAAGTGTGTCAATCACATCTGCTTGATGCCCATGCTTGTTAGCCGCTTCCACCAGTCGACGGGTCGAATACAAATCGTATTTTCGTGATAAAATCGCAATTTTCATAAATTTAAAACCCTATTATTTTTTCGTTTTTATAAATGAACGCGCCGGATTGACCATAAATCTTCTACGAATGGCACTTCGTCCTAATAACATTCGAAATAACATGGTTTCACGCTCAGTTAATGTAATTTCAATAGGCCAAATTTTATCACCTAATAAAATAGGTGTATAAATAACATATCTTTCTTCGCGATGCCCGCCAGAATCGCTAATCATCCGTCTATCCACAATGTCTGCAACACACGTTTGCACAACACTCATATCATTTTGTAACGGATGAATCTCAAATTGTATTCTATCTTGATTATTTTCCCTAAAAGGTCTTAAAGCAAATGCATGAAGCGCTGAAGTTCGCGCGCCGGTGTCCACTTTTGCTTTAATATGTTGAATACCAAGAGAAGGTAGAGAAACCCATTCTCGCCAGCCGATGGTTTTTAGTTTCTTTTTTAGCTTAGTGATATTTGTCATATTGATTGATTATATTACATCCATTTATGAATGGGAGTAGTTTATTTTTAAAAGCTTCTTCATCTAAAATGCCGACATATTGATGACAAATGAAACCATTTTCAAGTATTATTGTGACAGGCACACCTAAAATCCCTAAATGGGCTATCGTTTGACCATTAAAATCCATGCCGACTTTAACATAAGGATTGCCCGCTTTCTGCAACCATTTTTTTGCATCTGTTACAGTATCTTTGATATTAATACCATAAATAGAAATACCATAGCGCTCTTTAATCTTCATCAAAACCGGATGTTCTGCCTGACAAAGCGGACACCAAGAACCCCAAATATTTAATATTGCTACTTTTCCTTGTAAATCTTGATTAGACAAACTAATCCTTGGATCAAATAAACTAGGTAAATAAAAGTATGCCAACATTTTTTTAGGCTGAGACAAAGAGGTTGTTTTTTTATCATTTAAAAATAAACTTGTTAAAAAACAAACGATAACAACCAAAGGAATAAAATAAATGAATGAATTTTTGTGAATCATGGGGTATGATCCTGATCTTTATTGTTATGATAAATAATTTAATCATAGAGATATTTCAAATATTTTCAAATACAAAAGGAGTTTTTATAATGTTTACAAGCAAACTCTTCCCCCGAATATGTAAAGTCACTGCTGAGCTGTTAGAAACTAAACGCGGTGCGGCAATGCGTATTGTCATACCTCCCAAAAGTAAACTACATGAGCGTTTTGGTGACGTTTTTCATTTTCAAGGGTGTGAGCTCCATTCTGCAGCCGCGCCAGAAGCCGCCGTACGAGGAGAATCTATTGGTAGCTTATTAGATAAAGAAACATCAGATAAAGACAGTAAAGTGATTAAAAGCAAAATCTTTACTGTAGAAGAATTACATGTTCTTTCTTTCATGCACAAACTGATACCTGATCATTTACACTTAAGTCCCAAAGCAGCTATTATGCCAGAAAAAACAATAGATTTTCTTCAGTTATATTCTCCTAAAACATTACAACAATTAAAAACCGATGACACAATTTTTGCTCGTTATTTTTTAGAAAGTGGCGGAGCTGATCCAAAAGAGGTTTCTCGTTTTACTGAATATAGCCCTAAGCAATCTCTAGGCTTATCCAAAAAAACTGATTAGTTAGGCACTCTATCATGGCTGAGACTAAAACCTACCCTGTTATGCACAACAAAAATGCTTATATTACTGAAGCAAATTATTCAGAATTATACGCACGCTCTATCAATGATAGAGACAACTTTTGGGGCGAGCAAGCTGAAAAATATATTACTTGGTTTCAAAAATGGAACCAAGTCATGACGGGTGACTTTGAAAATTTTAATGTTGAATGGTTTGTGAATGGCAAATTAAATGCTTGTTATAACTGCATCGACCGTCATCTAGCAAAAAAAGCAAATCAAATCGCACTCATTTGGCAAGGAGATGATCCGAAAGAATCACTGACTTTTACCTTTGCCGAATTACACGAAAAAATTTGTCGCCTAGCCAATGTCTTAAAAAAAGAAGGCATCAAAAAAGGCGATCGTATTTGCCTTTATTTACCGATGATTCCAGAAAGCTTAATTGCCATGCTCGCCATTGCACGCATTGGCGCGGTACACTCGGTTGTGTTCGCCGGGTTTTCTGCAGAAGCCTTACAAAATCGCATTTTAAATGCCGATTGTCGTATGGTAATCACAGCCAATGAAGGTTTGCGCGGCAACAAAATCATCCCACTGAAAGAAAATGTCGATGCTGCTATTCAACATTGTCCCAAAGTCTCAAAAGTCATTGTGGTCAAACGCACGGATCAAGCTGTTTCCTGGGATGCAACAAAAAATATTTGGTATGCAGATGCTTTAGCACAAGCCTCTGCTGATTGTCCTTGTGAAAGCATGGATGCGCTTGATCCTTTTTTTATTTTGTATACCTCAGGCTCAACCGGCAAACCAAAAGGCATTTTACATACGTTAGGGGGTTACTTGGTGCAGGTTGCCATGACGCATCAATTAATTTTTAATTATGAAGCGGGTGATATTTATTGGTGCACCGCAGATATTGGTTGGATCACTGGCCATTCTTATTTGGTATATGGCCCTTTATGTAATGGCGCTACGACTTTAATGTTTGAAGGGGTTCCGTATTATCCAACCCCGTCACGTTTTTGGGAAATAATTGATAAGTACCAAGTTAATATTTTTTATACCGCACCCACTGCTATTCGCGCTTTGCGGCACGAAGGGGATGAGTGGGTTAAAAAAACTAAACGCACAAGTTTAAAATTATTAGGAACAGTCGGGGAACCCATTAATCCAGAAGTATGGGAATGGTATTATCATACAATAGGCAATAGCCATTGCCCCATTGTCGATACTTGGTGGCAAACTGAAACGGGCGGCATCATGATAAGCGCATATCCCTTTGCAACGCCGCTCAAACCAGGTTCTGCGGCTTGGCCTTTTTTCGGAGTCGTGCCACAAATTGATTCACTGGGAAATTTAACGCTACAACACCCTTGGCCTGGCATGATGAAAACTGTCTATAATGACCCTGAGCGTTTTAAAGAATATTTTAAAAATAATGCCTATCAAACTGGCGACAATGCACGTTATGATGATGACCATTATTATTGGATCACCGGACGCTGCGATGATGTGATTAAAATATCAGGACATAGAATTGGCACAGAAGAAGTCGAAAGTGCTTTTCTAACTGACGAGGCTGTCTCTGAAGTCGGAATAGTATCAGTGCCTGATGAAATAAAAGGTGAGGCTATTTATGCTTTTGTCACCTTAAAACAAGGAGTAACTCCCACGGATGATTTAAAAAAACAATTAATTCATGCAGTGCGTCAATCAATTGGCGCAATTGCGACTCCAAAATATATTCAATGGGCTGATGGCTTACCTAAAACGCGTTCTGGCAAAATTATGCGGCGACTATTGCGTAAAATTGCCAATAATGATGTGAGTGATTTAGGAGATTTGTCAACATTAGCCGACCCAGATATTGTTAAAAAACTGATTTCTGAGCGACTAACTTCAATATAAAATATATAAATATTAAGTGAGAAAAATATGAAAAAGCAATCTTCACCTTTTCACTGGGATGATCCTTTTTATTTTAATGAACAATTAACCGAAGAAGAACGACTCATACGTGATGCCGCGCATGATTTTGCAAAAGAAAAATTGCAACCTTTGGTACAAAATGCTTTTCATAATGAATTATTCGATCGCAGTATTATGCAACAAATGGGGGAAGCAGGATTATTGGGCGCAACCATCAAAGGCTATGGTTGTGCGGGAATTAATTATGTCTCTTATGGATTAGTCGCACGAGAAATAGAACGGGTTGATTCTGGTTATCGCTCAGCATTAAGCGTGCAATCTAGTTTAGTGATGTTTCCTATTTTTAGTTATGGCTCAGAAGAACAGCGTCAAAAATATTTACCTAAATTAGCAACGGGTGAATGGATTGGTTGTTTTGGTCTGACAGAACCCAATCATGGCTCAGACCCTGGCAATATGGAAACACGCGCCAAAACAGTTGAAGGCGGCTATCGTTTGAAAGGCACCAAAATGTGGATTACCAATTCCCCAATTGCCGATGTTTTTATTGTCTGGGCTAAAAAAGATGACGGACGCATTCGTGGATTTATTTTAGAAAAAGGCATGAGCGGATTATCTGCCCCGACGATGCATGGCAAATTAAGCATGCGCGCTTCAGTCACCGGCGAAATTGTCATGGAAGATGTGTTTGTGTCAAACGAACAAGAGTTACCCCATGCAGATGGCTTAACCGGTCCCTTAGGCTGTTTGGATAATGCACGGTTTGGTATTGCCTGGGGAGTGTTAGGTGCTGCTGAATTTTGCTGGCATGCAGCAAGACAATATACTTTAGATCGTAAACAGTTTGGCCAACCGCTTGCTGCCAATCAATTAATTCAAATGAAATTAGCCAACATGCAAACACAAATTGCCTTAGCCTTACAAGCTTGCTTGCGTGTCGGTCGTTTAAAAGATCAAGGACTTGCCTCTTCGCCCTTAATTTCTTTGATAAAAAGAAATTCTACTTTAATTGCTTTAGATATCGCTCGAGAAGCGCGTGACATGCATGGGGGGAATGGCATTATGGAAGAATTTCAAGTCATTCGGCATATGTTAAATCTTGAAACAGTGAAAACTTATGAAGGAACCGCAGATATTCATGCTCTAATTTTAGGACATGCGCAAACAGGCATTCCTGCTTTTAAATAAAAAATACTTCTTTCTATTTGACCTCATTTAGAAGATATGTTAATTTTAGAGCATAATTTAAGCAGGCATGATTATGAAAGACGCAGCATCTATTAGATATTTTCTCTTTCTCCTCGCTCTTAGCAGCCTGTTTTAGCGGCTATTTTTTTTGCACCCCTAAAACAGGCGTCTTAAATAAAGCAAGAATCTTTATAAATATCCCTCTTTATTTTCGGAGATAAACATGAATTTTCAACGTACCATTGGCCCCTGCGGGTTATTATTAGCCGGCATTGGCAGTGTGATTGGCTCTGGCTGGTTATTTGGACCGCTTTATACCGCGCAAATTGCAGGGCCTGCCGCAGTTATTTCTTGGATCATTGGCGGGATTTTAATGATCATTATCGCTTTAACTTTTGCAGAGCTTGGCAGTGCTTTTCCTGTTGCAGGCGGCATGATTCAATTCGCCCAATATAGTCATGGGCCTTTAATTAGTTTTTTAATTGGTTGGATGGTATGGGTCTCAAGTCTTGCCATTGCCCCAGTTGAAACATTAGGTTTAATTCAATATATTTCAAATTATGCGCCAGGACTTGTGACCTCTAAACATGTTTTAACACTTTGGGGAATTGTGGCGGCAAGCGGTGTCATGTTTATCATGTGTTTATTAAATTTTTATGGCGCACAATTTTTTGCACGCTCTAATATATTTATCACTGGGATTAAATTAATTGTTCCTATCGCAACAGCCGTGTGCTTAATTTCTATTAGTTTTCATTCAGCTAATTTTATTGCCACTCAAAGTGGTGGGTTTTTACCTTACGGTTGGCATAGCGTCTTTGCTGCATTACCTTTAGGTGGGGTTATTTATTCATTAATTGGCTCAAATACTGTGCTGCAATTGGCAGGTGAAACTAAAAATCCGAAACGTAATATTCCACTGGCCTTAATTGGCTCAATGTTATTATGTACGTTGCTTTATGCTTTATTACAAATAGCTTTTATTGGCGCAATGAGTCCTAACGCCATTGCTAATGGCTGGAGCAAAATCCATTATGCGGGTGATAATGGTCCTTTTGCGGGTATTATGGCTGCATTGGGTTTTTCATGGTTTATTATTATTATTTATGCAGATGCGATTATTTCACCCTTTGGCACGGGTTTTATTTTCACCGCATCGACCGCTCGAGTCGGATATGGTTTAAGTCAAATTGGCTTTATGCCAGCCTCTTTTGGTACTTTATCGCAAAGAGGCGTGCCTTTTCGTTATATCTTAATTAATTTTTTCCTTGGATTGCTATTATTTTTACCTTTTCCCGCTTGGCAAAAATTGGCTGGATTTATTATTTCTTGTTTTATTTTTTCATATATTATTGGCCCCATTGCATTAATCGCATTGCGTAAAATCAAACCAGATGTACCCAGGCCTTTTTTATTACCTTATGCTAATTTTATGTCTTTACTGGCTTTTTATATTTGCAATCTACTTATTTTTTGGACTGGATGGAATACTGTTTCGAAAATGATGATTGCTTTGAGTATTGGCTTAGTTTTTTTTGTGTTTTATTGCTTTCGTGAAAAAAAATCATTTAAAAAAGAATGTATTAGTGCACTATGGGCTATTCCGTATTGCGTGGCTTTATCCATTATTTCTTATCTCAGCACTTTTAATGGCGGGAAAAATATTATTCCTTTTGGCATTGATTTTATTGTAGTTGGTATTATGACGATTATTATTTTTTATTTAATCATTCGATTAAGTAAGGCACGGGTTTTGTTATAATAGCCCAATTTGCAAGATTTAAGAGGTTTAAATGAAGCAGTGTGTTGAGACGGATATAGCTATTATCGGCGGTGGTATTGCAGGATTGTGGTTATTAAATCGATTAAGACAACAAGGTTTATCGGTTATTTTACTCGAATCAGATACTTTAGGAGGCGATCAAACCCATAAATCTCAGGGCATTATTCATGGTGGGATTAAATATGCTTTGCAAGGCGTTTTCACCAAAGCAGCTGAAGCAATTGCCAATATGCCGCTTCTTTGGAAAAAGTGTTTAGATGGCATGGGAGAAATTAATCTCTCACAAGTCCCTATTTTATCAACACAACAATACTTATGGTCAACAGGTAGCTTAACCAGTAAATTAGCTGGGTTTTTTGCTGGATTTACTCTTAAAAGTAATATTTCATCCGTCCAAAAAGAATCTTACCCTGATATTTTTCAGCATACCCAATTTACAGGTCATGTGTATTCGTTAGATGAAATTGTCATTGATGCGCATGCTCTCATTAGAGAACTGATGAAGCCACATCGCGATGTGATTTTTAAAGTTGATCCAATGCAAGCACATCAATTACAATTTGATGAAAATAATTATTTAACTTCTCTGCAAATTAACGCAGCCCCGATGCAACCGCTTGAGGTGAAAGCCCAAAAATATATTTTTACCGCAGGCAGTGGCAATGAGCTTATTTTAAACAAATGGGCCAATCCGCCTGTTACAATGCAAAGAAGACCCTTGCATATGGTCATCATGAAAGGGAAAACTTTACCGCCGTTATTTGCGCATTGTTTAGGAAAAAGCAGTACGCCACGCATTACTGTTACAACGCATCAAACAGAAGATGATAATCAAGTGTGGTACTTAGGTGGACACTTAGCAGAAGAAGGCGTCCAACGAACATCTGCTGAACAAATCGATTTTACTCGTAAAGAATTGCAAGTATTGTTTCCATGGCAAAATTTTGAAGAAGTGTCTTTTACTAGTTTTTTTGTCGATCGCGCAGAAAGTTTACAGCTTGATGGTAGTCGTCCTAGTTCTTGTTACATGAAAGAAGTCGGCAATACTATCGTTGCATGGCCCACCAAGTTAGCCTTGGCACCGCAACTGAGTCATGAAATTATTGCCTGCTTACACTCAGCGAATATAACGCCTTGTGTGGCAGATATGCGTGCATTACGCGCCTGGCCTATTCCTGCCATTGCTAAACCTATTTGGGATCAGTTGTTTTAATTTTTCTATTTTTTCAAGATGGCTTGATAACTTGCAAATCGGGTTGGGCTAATTTTCTGATCCAAAATCGCTTGCTGTAAGGCACAACCGCGCTCGCCTGGTTGATGCCGACAATTGCGAAATTCACAATCCGTACTAAAAGAGAATAAATCTAAAAATCCCTGTAATACTTCTTCTTCACCCAGATGCCACAAGGAAAATTCTCGTACCCCAGGCGAATCAATTAAGCTCCCCGCGTCCGGCAGGTGATATAAACGTGAAGTCGTCGTGGTATGTCTTCCCATACCGCTACGCGATTCTGCATTAATCATTATTTTTACATCAGTCAATGCGGCAATGATAGATGATTTACCAACCCCAGAGGGACCCACCAATACCCCTGTATTATTTTTTAAAACTTCTTTTAATGGGTTAAGTCCTGTTTTAATATAAGTACTTGAAAAAACAACAGTATATCCGATTTTTTGATATAACGATAAAAAATCCGCCAACGCTAATAATTCATCTTCTTTTAGTAAGTCGGTTTTATTAAGCAAAATAATAGGTCGAATTTTTAAATTTTCAGCAGCAACCAGATAAGAATCTAATAAATAGGCTGAAAAAAGCGGCGCAGGAGACATAACGATCACTATCGTATCAATATTGGCTGCGATTAACTTAGTTTTATACGCGTTTAACGGGCGTTGCAATAGCGATCTTCTGGGTAAAAGTCCTACCACAATACCCGTATTTTCTTGTTCAAACTGCCATAAAATACAATCACCCGTCATAATGGGCTCAGCATTTTTGCGCAAATTGCAGCGAAATAGCGCACCTTGTTCATCTTCTATTTCAACACTTGCACCAAAATGCGCAACCACCAACCCATGGCGCTCGTTACCCGATAATTTATCGAGAGTGGCTTGATTGTGAGACTTTTGAAAATTTTTTTTCTTTCCCATATTTTCCTATATCAAAGAGACGGTATGATCTATTATTATTAATTAACTATTTTACCTCAAAATCATGAAAATTTATTTAGTTGGCGGCGCTATTAGAGATAAATTATTAGGCCTTCCTATTCGAGAGAAAGATTGGGTTGTCGTAGGTGCAACAGCTGCTGATATGCAGCATTTGGGTTTTCAACAGGTGGGAAAAGATTTTCCGGTATTTTTGCACCCTGAAACACATGAAGAATATGCACTTGCACGCACCGAGAGAAAAATAGGTCGCGGTTATACCGGCTTTGAATTTAATGCCTCGCCTTCTGTCACTTTAGAAGAAGATTTAAAACGGCGAGATATTACGATTAATGCTATGGCTGAAACTAAATCAGGTATGTTAATCGACCCTTATCAGGGACAAGTCGACTTAAAAAATAAATTACTACGGCATGTGTCAGCAGCCTTTGCAGAAGATCCTGTGCGTATTTTACGCGTAGCCCGTTTTGCTGCCCGCTTTAATTTTACAGTCGCTAAAACTACTTTGAGCTTAATGCAAGAAATGGTAAAAAATGGTGAAATCAATGCCCTAGTCGCTGAACGTGTCTGGAAAGAGCTTGAGCGCGCACTTGTAGAAAAATATCCAGAGTATTTTTTTAAAGTGCTTGCTGACTGTGGCGCACTTGATATTCTTTTTCCTTATTTACACAATCAACCTGCGGGATTTGCGGCTTTATTAAAAGCCTCATCACTGTCTGCAAAAGCGTCCATTCGTTTAGCCGCTCTTTTTCATGCGGTTGATGAAAAAAATGCACGCGATTTTTGCGAACGTTATCGCCTCCCTGTTGCTTATCGAGAATTGGTTCAACTGGTGATTCGAAATTTATCTGATTATCAAACAGCAGAAAAACTATCTGCTGAAGAGATATTACATTTTTTACAAAAAGCAGATGCTTTTCGGCGCAAGACTCGCTTTCAAGACTTGCTAAAAGCTTGCGAAGCTGCAAGCCTGCAATCATTGACTGACTTTTGGCTTAAATGCTACCAGGTAGCGCTTTCTATCGATATCACCCAAATATCTACAAATTATCAAGGACTAGAGATTGCAGATAGAATTAAAGCCTCTAGAATCTTAGCTATTGATGCTTGGCTGACTGGCTTTAAAAAATTTTAAAATAACGTCTACTTGACATCTGAAAACGCCTGCAATACTCTGAACCATCATTTAAAATAAAGCGGAGGAAGCTTTGTGAAACTAAATAAAATATTAATGGGTGTCGCGTTTTCAAGCTTAATTCTCAATGGAGCAGTTTATGCTGCAACAAGCTTTGATAGCGCTCAAAAGAAACAAATCGAAAGTGTGGTACATGATTATCTCTTAAGCAACCCTGAAGTATTGGTAAAATCATTGGATCTATATCAACAAAAACAAATAGATCAAACCCAACAAACTTTCAAAAAAATTCAAGATACCTCACCTAAATATGCTAATCGATTATTTCATCAAGCAACGGATCCTATAGCAGGTAATCCAAACGGCACAATTACTGTTGTACAGTTTGCAGATTATCAATGCCCGCATTGTATTGAAATGACCCCGGTGATAGATAATCTTATTAAGAAAAATAAAAATGTTCGCGTTGTCTTTAAAGAATTTCCTATTCGCGGACCTATTTCTGAACTTGCCTCTAAAGCTGCTTTAGCTGCGCAAAAACAAGGGAAATATTATCAGTTCCATAATGCTTTAATGGCATCCAAAGTGGAACCGTTAACAGAAGCTGCTATTTTTGATATCGCAAAATCTGCAGGACTTAATATCGATCAATTAAAGAAAGATATGAATGATCAAGCTATTCTTGCGCAGATTACGACAAATTATCAATTAGCAAAAGATATGGAATTGATGTGGACTCCCGTGATATTTATTGCAAAATCAAATGTATCACCTAGTTCAAAATCAACAGAGATTATGTTTATTCCAGGACAAGTCAATGAATCACAATTGGCAGATGTCATTAATAAAATGAACTAACATCTAATATAATGCCCCCCCTTTGAAAAAGGGAGGGGTGCTTAGCGAGGTGAAAAAGTAAAGGCAGTCTTTATGAATATGAATCGCTATGCTGTTTTTGGCAATCCTATTGCACATAGCCAATCTCCATTGATTCATCAATTATTTGCCGAACAAACTCATATTTCTTTAACCTATGAAGCAATTTTAGTGCCGCTCACACTCAATGAATTATCCAAAACGCTCGATCAATTTCAAAAAGAAAATGGCAAAGGCGCTAATATCACGCTGCCTTTCAAACAAGAAGCTTATTTTTTAGTGAATACTTTAAGTGATCGCGCTATTTGCGCCAAGGCGATTAATACTATTCGGTTTAATTTAAACGGCAGTCGTTATGGTGATAATACAGATGGTATCGGATTAGTCCGCGACTTGACTCTTCACCAAAAACAAAACTTACACAATAAAACTATTTTAATTTTAGGCGCAGGCGGTGCAGTTTCGGGCATTTTAGCCGCTTTAATTGCAGAAAAACCCGCAAAAATTTTAATTGCCAATCGAACAGCTACAAAAGCGAAAATACTAGCTAATCGCTTTATTGATTTAATGCCTATTGAATACTGCGCTTTAGAAAATTTAAAAAAACCTTCTTTTGATTTAATTATTAATGCTATGAGCGTCGGTCTGTCAGGAACAATGCCCGTTTTACCAAATGGTTTAATCCATGCAAAAACATTTTGTTATGATTTAGTGTATGACCTGTCTTCACTCACACCGTTTTTAGTATGGGCAAAAAATCAAGGGGCACACTCTTACTGTGATGGACTGGGGATGCTAGTCGAACAAGCTGCAGAAGCTTTTTATCTGTGGCATCATATCAGACCTAATACCACAAAAATCTTAAAAATAATAAAGACCTGATTCGGTTAAAACCCCATTTAATTTAATATCCCAGGGTTCATCCGGTAATCGCTCCACTCGCTGCATCTCAAAAGCAGTTCCTAATAAAAAAGGCTTTTTTGCCTTTTTTAAAAACATAAAAGTCCGATCATAATACCCCCCGCCCATCCCCAAACGATTCCCTTCATTATCAAATCCAACTAAAGGCACTAATACTAAATCTAATTGACTGGGGTCAATTTGTTTTTGCGAAACGGGTTCCAAAATTTTATATCTATTTAATTGCAAAGTATCTTCTGCTGTATAATAAAAAAAATCTAACGCATTTGTTTTATTGGGGGATAACACGGGCAAAAAACAATCTTTGTGCGCCTGCCAAATCATATGAATAATCGGCATGCAATCAAATTCATTTTTTTGCGCACAATAACAAGCGATTTTTTGACTGGCATTAAATAAAGAACTACCGACTAAAAACAAAAGCGCTTGAGCGACCGCCTGTTTTCGTTCAAGGGCTGATATCTTTAATCGGTTCGCAAGTATAGTTTTACGTAAAAGTGTTTTATTCTTCAGTGCTAAGCTCCCACTGCACTTTGCGAGCAAGCGCATCTTCTACTTTATTTTGCAGAGCAGATAATTTTTGCGAAAGCGCATGAAAATGACTATTTTTCTGCTGCTCTAACGTCAATAATTGGTGCACGATATTTAATGCCGTAATAATTGCTAAACGATCAGGACCTGTAACCCCGCCCTCACGCATTTTTCGCATTTTTTCTTCTAGATATTCAGCAGCCCGCGTTAATGAATCTATTTCTTTAGTCGGGCACTTAACTTGATACACTTTTCCCATAATTTCGATTGAGGTATCTGAAATTTCACTCATGATAAACCCTCTATTGATTTAAGACGTGCGACCATTTTCTCAATTTGCATAACTGCATTTTTATGCTTCATTAATAATTGCTCATGATCTTCAGCAATCATTGATTTATCATGCCGCAAATGTTGATTCATCGTTTGCAAGCGTTCATGCGCCTGAAGAACCGCATAGATCCGCTTCTCCAGTTGTTCAAATAAGTCATCCATGATTTCCCCCTTGTATCTTAAAAATTAAAACATAATTAAAAGATACTGACATAAATTTATTAATATTACTCCCATTTCCTTAAATGTGGCAACAGCTTAGTTTTACCGATTAATCAAAATCGGTTATCCTATGGAACTTAAAGACTTAAGGTAATGGAAATATAGCACAATATGGTCGCACTCACTGACTTAAAAGAATGGATCGCATTAAAAAATCATTATGAAACAATTGCTAATGAACGCATGCAAGATTGGTTTGCGCTTGATACCAATCGTTTTAGTCGGTTTTCTCTTTCATTAGAAGAATTGTTACTCGATTATTCGAAAAATAGAATATTACCAGAAACTATTGATTTATTGTGTTTTTTAGCTGAAAAAGTCAATTTATCTACAGAAATTGACGGATTATTTTCTGGAAAACCTTTAAATTATTCCGAAAAAAGACCTGCGTTACATACTTTGTTGCGTGAGAAAGGTGTCAGAGATTTTTTTGTGAATGGCCAGAATATCTCGCTTGATATTAAGGCTGAATTGCAAAAAATGCGGCTTTTTACGGAAAAAGTACGTGATCAAACTTGGCGGGGTGTCACAGGGAAGCCCGTTGAATCTATTGTAAATATTGGCATGGGAGGCTCTCATTTAGGTCCTTTAATGGCAATTCATGCTTTAAGTGACTATGCAACCCCTGATCTTCACTATCATGCTATTTCAAATATCGATAGCGCTCATCTTCGGGATATTTTAAAACAACTTGATCCTGAAAAAACATTATTTATCGTGTCTTCTAAATCTTTTACGACACTTGAAACGATTACTAACGCAAAAACCATACAGCATTGGTTAACAAAACACTTAGGGCAAAAAGCAACTGCTCAGCATTTTATAGCCGTTACCGCAGCCCCTCTACAAGCTTTACAGTTTGGCATACCTTTGCAAAATATTTTTACACTTTGGGATTGGGTCGGCGGGCGTTATTCGATTTGGTCAGCTATTGGATTACCTTTGGCTTTAATGATTGGAATGGATGCTTTTCTTGACTTTTTGCAAGGTGCAAAAATAATGGATGAGCATTTTAAAACAGCCGATTTTTCTAAGAATATGCCAGTTATCATGGGCTTATTAGGCGTTTGGTATATTAATTTTTTTAAAACAACGCATCATGCCATTATACCTTATTCTCATCATCTACATTATCTGCGATCTCATTTGCAACAACTTGAAATGGAAAGCAATGGCAAAAATATTACGCAAAAAGGCACGTTGATTGATTTTTTAACCGCACCAGTTATTTTAGGAGAGCAAGGCTGCAATGGCCAGCATGCTTTTCATCAATTACTGCATCAAGGACAGCATTTAATTCCGGTTGATTTTATTTTAAATGGCTCGCCTAATCATGAATGGGAGCACCATCATGATATTTTAATTGGCAGTGGTTTGAGTCAAGCGCAAGCTTTAATGCGCGGCAAGACATTCAACGAAGCTTTAAACGAGTTAAAAAATGAAGGGCTTTCTTTAATAGATGCAACTGATCTTGCTAAGCATAAAATAATTCCGGGTAATCGCCCGAGTAATATTTTATTTATGAATGGGATTACGCCAAGAAACTTAGGGATGCTTATTGCGCTCTATGAGCATAAAACATTTGTCCAAGGTGTGATTTGGCAAATCAATTCATTTGATCAATGGGGAGTTGAATTAGGGAAAAAATTATTACCTTCTATTTTAACTGATTTAAATCTAAAAACAACAATACTCACGAACTCGCATGACTCTTCTACACAGGGTTTAATTGACCATTATAAAAAATTAAAGGCAACCATATGAGACTATTTTTTTTAATTTTTATAAGCTGCTTTTTTTTAAGCGGCTGTGGTCAATCAGGTCCACTGTATCTTCCCGTGCAACCTATTGTCACTCATGGAGCCACTCAACATGACTAAATTTTGGAAAATGCATGGACTTGGAAATGATTTTGTTGTAATCGATGCGAGCACCTCACCTGTTATAATACATCCGCGTGATATTGCAAATTTATCAAATAGACACACGGGCATTGGCTTTGATCAATTATTATTAATAGAAAAATCAAATAAAGCCGACTTTGCCTGTCGTATTTTCAATGCAGATGGCAGCCAAGCTGCGCAATGTGGAAATGGTCTACGTTGTGTGGCGCGCTTTGTTCATGAAAATCAGTTAACTCAACACACTTCTTTTACTATTGAAACAATTTCGGGCATTGCTGATATTCAGCTAATTTCTTATGAAAAAATTAAAGTCAAGCTTAGCAAGCCCAACTTTAATCCTTCTGCTATTCCTTTTTTGACAACAGAAAAAAAAGCACTTTACGAAATAGCACTATCTGATTCAAACACTGTTTTACAGTTTTCAGCGCTTTCAATGGGTAATCCACATATTATTATAAAAGTCACTGATCTTGAAAAATATCCTGTCAAAAAAATAGGTGCAGAAATTGCGGCAAAATCTATTTTCCCACAGGGTGTTAATGTAGGATTTATGGAAATTATTAATCCTGAAACAATTCGCATACGTACTTTTGAGCGTGGAGCAGGCGAAACCTATGCCTGCGGAAGTAATGCGTGTGCAGCAGTGGTTGCAGGGATTGTTAATTATGGCCTTGCCCGTACTGTTATTGTTAAACTTCTTTTAGGTGACTTAATAATTGAGTGGCCGAATAATCAAGACGCAGTGCAAATGACGGGGGCTGCTGAATGGAGTTACAAGGGTGAGACTCTAAGGAAGGAAGGAAGGAAGGAATTAATTAATAATGAGTAGCTCTTCAGCTGCAATAGAATATGACATTTTAGCAATCGGGACCGATCATGATGGATGTTATAGGCAGTGCAAGAATGGCGAGGAGGAAACTCCTTATAACTTATTACAAGCTAATCGAGAATATGCTGACTACTTAATAGATGAAGCTCAGAAGCTTAAGGTAAAAAAGATCATAGGACGTAGTGCTTCACGTCGTTATGAGATGGGAATGGATTTAGGGGCAGCTGATCAAGGCATTTCTCATTTTCCCTCTTTAATGTACTTGAATGATGAAATAAAGAAAAAAGTTGGTTCTGATGTCTCATGTGAATTTGATAATTATTCTATAGAAGATAGTTTTTATGATCAAAAAGACGGTGGCACTGTTCAGCATATTCTTAGTATAATTGAAAAATCTGAAAAAAAACAAAACTCTTATCCTTTATTTTATCTTTCTCAAGCTATAAATTTTTGTAGCTCACCTGATGATCCCTCTAAATTTATACTTTTCTATGCAGATATGCATAGACTAAGTTCATTAAACGAAGGTAAAAGAATTTTATATGATATAGCCGATGATTTAGATGATAAAGTTCATTGGCGTTTGATAAGGCTTCTTAAAAAATATCCTGTATTCATCCCTCCCAACATGACACTAAGGTTTAGACGCAAAATAGACGGTGGCTCCGGCACTATTATAGAGACGCTCACTGGAGATTCTAAAAATGAAATAGATAAAAATTATAGATATAATATTAAAAAGATATTTCAACTTAGAACAAAAAAAAGCGAAGAAAAGTACAGCGGTTCCCGCTAACCTATCCGCCGATAATTTTTTATTTAGCCTCAAAATTTTAAACAAAAGGCTCCCAGAAGCATTAACACTGCCCTTAAATTTACGAATTATTTTCCTAAAAATACAACTTTCTACCCAGAACACGAATATCAAATAATTTTTGGCAATAAAACATTATGATGTATTTGGTGGAGCATCACCTTTTTGGTAAGTGATAGCATCATATAATTGTTCCCATGAGTCGAGATAGTAAAGAGTAAAGTAACCGCGAATTTTTTCCCAAAATCGTATTTTACTTTTTGAAAAGTCCAGTGCAGCTTTAAATAATTTGCAGCATAATTGCTGCACTTGATCAATGAGAAACGCCAGCATCATTAAATATGCAAATACTGTCGTTAAATTTTTATCTCCGTGACCATAATTGTGTTCGAAGTGATAGCCTTGATTTTTTAGGGTATTAAATGTTTCGTTTTCTATTTTCCAGCGTGCTCTACCTCCTTTCATGATTTTATAAACTGAAGATGTTGTAAGTGGTAAATCGGTTATCCAGGTAAAATGCTTCTTTTTACCTGATGGGCTTATTTCATAGTAATCAAGCACATTAATTTTGATGTTAAGATGACTTCCATTTAGCGGAATATCATTAGCAAATCGAAAACAATGCTGCACTCCATTCCCATCAATTATTTCATGCTCTGTCACCAATTCTTTTCGATGTCTAAAAAGATAATCATAAGCACTTTTACACCCTATAATAAACTTCATTTTATACTGCTTTAAGAGCATGACATGAGGACCTGTTGCTGATAGTGCGTCTTCTACTATAATTAGCTTTAAGTGAGGATGTTCACGCCGGATATTTGTCACCAATCGTTTTGCGGCATTTTGTTCACAATCATTTTTATTATTGCCATCTTGCTGATGTATTGGTTCAGGAGGTAACGGTATAATTTCTTTGTAATCAGGATTGATGAGCACTGCGCCCAACATATTATGATAATACGCAATCGTCCCATCCTTATATTTTTTTTCGCAACAGGAAGCGCAATGAATTTTATGAGAATTAAAATAGCCTGTGCCATCTAATGACAGTAGATAATGTCCATCAATGTAGCTAAATTGTTCTAATACATTTCCTCTTTGTAATTGCGCGAAGACCTTTTTAAATGATTTTCGCAGCATTAACGGTTCTACTGTATCAAGTCGTTCCCTCAGATAGGTATCGCTAGGAGCTTGTTTGATTTGGTAAAGCTTCTCTAGGTTGTGCTTGATGCGTTTTTCTTCTTTTGAATGATCAAATTGCAATAATGATGGGATTTTTAAGCTAAAAATAGCTAATCCGGACATCAAACAATCTGCTAGTGTAATATTTGTCCTCGACTGGCATAAGTCAGAGATTTTATGAAAACTCTTTTTAACGACATCTAACAACCCAGGAGCAGATAACGTTTTCCGTAACATTGTTGATCACCTTCCAATTAAAATTAGAAGTGATTATAATCAAAAATCCTGGAAAAGTTTACGATAGGATTAACTAAAATACGCGATACTATGCGCTAGCGGGAACCGCTGAGAAAAGTATTTGTTATTTTTTCCTGAAAACTCGGGGGAAAACATAGATAATTATTTCGATGTTAATGCTTTTATTAAAGATCGTAAATGCACTCCTGATAAAGAAGATGAAAAAGAAGACAGAAAATTTACTCTAAACCATTTTGCTAACATATTAAAACATCATGAACTAACAACGCTAATTACTGAGCCTTTATTAAAAATCAAACCTAGCAATGATGATGAACAAGAAGATCTTATTGCTTTAACTAAAGCAATATATGAAATGAATACATTTCAGCTTATTAATTACGATGATTATTTTAAAAAATTCACCGGTTGTTTGGAAAAAAATAATCCTTTTCTAAAAAAATATGCTGTACTTAAGGGGGCTATTGAGTCTTTTAAAAAAAATATAGAAAAAAATAAAACGCTGATTGACCTGTTAAATGATTTGAAAAAAATAATTGAAAACCCATTGCCGTCTGGCGCATCATCTGACCCAGAGCTTCGAAAAAGGATTCTCTTTCTATTTAAAAATGTACTATTTGAATTTGATTGTGGATTATATACTGATGAATACAAAAAAGTATGTAAGGCCATGCATCAATATCTATTGAATTTAGAAAAAAATATAAAGAATAATAAAAAAATGTTGCTCCCAACACCTTTTAAGGGATTAACAAAATTTAATGAAATAATAAAAGTATTATATCTACAGAACAGTAACAAAGTAAAAGCTAAAAAATCTTTAATATCAGAAGAAAAAGTATTACTTCTACCTGAAGATAGCAAAGAACTATTACTAAAAAGTCCTAAAAAATTACAACAAGAAGTTGTTGCTTCAAATTCAGCTACAATAGTTCTCATTCCTGAGAAAGTGATGCCACCAGAGAAAAAATCCCTCTGGGCTACTCTTAAAAATAATTATAATAATTTACCTCCTTTAGCAAAAGCATTAATAAAAGGCGTGCTCGCTGGCAGCATCGTTGTCTCCATCTTTTTTGGCATCGGAGGCGTATTAACGGTAGCAGGCCTCATTGGCTGGGGAGCTTATATGGCAATAACAAGCAGTACAATAGGAGTCTCTGTATTGACAGGTTCAAGTACTGCGGCTTCTGTAGGTGTAGGTGTTTACGAATATAAAACGACAACTAATTATCTTAATTCTAAGTTAGGTCCTAACATCCATTTAGATAAAAATAATGAAAACCTAACACAGGCACCGAGTACGAATCAGTTACCAACTATTGGGCCATCACCGGCTAGAAACCCAGAGGGTTCTTTATCCGTCTACAAAATGTAGGGTGGATTAGCAGATTTGGTGGATTACGACGCAAAAAGCGCGTCTAATCCACCCTACATTTTAATTTCGCTGCTTGCGACTATATTGAATAAATAACGTGATTGCCTAAAGTTTCTGTCTAATAAAATTTAGAGTAGTATTGTTTTTTTGACAATTATAGCTTTTAATATCTTAATATCTATAGGCTATTATAATATCAAAGGAATGACTATGCCACTTTTAAAAAATCCATTTAATTTAGAATCAACCACACAGCATTTTGACTTAACACATGGATTTTTACCTAAAGCCGAACCGATTGCACAGCTTCCGCGAATTTTTAATGTCTGGGAAAAGACAGCCATTCGATTGCCTAAATTATTGCTCAGTGAGCACCTACGTACGATGATTGAGAGCTTGCCAGAATTTCCAGTAAACGCATTGACTTCCCTAGACGAAATCGAACGTGCTATGTTGTTATTATCTTATCTAGGGCATGCTTATGTGTGGCAAGCGGGTCAACAGCCTGCCGTTATGTTACCGCGTCATTTAGCTATGGCTTGGTATGCCGTTAGCGAATTGTTACAACGTCCGCCAATTTTATCTTATGCTTCCTATGCATTGTATAATTGGCAAAAGATAAATCCTGATGGCCCGATTGCATTGGGTAATATTGCTTTATTACAAAATTTTCTTGGCGGTATTGATGAAGAATGGTTTATCTTAATTCACGTTGACATTGAGCATCGTGCGACTCCCGCATTGCAGGCTATTCTACCAGCGCTGCAAGCGGTGTGTCTGCAGAATCTACCGGATTTGGCTGCTGCTTTGCAAACAATAGCTGCTGGGTTAGAGGCTATGGTGAAAACTTTAGAACGCATGCCGGAGCATTGTGATCCCTATATTTATTACAACCGAGTGCGTCCTTATATTCACGGTTGGAAAGCCAATCCTGCCTTACCGTTAGGCATTATTTATGATGGCGTTGCAGCATATCAACAACAGCCCGTAAAATTCAAAGGGGAAACCGGTGCACAAAGTACTATTATTCCAGTATTAGATGCAGCGTTAGGTATTACGCATGCGAATAATCCATTAAAAGAACATTTACAGGAAATGCGTCAATATATGCCGCTTTCGCATCGGCGATTTCTGGAAACGGTAGAGCAGGGGCCAAAAATTCGTGATTTTATTTTGCAGCAGCCAGCTTCAGATCTTTTGCAACAAATAAAAAAGAGTTTTAATCAAGTAATCGAACTGATCCACGCATTTCGCACGACTCACATTCACTATGCTGCGCAATATATTCAAAAACAAAGTGCATCTGCTACTGGTAATCCAACAGACGTGGGTACCGGCGGCACACCCTTTATGGAATATTTACGTAAACATCAGCAAGAGACATTACACCACTTAATTCCATAATGATTTTAGGCAACAGAGTTTATTAGATTACGCTAAATTGCGACAAAGACCCAGCAACCTATCAAAAATTGATGGATAGACAGGGTCAGGAGGTATTCATTCTATTTTTTTGGAAGAAACTTTTATATTTATAGAGTTAAATCAATTAGTTATATATGATTTATATAGGCATCAATTCAAAGTTGATTCATATAGAAATCAATTATATCTTGATTTCTATAGATATCAATATATACTTAACTACATAAAACTTTGAAAGAGATATCATCTAAATGAATTGCTTAAAATGCCGCTTACAAATTACCCTACCGGATTTTGCGCATTATGGCTTACACCCCAATTGTTTTACCGAATGGTTTAAAGTGCCAAAAACGGCAGAATTCGCAAGCCTACAAAGAAGATCTGGCGCCTCAGATCAATCTATCAACCAAACACCACAAAATACCAGCTTTTTCCATGGAAAATTTAAAAAATACTCAGCAGATCTTGATGGTCAATCATACATACTGAAAATGAGACAAAATGAAGCGCCAGAACTACCAGAAGTAGAATATCTTTGTAATCAAATTGGCAGACTGTTAAGTGTGCCTGTTGCAAAGTTTTACTTTATTGATTTCAATGGGGATAGAACTTTTGTTACAAAAAATTTTATGAAACTTGGAGCATCGCCCACCGACCTTCAACATATATATCATTTCAGATCTGATGATAAGCATAGCTGTGAAGGAATTATTAGGATAATAACTGAAAAAACGCAACGACCACATGATGTGAAGATGTTTATTAGAACAATATTATTTGATTCACTCATTGGTAATCACGATCGACATGGAAGAAATTTAGCATTTATTATTACAGCAAAAGACACATCTCTCTCGCCAATCTATGATAACGTTTCTTATTTAAGTTTGGAAAGCGGTAATATGCTTAAAGCTGATTTTAATCCTACAGGGAAAATCAGTACGAGCAAAAGCTTTGAGCCTAGTATGCGCGATTATGTTAAGGAATTAAAAAAACTTGGATTCGAAAATGATATCCAGGAATTTTATAAAAGTATAAAACTATTTAAATTATATCGAGTAATTGATGAAAGCTTTTGTAGTACCCTCATGAAAGAAGCTATTCAATCTTTAATTAAAAAAAGATTTGAGGAACTTAAAAATGAACTATCTAACTAAACCAGAGGAATATCGATTAAAAATTTTTCATGAAAGCAGAAAAAGAAGGGTCATGGTTGGCGAATTAATTTATAATAAGATCAAGAATAGATATGAATTAATATACGAAAAAAATTATGCTTATTCTAAGAACGCAATACCAATTAGCCCCGATCTTGATCTTTTTAAATTGCATCATCACTCTGAAAAAGGAAAGCTTTTTCCATCATTCATGGATAGAATCCCAGACAAATCTAATCCTGCTTATAATGATTACTGTAAAACCCAGGGAATTTCTCCAACCGAAAAAAACCCAATTATCTTATTGGGAGCTATAGGGAAACGCGGACCCTCTAGCTTTGTGTTTGAACCTGTTTATTATAATGAATTTGACTCAACTGATATTATTAAACTACGAGAACAACTAAACATTACTCAGCATGATTTTGCCGAAGCATTAGATATCAGCAAAACCACATTACAAAGAATTGAGGCGGGAGTAAGTCACGATCTCAATACATTAAAATATATACAAATATTACTTGAATTTCCAGAAGTCGCCCTTTGGCAACTGAAACAGACGGGAAATCGTGTTAACAAAGATATATCAACTAAATTAATAAAATATTTTGAATCAGAAAATAGCAACAAAAAAAGATAAAAAACTATATTATCTTTCTGTTCAGCACTCATATCATGAATCTGTGAAAGACAAATTTGGTGGATTACGACGCAAAAAACGCGTCTAATCCACCCTACATTTTAATTTCGCGACAGCGGCTATATAACTATTTACAACTAAATGGACTTGACATATCTTTTCTTTTTACTGATTTGACTGATTGATTTTTACTTGCAAAAACAGATAATCCTGGAGTTAAATATTGATCATATGCTTTCAATTTTTTTGATATATTTTTTATAAATAGCTTATCAATTTCCTCAGGATTTTCTACCTCACTTAAACGTTTATCTAAACTCTTTAACATTAATCTAGGAGTTAAATGATTTATATTTTCTTCAAAAAATAATTCTGGATATTTATCAAAAATATTTTCTATAAAAGTATAAATATGTTTTTTAGTTTCAAAATTGTTTTTAGTCTCTAAATGGTTAAATAAATAATGAAGAATATTATTACTTTGATCATCCTTGACTCTATTTAAATTGTTTAATGATCTTGGTTGTTTATTGATAATTAAACTTGCAATTTCCATAAGATTATTTTGCAAACAAGATCCTAAAAATTTGCTTAAGATTAATGGATTTTTAGGTAACCACCCTTTGATTATCCAACTTTTAATTAAATCATGACGATGATTTAATCTAGCCATTTCAAATAAACTCATTCCGTCAGGGCTTGTTAAGATAGATTGAGGATCATTTAATTTTTCTAGAATAGTATTTATTTTTTCGCTATTTTTTTTCATTTTAATTAGACTTTGAATCAAGAAAAAAGAAAAATCTGGTCGTATTTGATCTTTATAATCACCTATTTTTTCTAAAAAAACAGTCAGCAATGAATTAAATGCACCTGAAGGCGAGCTTCGTAACTTTATCAAATCATCAGAAATAGCTTTTAAATCTTCAATAATAGATTCTTCTAGTCCTTCAAAAGATTTTATTTTTAATAAATATTCTAATATTTCGCCTAATATTACGGTATCAAGATAATACGGTTCAGAAAAATTTTCACCAAAATTTTCGGAAAGACCAAAATCAATAAAGTAAATTTTTTTATTTTTTTTATTGATTAAGATATTTTCATCGGTTAAGTCTCTATGATCAATTTTTTTATCTTGGAGTTGGATTTTTGTTTCTGGTAATATACAAGCACATAAAATAGATTTTTCTGCAGGAGTCGCCTCACTCAATAATGACCGTAATGTTGTGCCCTCTAATAAAGGCATGACTAGATAAATAATACATTTATCCTCTTCCCCTTCTTCTTCAGATTCTTCTAAGTAGATTAATCTTTCACAAAAACCATTAACCTCTTTAAAAAAATCCTTTTCTTTGACTGAACTTGATACTGTTGGAGATTGCACATCGATACTCAGTCTTTTGACAGCATATTCTGTACCACTTTGATCATGGAATAAATAAACAGTCCCTTGAGCGCCTGAACCAATCGGTTGACTTTGAGCTTGAAAAATTTTACTTCCATTAGAGAGTTTTAAAGAAAACCTAAGTGGGGCTGTTGCTGTTGTGAACATATAGGCTAGACCTCTTGATCATTACTTTGTTTATATTATAAACAAATAAGATTAAGAAACTCTTAAAAACAAAAAATAACAATTTTATTTTTATATTTCAATAGGTTAAAGATTTTGTTATTTAACCATCCGCTTTAATTAGATTAGAGGGTCAAGTCTGTACAATTGATATTTCCATCAAACGTTTTTTTGGAATAGTGATATATCAATTATCCAGACTTGACCCCTTATTCTTATTCTTTATTTAGGGTTTGCGATTCATGAGACTTATTTGAAGCGCAAGGGGATACATTGTTAAAATTTCTTGCAGTGAATGCATGCCTCCAATAAAAGATTCTTTCATCGAGGGAATACTCATACAAGTTAAAAAATTGCTTCGCTGTTCATCACTCATATCATGAATCTGTGAAAGTGTTAATTTAGACTCCTTGACCAGATCGATAATTAATGGCTGCCGAGCAAAGTTAGCAACTTTTCCAGCAACTACAACACCCCATCGATAAATGTCACCTAAACGCATAAAGCCACCATCTACTAAATTTTTAACATTTTCATTTTTAAAATATAATCCTATTATAAAAGTTACATTGCTAAAACCCCATTTCTCTATGTCATCTATCGAAATTTCTTTATTAATAAAAAAATTATTTAATACCTCTACACAAGAACCTTGCTTAATTTTTATTAAGTTATAACATAATGCAACAGTTAAAATATTATTTTTTTTAAGATGATACATAATGTGAGTAGGATCTTGAAAATATGTAACCATTTTATTTAACTCAGACATTAATTTATGAAAATTTATAGAAGATAAAGAAATAGTTTTTGAGATGAGCAGCTGATTCATGATTAAAAAAACATTCCATTGTAAATTATCTATTTTTTCTATATCAATTTTTTTTTCTTTAGAAAAATCATTAATTAAATTAAATGTTTTATTCACTTCCTCAATCGGTTGTAAATAAATATCTTTCGCAAGATCTGTTACACCTTGATCAATTAAACTTTTAAATAAGGGATTTTTCATTGTTTCAATAATGCGATTAAAAATAAAAGAAATTTCATCTGATTTTTTTTGATTAATATCTTCCAGAGAAATATATTTTTTTTGTAAGTTAATGCTAAGCTGTTCGCGTATTTCATCGGTTAGTTCAGTGACTTTAATTGGTGTATACGATTTTTCTTCGCCATGTTTAATCTTTTGACGCTGAATTGTTTGAGCTGCTAACATTTTTTCCCGAACATAGGCTATTACTTCTTGCCTCCCAATGCTGTCCGGATTGTTAAAAAATCCGTGCTTTTTTGCAGTTTTTTTATCCAATTTTATTTCTTTAGTTGTTAAGCCAAGCAATCCTTGTGGCTCTTTTAAAACCGCCCCTGGCAATCCTAAAGGAGTAAAAAAATAAACTATTCCACGATACACCCCAACATAAGCACCTAATTTTGTGATCTCTCCCGCCGCTATTTTTTCTTCTTCTGTTTTGGCATCTTTTCCTTTCAGATGACTTCCTTTGACAAAAGCACCCGCATCACCCGATGTTCGATTTTGTGGATAAGGATGTTGTAACAGCTTTCTCATATAAACGAGATTATCGAATAAATTATTTTTTTTAAAAAAATAAATCTCATCAACTGTCAATGTCGATTCATTGTCAGGTTCTAACATAAGATCAAGCAGGCGTAATGCATTGGTTGGGGTGAGGTCAGATAAAGGATCATAAGTTTTGCTAGTAATATATAATTCTAAAACAGCATCAATCATAGATTTTTGCTCACTGTTGAGAGATGTTTTCTTTTCTTTTTCTTTAACCTCCCGTTGTTTTTTTTCAGGAACTATCAAATCTTTGTTAGGTTTTCTTTTTTTTGGGCGTGAATGACTCATAAGTAGTTATCCAAAAATTAAAAGTTTTGTCATTTAACAATCTTTTTTAAGACTTTTTGAATATTTTTAGTATGTCTTAAATCGACGATAGCACAGCAATTCGCCTGGTTTTTCCATCTTTTCTTAAGGCAACATATGTACTCGTGATTCTAGTGACTTTAGAACCATCAGGCGGTAAAGTATCACCTATACTGACGTTATATAATTGACCCTGATAGCCCAAAATCGCATTCCATTGGTGCAATCGCATCGCAACTGAAATAACTGAATACTCAATATCAGGAGCGATCACTTGGTTAGATACTGGCGTTTTTCCCGGTGTTAAAGCCACTGCATTTGGATTTGATTCTATTAACTGATTGGCATAGGCACCTTGCGGCATAGAGGGGGCGCCCACTGGTTGAGATTTAGGTGAAGTTAAAAGATCTGTTATGCCTTTTTCAGCAGTGACTGTCGCTAATCGAGCAGCAGCAATTGCTTGATTGGTTTCTGCAATCTGGCGCTGAACTTTTAATGTCTCTAATTCATCTATTTTGCCAATATATTTTTTCTGATTGTCTAATTGATCCGTTGTATTTTGCAAAATGGCTGCCGGCTGCATAATCGATAGTTGCGTCATGGCAGGGGCTTGGTCTGTAGAAGCAGAGCCTGATTGCCCGGCAGACATAGTCGAGGCAGATGCATTGGGAGCCGCCGCACTCATTTGTTGTGACTGCTGCGTTTTACCCGATTGCACAGTCCCCGCTTTTGAGGTAATGGGTTTAATTTCTGAGTGACTACTTCCCCCGCCCCCAAACATACCTTTGACCTGCCATAAAATCGCAATCACAACAATTAACATGATGCCTAACATCAGCTTTTGCTTAACTGGCATACTCTCTTTCATTTGTTTGTCCGGTGCCATAAACTTAATTTCCTAATGCATTAAGAATAATTGATCCTGATAAACCACCGTTTTCAACAGTTATTGTTACATTAGATAATACTAATGGCAATGATGCGAACTGTTTTCCAATTAAATCTAATGTGGTCGGGCTAATACCAACCACTGAAATAGTCAGTTGCTGCTGCAAAAATTTTTGCTGAGAAACAATCTTGTCAGGCACTAAAATATTTCCTGGCATGACTTTGGCTAAACGATCAATTAATTTTGCAATGACTTCCGTTAAATTTGCAATATTTTCTGTCGGAAGTCGTCGAGGTAATAACGGATTGGCTGTTAATGTCAGCGTAAATCCTTGCTTGTCCATACTAATTTTTGCATCATGCTGAGTCGCCCATGCATAGAGTATCTCAGCACTTGACCCTAATGATTGAACGTTAGCGACTAATGTTCCGTTGCTATAGTCTATTTCAATTGGAAACCATCCAGGCAAAGTAAATAACGTATTAATTTTCCTAACCAACCATGAAATTTCTACTTCAGGCGCAGGCGTTTGCAAAGCAGTTACATATAAATTATATGGATTCATCGCTGTGATAATCACTTGCGGTAAAGCTTTCCTATGTGAAGAAAAATAAGACCATATAGAATAAAGTCCTGCTAAAATAGCAATAGAAATCACAAATGCTTTAAGCGGAAATCCACCAATACCTTTTTGCTTTAAAAGCGTATCGACTAATTGTAATTGAAAAGCTTTAACTAAAGGCAATTCTGCAAAAACAGGGTTAGGTAAAATATTAAATGATTTAACTGAAGCCTCGTCAAATGAAAATTTGCCTAGTTCTGGCTCTTTAGAAATAGGAATATCGCCATAAAGATAAATATCAAAATTATTTTGCTGCGTTTGGAATACCACTAATTCTTCTGGAATGCTATCTATTAAAAAAGTCCCATCTAAATAAACACTGCCTGATTTCACAATAACTAAAATCACTTCGGTCGAATTAGGTAACGCTTCACAATAAATTAAATCTCGGGGACGTTTGAAATATTGCCAGACTGTCTCGCCTAATAGATAACCTGACTCTTGGGAAAAAGCCACTTCATACTGGGTTGAACCTTTTTTTTGTAAAGTAATGTACTCGCCATAATTACTGGCAAGCAACATAATCTCTCTGCGTAAGAGACTTGATCTTTTAACACTTAAAACATCACGGTAAGATGGGATAACAAAGTGTTCGCCATCTTCACGAATGATATGCGTCATTTATGCAAATCCATGCAAAATAATTGGCGTAATTAAAACAATTGTTTCTTTTACCGCTTCCGTCGAAGCTTTTCCACCCAATGCTTGTGAGCGCAATAATTGCATTGCACCTGTTTGATTATTTAATTGTCTAAACCCTGCTAAAATTAATGTATCCCCAGAGCCTATGACACTGCGTTGATTAAATTGTTTTTGCGTCGTATTGGGCACTTGAATAATATTAGAAGGCGTTGTTGACGTCGTTCCTGAAGTGATATCCCCTTGTGTCGATGAAATAGTAGTTAAACCATCATTTGTTGATAAATCAGCATTAACTTGCAGATAGACTTCGTTACCTAAAATTTTTGGTAAAATATATAAAGTAAGCCCGGTTGTAACACTTCCTGGTGTTAACTGTGAAGTAACCGTTCCGCCTGAGGCAGAAGAAGAGCCTGCTAAAGTAGTCGTTTGCACACTGGCAAGATAACCTTGTTGGCTAACAATACGAATAACAGATACTTGATTATTAAGACAAACCACTCGAGGCTCTGTGACAATTGACACTTTGCCTTGTTGATTTAATGAATTAACAATTGCGTTAAACGCAGTTGAACCCATTTGTGTAATACCAAACTGTTCGTTACTCGCGCTGCCTGATAAAGGCGTAATAGCAACAGGCGTACCAAAATCCATTTTTAAAAATAAATTTGTCCCATCCAGCGTTCTTTTCATGAGATCCCAATTGATGCCATAATTGAAATCACTTCGCAAAGAAATATCTAAAATTTGTACTTTAACTAATACTTGTCTTGAGAGTGTTCTATTTAAGTTTTCAATATATTTTCCGACTAAGGCAAGGTTGCTTGGTCTATCACGAACGGTGACTGACGTCGTTGACTCAGAAACCATGACGGTTCCTTGCGGAGATAACAATTGTTTGATAGTTGCTTCTAAGTCTTTCCAAATAGAAAGGCTTGCTTTTAAATTACTATATTGTGAAGCAGCACTATCATCAACAATAGCAGAGACACTTGATGCCCCGCCTGAACCACCAAATCCTGCTGATCCCCCTTGCATCCCAACACTGCTGATACCGCTGCTGCCCGATGCTTTTCCCATCATATAATCAGAAGCCCCCGGCATGAAGGCAATATCATATGTTTTTGTAATAAAAGCCTGCCAATAAATCGAGTCGCAATTAACTGTATAGACATAACCTGCTTTAGCAGATAATAATTCTAGGGCGCCTCTGACGGTTCCTGCATAATTAATCGATATTTTTTGTGTTTCATCTAAGCCCACTTGATAATGGGTTAAGACATTTTTACCGCCGCCACCTGCAATAGATCGACTATAATAAGAAAAAGGTAATTGATCACCGCGTATAATAATTTTATTTTCAAGCCAACTGGGATCATTGGTTAAACTAATAGGTGTTCTATCAACATACATTCCATTTTTAACTAAAAGCGAAGGAATACGTTTAACAGCCAAATTAGATTGATGCCGAGCGGCATCAGTATGTAATTTGGCATCTGCAATATTGGCTTCTGTTTGATTGTAGACAGGTGAGTTGCAAGCTGACAGTAAAAAAGTAAAAATAAAGAATAGAAAAATTTTTTTAATAAGCATTAAGCATTCCTCGCCGTGATTGTCATCGTCCGGTTAGCCATATAGAGTACAGCTTGCAAAGGGAAAGGTTGCAATAGTTTTTCAATGACATTCGGCAAGCTTGACCCTGTGATGCGTCCATCAAAATTAAAATCGTAAGGCGCCTTCCAAACAACTTTCCAGTGATAGCGCTCCATAATACGTTCAATATTTTCTTTTAAAGAACCGCTAACGCTAATCGCATAGAGAGTTGTCGGCTTTCCTAAATTGGCAAATTGATTAGGAAAAGAATTGCTTCCATAGGCAGTAGGCATAAAAGCTGCTTCAGGTTGCGTGCCTGCTTGAAAAAAAGGTTCATTCGGAATAGCTTGAATAGGCTTTGCAACTTGCCAACCCGCCATAGCAATGCAGGGGATTGCTAGAAGAAATGCACTTACCTTGATCGCTAGGCACTTCATTGTCATTCTCCATTAACCAGTCAGACTGATCATTTGATAATTGTAATGAATCCTTATAAGCTTGTGATTTAGTATAAGCGATTTATAAAAAATGTGTAAGCATTTATAAACGCAATCATCCTATTGATAAACTACAACGTTATCAAAGAGAAAACAATAAAATTAATCATTTGTATAAACAGAAAAATCAGAACCTGATGGTTCATTATTGGGTACGCAACGTGTGAGCGCCATCAAACTTGTCATCGCACCCCATTGAGGATTTGTGACACTGGTCACTTCACCCTTTTCTGTAATCACTTGTAAACACACTCGCCAATAAGGTCCTGGCGCTGACAAATTACAACTTTGTGGACCTGCCGCCATATCAGCACAAGTATTAGGCGTCATAGCAGACGGCGTTGCTCTCGCTGTAAAACTACTGATAGGAAGCACTGTTGAGTTATTACTATAAACACCGCTCACAGAAACGGGTACCACCATAATACTTGCTTTCATACTATTGCTGCCAGTGCCTCCCGGGCATTGAGGAACAGGTACACAGGCACCATTTTTGTAGATACCTGCAAAGTTGACGGAACGTGCATTATTTAAATTTTGTCCGGGAATATTAACTATAGTCACAATGGTACAACTTGTTTGACTGCAACTTGTGGTCGGTGTCATATTAGGTGAACAACTAGAAGAAGGATCATCTGTATCCGTCACAAAACCCAAAGGCAACATACCTGCCAGTGTTTGCGCCAATGTCATAGCATTATCGCTGTTATTACTCGTCACAGCCGTACACACTGAAAAATTGCCAGTACTGCTATCTGAATTAATAAAATAAGGATTGGCATAAGGATTATTGCCCAGAGAACTTGGCAAAAAACCTGCCGTTTGTAAGGCTGCAATATTAGCCGGCCATGAAGAAGTACTCACATAATAAGCCATTGCCGCATTTTCAATTTGCTGCATTTGCATGGCAGTACGATCACGTCGCATGCTTTCAGTTTTTTGTTGGGTATAGCCCAATAGTCCTACTAGAATGGCTGCAATAATCACCAATACTAATAACATTTCAATTAAAGTAAAACCGAAAACTCTATTTTTTAAGCCATTTTTTAAATTAGTCATCATTTTTACCCGCCACACAAGTAATAATAAGAAGTCGTTGCCGTATTATTCATATAGAGCTCAAACATAGGATCATGCGTATATTGTAAATTAAACATTTTCAATACGGGTGTTGACATCCAGGCACTCGAACTCACAGCAGGGGTTGCAAAAGAAGGAGATCGTTGCCACACTAAATAAGTCGGTGTGCTATCCGTGTTTTTTTTACTGCAATCGACTACTTTATTAGTTGGCAAATCTGACTCATCAACCGCACAATCAGCGCCTGTTAATCCAAGATAATTAGTCGTCGTTGCCGGATTGCTCATTTTGACAATCACTTGTAATTGCCATCCCACAACAACTGTATCAGGAATAGCAGCAGGGGTATTACATCCAACAGGTGTCGCTCCCGTTCCCCAAAAACTAAAGCATGCATTTGCGTTTTTTTGACCGACTTGAAAAAAATTAAATTGCGTCGAATAACCATAATCATCAACGCTATTATCAACTAAAGGATTCATTGGCTGAAAATTATTAGGTAAGTAGCCTACAAAATCATTTTTATCCAACGAAAGCGAATAAGCTAATTGTGTTGGCGGAAAAGGCACTAACTGACTAGGAGATAACTTTCCTGTTTCGCAATTTGCACGATAATAATAGCTCATGGCTTGTAACAGTGAATCAACATTATATTTTAATTGAAGCGCATATTGCTCTAACTGGTATTGCTGATATTGTCTGACAGCTAATAAAATAAGTAAACTACCTATCAAAAGTACCAGCATAACCTCGAGTAATGTGACACCTTTTGATTTATTCACAATGACACACCTTAAGCTAACTTAGCCCCATTGACATACCTGTTAAATAAATCCCCCGAACAATAATAATCACCAAAACCGCACCTACTACTAATAAAGCCGCTCCAGTTATTTTTGCAATCATCTTCACTGTTTTCATGTTATCTTCTGAACCTTTTACGCCCATACGCACTAATCCATGCTCAAAGCCCTTCACTTCAGCCATAACACGTAAGCGCAAAATATCAGAGTGGCTAATTAATCCTGTTTCTAATACATCGGCTAAATTACCTTTCCCTATACTAAGCAAATGTTCCATCATCACAAGATGCGATACCATATAAGGATTCGCTTGATATTGCATGACTTTAATTGCACTTTTAAAAACAACACCGTTTGAGACTAATAGCCCTAAAGTTTCAAGAAAGCGAGAAGCAACAAATCGACGGTATAAATTAAAAGGTGGGATTTGATCCAATAACGGCCTTAATTCGCCTACATAATTAAGCATGATATAACGTAATATTAATATCACTGTAATAATAGAAATTAAAACAAGCCACCACCAATTTTGAATTAAATTCGCCATATGCACAAAGGAACGTCCAGAGTCAGGCCATTGCTCTATCGGTTTTATTTGCATAAACTGAACAAAGATAGTCTTATTAAGATAAATAGAAATAGCGCAAGCCATAATAATAACAACAAGCGGATAACTAATCGCACCGACAAAAGCACTTAAAGTACTACTGCGTTGCGTTAAAGTATTAATTGCTGAACGAATCGTTTCAGTTAGAGCACCACCCTCTTCTCCGACACGAATAATTTCAACTATATTTAAGGCAAACCAATCACGCATCCCTTCTGCAAGGGGTTGCCCTTCTGATATTTTTTGACCGATAGATAAAGCAACTTCACGATTTATGCCTGTTGATACTTGTGCTAGCATTTCAATTGCACGATTGGCGGGGATACCATCATTAATCAAAGTATAGATATCCTCAAGAAAAGCCAATTGCAATTTTCCACCAAATCGCAATCGCTTTAGACTCTGTAATATATTATTTGATAAGTTAATCAACCCTTCATAAGATATATCCATCGTATCACCTTAAAAACATATCTATTAACTATATTGATACGTAGCCGTATTCGTTGCAGGATTGATAGGACCCACTACTTTTTCTGCATCAAATGGATCACAAATACCTTCTTGTATCAGTTGAATCGCTCTGCCACGAAAGTCCAACCAATTATTTTCTTTTAAATACTTTTCCCAATTTAGAGTATCGCATTTTTGAATAAATTGCCTGCCATTTTCATCTACCCAAATAACTTCCGCAACAACCGTTCGGCCGACAACACCGCTATGATGACAATTGTCACAACCCGTACCACGAGCAAGTGCTTTATTAATCATATCAGATCCAAGAACCGCTTCCCAAGCAGGAATATTTGCTTGATGTTTTGCAGACTGTCTCACAGGGATTGCGCACGCTTTGCAAAGTTTTGGAATTAAACGTTGACACATCAAGCAACGCAACACACTACTATCACTTAATAAAACAGGTGAGATACCCATATCGACCAAGCGCGTGATAATAGCAGTCGCACGATTCGTGTGCAGTGTCGTTAAGACTAAATGCCCAGTAATAGACGCTCGCACCATCACATGTGCCGTATCTTCATCACGCATTTCACCTAGAATAATCACATCAGGATCCATACGTAAGGCAGCTCGACCCATGCTGGCAAAACTGCGATCTTCTTTTTCGGTATTGACTGGGACTTGTGTTGCTTGTTCAACTACTTTTTCGACCGGGTCTTCTATTGAATATAATTTTTGAGTGCTCTCGACCATTTCCATACAACTAGCAAGTGTAGTTGTTTTACCTGATCCTGTGGGACCTGCAACAATAATTGCACCAAAAGGCAATCTAAGTGCCATTTTAATAATTTCGACTTGAGCCGCAGTATATCCTAAATCTTCTAATGATTTGGTGTATTCTTCACCTGTTGCAAGAATACGCATCACCATATCAAATCCGCCATGTGCCGGCACACTTGCCAAACGCAAACGAATTTCTTTGCCTTGCACTATTAATGGCATAGATGCATCTTGCGGGACTAACGGATTAAAGTGCGAAGTAGCATGGTCTGTTTCTTTATTAAAAGCAACCGATGCAAGTTCGCGACCTAATTTTTCAGACCATTCAGCATATAACCGTAATTCACCATGCTGACGCATGCGAATTTTGCTATAAGTTTCTCGCACTTGAATATGAATATCACTGACACCTTGTAAAACAGCTTCATAGACTAAATCGCGCAGATGTCTTTGTTGGTCACTAAAGATAGCATTTGTTTCACCTTTTTTCTTTTTGCCGATTGTATCTTCTTCACCGCTTGCTAACATTAAGCTAATAAAAGAATCAGTCGCTGCGTACACTGATCCTGGATGGATACCTTTACTTAACATTAAGGATTTACAATTTTGAACCGCGCGAGAAGTGGGATTAGAAGAAAGAATAACGGCACTTTTTAAAACAACAATTTCTCCTTGTTCTTTGCACCAATTAAGCATTTCTTCCAAAGCCTTATCTTTGGTATTAACATCAGCTTGGCCGCTCACGACTTTAGTATGGGTCGCTGCAGCAAAT
>JABDDD010000015.1 GCA_013287765.1 Gammaproteobacteria bacterium | reverse complement strand
CCTAAAATTTCCTATGACAAAATCATTTGTCCTTAAATATTCTGTAAAGTCTTCAAAAGAAATCATTTGATTATCTTGTACTTGATCGATAAAAGAACGCAGTAATTGGGTAAAAGAGTAATTTGTGGGTGCAAATTTTTCTTCTTTTTCAATAAAATCTAACAACTGTTTTTTAGAAACATTTTCGCCAGGCATGCATTGTGCTCCAGTTAAATTTAAATATAGATAACTTTGAAAATATACTGACTATAATTTAATAGAATTAGATATTTTGTGCAAATACCGCCTCGCATACCCTTTTTTTCAAAGGGAGACTGAGGCGGGATTGATTACGCGGCTATTTAAAGTAAGGCGTTGTGGAGGAATGGCCGCCAAATAAAAAGCTTACCCCTAAGTTGATCATGTAATCATTTTTTATAGCTGCCAGTCGTTGCATAAATATCTTTAACTTCACCACGTAAAGCCACTCGCTCACCAAAGAATAATTGCGCACCGAGTCCTGCATTTAATACCCCCGATTGTGTGCTGTCATTGTTGGTATTCGGCTTTAATCCTAAGACCCCAATACCCGCTATAACATAAGGCTCTAACCGATGGTAAGGATTAAAACGATAAATACCATCTATCGTATATAAATTACCGTGCGTTGTTTCATGTTCGACATCATTATTGAAAGTGTTAAAAAATGGAGAATCATTACTAGAGTCTTCAGAGTCTTTTTGATTAGCATGTAGAAAACCCCACGCCGCTTCAATTCCCCAATGCTCGTTAAAGTTATAAGCTAAAGCAATATTCGGTAAAGCCGTATTTTTTAAATCTCGTTTATGACTAAAATGATAATAAGCCCCTCCTACAGTTAAAGTCACACTGCCTGGTAAGTTGCCTGCAAATGAAGTCTGCGTGCAGCTTATAGAACCTATCGTCATTAAACTCATACTAGTCAAAAGCCATTTTTTTTTGTTCATTGATGTTTATCCTTTTTTAAAAAATAATTGCGACATTCAAAGCTATTCTTGATGCTTTGTCAACACTCTTACAACAGACTTTTTCCAGCCATCATATAAATACTCGCGTTTTGCTGCAGGCATGGTTGGTAAAAATCGATTACTTGCTTTCCATAGTTGCATAATATCTTCAAGCGATGAATAAATTCCGACGTGTAATCCTGCTAGAAATGCAGCACCCAGCGCACTTGTTTCAATACATTGCGGTCTTTGAACTTCAATATTTAAAATATCGCTTAAAAATTGTAGCAGCCAATTATTAGTGGTCATGCCACCATCGACACGTAAAATTTCTAAAGCGGTACCGCTGTCGGCTCGCATGGCTTGTAATAAATCACGTGTTTGATAACAAACTGCTTCTAAGCTTGCACGAATAATATGTTCGATACTGCTATTGCGAGTTAATCCAACAATTGCAGCACGAGCATCTGGATCCCAATATGGCGCGCCTAAGCCTGTGAAGCCTGGAACAACATACACACCGCCTGTGTCATTGACACTTTTGGCAATGCTTTCTGTTTCATCAGCAGATTTTATTAATTTAATCATATCGCGTAACCATTTAATCGTCACACCTGCTGAAAAAATACTGCCTTCTAATCCATAAGTCACTTTATTTTGTAATCGATACGCAATGGTCGCCAGTAATTTATTTTTAGATAAAATAGCTTTGTTGCCAGTATTTAATAACATAAAACAACCTGTACCATAAGTACTTTTGATCATGCCTTCATGAAAACAAGCTTGTCCGATGGTTGCTGCTTGTTGATCACCTGCAACACCTGCAATTAAAATTTCTTTTTCTAACCATTCTTTATCTGTTTTACCAAAATGCGCACTGCTGTCTAATACGTCAGGTAATAATTCTTTTGGAATATGAAGTGCATTTAAAATTTCATCATCCCATTGCTGGGTATGAATATTAAATAATAATGTTCGTGATGCATTGGTTGCATCAGTGACGTGTGATTTTCCTTTGGTTAATTGCCAAATTAAAAAAGTATCAACAGTACCGAAAGCTAATTCACCCTTTTGTGCGCGATCCCTTGCACCCGGGACATGGTCGAGTATCCACATAATTTTAGTGGCAGAAAAATAAGGATCAAGCAACAGCCCCGTTTTTTCTTGTAAAGTAGTATGCAGCGGCTGCTGCATTAATTGCTGACATAAAGCAGCTGTTCTGCGATCTTGCCAAACAATAGCAGGATAAATAGCGCGACTTGTTTTTCGATCCCAAATAAGTGTCGTTTCACGTTGATTGGAAATACCCATGCCTGCAATGTCACTTGCAGATAATTGGCTTTTTTTCAAGACCTCACGGCAACATGTTAAAGTATTTTCCCACATTTCATCAGGGTCTGCTTCAACCCAACCTTCTTGTGGGTAAAATTGGGTGAGATCAATTTGATGCAAATGCATTAATTGACCTATTGCATTAAAAATAATGGCGCGGCTACTTGTCGTTCCTTGGTCGATTGCCAATAAATATGCAGACATACGGGCTTCCTTTAAACTATCGCGCTATAATACACAAAACTGCCAAGAAAACAAAGGAAGGATTGCCATGAATATGTCAGATATTTTTATTATTGGCGGCGGCATTAATGGCACAGCAATTGCCGCAGATGCTGCCAGTCGAGGATTATCTGTTACTTTATGCGAAGCGGGTGATTTAGGCGCAGGAACCTCTTCTGCTAGCAGTAAATTAATTCATGGCGGTTTACGCTATTTAGAACTTTTTGAATGGCGTTTGGTACGCAAGGCTTTAATTGAACGTGAAATATTAATGAAACGTGCGCCGCATCTTATTCAACCATTAGAATTTATTTTACCGCATGAAGCTCATTTGCGTTCTGCTTATTTAATTCGTATTGGTTTATTTATATATGATCATTTAGCAAAACGTCGTTATTTACCAGCGTCTAAACAAATTCAATTACAAAAAGAATTGCATGGATTCTATAGCCAAGGTTTATTACCCAATTTTGATAAAGGGTTTTCTTATTATGATTGTCTAACAGATGATGCAAGATTAGTGATATTAAATGCTTTATCTGCAAAAGAAAACAAAGCCATTATTTTAACCCGTACGCAATTTATTTCAGCCATAAAAGAAAATAATGTTTGGAAAATACAAGTAAAAGATTTAATAACTGAAACTATTCATTATTATTTCTCAAAAGTATTAATTAATGTAGCAGGCCCTTGGGTAAAAGAAGTGAATCAACTTATTATCTCTGATACAAAATTTGATATTGAATTAGTCAAGGGCAGTCATTTTGTGGTGCCAAAATTATATGAAGGTGATTTTGCTTATATTTTGCAAAATAAAGATAACAGAATAGTCTTTGCCATTCCTTATCAGAATCAATTTACTTTAATTGGTACAACTGATATTATTTTTAAAGAAAATTTAAATAATATAAAAATAAGTGAAGCAGAAATAATTTATCTTTGTGATTTAATTAATCAATATTTTAAAAAATCAATTAAAAAATCAGATATTCAATGGTCTTACTCGGGTGTTCGTTGTTTACAGGGAAGTGATGTAAAAAATCCGTCAAAAATTTCACGAGATTATGAGTTTTTTTTAGAAAATGATAATAATTGTATTTTACTCACTGTCATCGGTGGAAAATTAACAACCCATCGTATTTTAGCAAAAGACGCGATTAATCAATTAAATGATTTTTTTACCCATATGAAAGTAAGTCAAACGCATATGACTTTTTTACCGGGTGGTGACATACCCAATCAAGATGTTGCTCAATTTAAACAAAAATTTAAAAAAGAATTTCCGTGGTTAGCTGAAGCCATTTGTGAGCGTTATGTGAATTATTATGGTACGCGCGCTTATTTAGTATTAAATCAGGCAAAATCATTACAAGATTTAGGCATTGAATTTGGCGCAGGACTTTTTCAAAAAGAAGTAGAATATTTAATGCAATATGAATGGGCTCAAACAATAGAAGATATTTTATGGCGAAGGACAAAATTGGGGTTGTTTTTCTCGGAGGAAGAAAAAATAAAATTGCAGGAATTTATCAATATTTATCAAAAAGTTAACAACTAACAACTTTTAACCATCAAAAAGCAGTTGAATTCTATGATTAATATGCTCATTTCTTAAGCAAATTACCCCGAAAACGCTGAAAATAAGGTGTATAATGAATAGGTAATATCTTAATTAGTCTAGTCGCGGGGTATTTATGCAACCTAGAGATAAAACTCTTATTACAGATACTGCAGAATTTAAAGACTTTCAAAAAGATTTTATCGCGCAACTTTCCAATCAAGCTTTAGGATTGAGCACGCACTTTCTGCTAACACAACAAATTTCCGATTGGTTGAGAAAAGAAGAAAAGGCCAAAAGAACTCCTCCTTTTTCATCTAAAGAATTTAAAGATAACTCACGTAATCCCCAATTATTAAAAAAATTCTTTAGTCGCATGTCTGCGCAAAATAAGCAGGCTTTTGCCCAAAGTTTTTTAAGTGCCAGACTAAAAAAATCAAAAATAAAATATATCCCAAAAACTGCAAAAGATAAACTAGCTTATCTATATCGCGCCATGTCAAAAGCACTGGGAATAGAAGTATTTTATCTAGATGATCAATTAAAAACGATTGATTATAATTTAAAACAAAAAAATAAACCCGCAAGAATTGTCAAAGCAGATGCTTTTTCAAACACTGTTAATATGTATTTAAAAGAATTAAAAAATTCTAATAAGTCCACGCAAGATGCAAAAAATGCGCAAGAAATATTTAAAAGCAACAAAGATGACAGTAAACATCAAATTAGCTATGAAGGCTTAGATGAAAAAACTATTCATACACATTTACAAAAACTAAGAGAAGTAAAACAACAATTGAAATCTGGTAAGAGCATTACGCTGGGCAAGGAAATGGATTATTGGTTTCCGGCAGGATTATTTAATCAATTTCAAACAAACAAAGAGCAGATAAAAATTATTGATTTTATCATTAAACAATTACATAGCATGCAATCTTCTCAAATTGAACATTTCATGCAAATAAATCATGCAAAAGAAACTAAATTAGCTATTGATAACATTAGCAAACAAAATGAAACTGCTTTACTAAAGACCTATAAAGATTTCAAAAAAAATGCAGCGCTTATGGATAATAATCTGGTGCGAGAAGCGCTAACTAAAATGTTTAGTGAATTATTTACCCTTGCTGGCAAGGGATTATTAGCCAACAAAAAATCATCCGAAGCAAAAAGTTTAAAAAATATTTTAACAGGGCTTAATGAGCTTGCTATACTTTATCAAGATAAAGCAAAAAATAGAGACAAAATTCAAGATGTTTTATATCAAATTGACATAAATTCCAGAATTGTTGAAAAACATTTCGATAAACGTTTTCAAAAAGAAAAACTACAGATAAAAGAAAAATTAGCAAGCAATCATCATAGTTTACAATCAGCCGTTAGTGCACAAACAAAATCGTATATTCATGTTAAATATAAGGACGAAACTAATCTTTTTGCAAAAACAATCGCAACTGATGCAAAAGATGCAAAATCAGGGGCTAAACCTGGCGGCATCTATCATATGGAAGATGCCGATGGATTACAAAAGACTTATATGGTTAAATATGGTAACAATTTAGGGGACACTATTTCTGAACTCTTTGTTGATACTGAAGCACAATTGACAGCAAACAGACTTAACACAAGCGACATGACCACTGTTGCAAGAACCCACTTAGTTGTTGAAGATACCAAGCATAATAACTTAGAGGGATTTGGCAAACATTTATTTCTTGCCAGTGAATTTTCTGATTCTGATTTTGCAGTAGAGGCATTTAAATTAGGCGGATTTTCTGAAAGGCCTAAAGCACTTGCAACTAGACACGGTGATTTTTTTACAAGACTTGGTGAATTAAATGAAAAATGCGACCTCAAGCTAGAAATTCCATTATTAACAGCGATGAATACGCGTGACATTGATTTTCATACAGGCAATGTTATGTTAAATTTTTCAACGCAGTCTATTTCAGATCCTGAAAAACGCATACAAGTACAAGAGCTCATCAATGAATTAAAACAAACCATTGCAAATTATGCTACTAGAACAGATAAAACTGCCCTTACTGATAAAAAACATTGGGACGAATTAGCTGAGAAAATTAATGGCATTAAAGCAAATGGCGGTGTTGCCTTTTTTCAAAAAATTGATCATGGCTATGGATATAATAATTATAGTAAAACCCTACCATTAGAGACTTCTGGCATACTTAACAGCAATCAAAGGATTATTGGTGCATCAACTGATTTTGAAAAAAGTAAATATAAGCTTACTACTCAGCCTTCTAATCATATAGCGGAATTTACCGAGGAGCATCGAGCACGTAACACATTATTCACAGAAGCTGGATGCAAAGCTATTTTATTAAATCCAGAGAAACAACAGTTAGAAATATTGGAAGCATCATTAATCATATCTTACGATCGTTTGCGTTTAGCTGCTCAACACTATTCAGATCCAAAAGAAGCTGAAATGTATTTATTAAAAAGTTTTTATTCTCACGCAACGGGTATGCGATATCGAGCAGAAGGTGGAAGCATCAAAGATCTTCAAGAAACTATTAAAGATTATTTAATAGAAAATAGAAAAAAACTTTTACACAATCAAGATGTATTTATTAAAAAAGAATTGGAGCCTGTTGTTGCGGACATTCAAAAAAGAGGGGGTCCGCAAAATGCAAAGGAAATGATGCAAAAAGATTTATTATTAGCAACGAATGAGAAACTTGAAAAAAGAGTTGTAAAAACAGTTGAAAGAAAATCAGATGAAAAAGCAAGTCCCACAAAACCATCTCTACCCTCTTTCCCAAGACCCTCTATACGAAAATGAGCTTATGCTTTATTTGCTATACTAAAATTAGAAGTGTTCCCCATGTTATTTTCAGTTTCAATAGATTTTTTTTGGTTATATAAATTGTACGAGCTTCTAAAAAAATTAAACATGCCACCAGCAAAAGTAACAGCGCCTATTAAGGCTGTTGGAGATTCTGCTATTTCTGAATCACTGGTTGTGTTATCACTAAGATCAGATTCGATTTGAAACTCATCCTCTTTTGAATGAGTAATTAAATTAGCGCCCATTCTAAGTAAAATAAAAGAAACTAGACAAAAAGTAGTTATACAACCTAAAGCCATTGATCGCAATAAAAATCGATGATCGCTTTCTGTAGCTTTAATTCGTTCATTTTGCATGTTTTTCTTCAATAAGATGCGAATGTAAAAAATGTAGGGTGGGCAAAGCGTTTTTTGCGTGCCCACCAAATAAAATCAACTATTTTTGGTGGGCACGCAAAAAACGCTTTGCCCACCCTACCTATATTAAGTAATATCCCATTTTATCTGTAAACCAAATATATCCGCGCTATCTTTTACATCCCCATCAGTTGTTGTTACTTGATCACCGACGGTTTGCGTATTATCAATGCTAGCTTCAGAATGATGTAATACAAAATAATGGGTCCAACCCAAATCAAATCCTAATGATCTAGTTGCTTGATAGTGTCCGCCCAATGCTAAGGCAACACGATCTTGATCAGGCAATTGTGTGTCACGATCATTATTATTTGTTGGCGTTTCATCATAACCTAACCCTGCACGGAATAACCATTGTTGATTAACATGATAATTGCCGCCGACAGAAAAATTCCAAGTATTACGATAGTTTTCTGGAATGACCACAGTAATATCATTACTGCTTTGTCCATCTTGAATACCCGCAACATTTTCTAAAACAATCTGATCAACTGAACTCCATTGCGTATAGGCAACTGTTCCCATAATATCCCATCTTGGATTAAAATTATGAAAAGCACTTAAAGTGGTCATAGCCGGTAAAATTACATCAGTTGAAAAATCATCGCTAGATTGTGTGCCACCTGCTAAATTGTTGGCTAAAGGACCTGAAAAATCACTATCACCATCTTTCATATGATGCGTAACTTTAGATTGATAATTTAAACCAAATCGTGTCTGATTAGAAAGTTGATACAGTAAACCTGCGTGAAAGCCTAGTGCATTACTCGATGCTTTGCTAGTTGAATTAGTATCTTCTACAGGCGTAAAAGCAGTCGCAACTAAACCAAATTGTGCTTTTGCATGCTCTGCATCTAAACCAATACCCACAGAAAATTTATCGTTAATAGCAAAACCTAAAGCAGGTGCTACGTCAATAACATATAAAGAAGTTAAAGTGGAAGTATAGCGTAAAGGACTGTCTGTTCCATAATCAGTTTTTAAACCATAAGGTGCAACAACACTCAAACCAAATACTAAATTATCCATCAAAGGTGCTGCATAATGTGCATCAGGTACTAAATTAAACGCACCGCCCTGTGCTTTGGTAGATAATGGAATATTTCCTAAGGTATTGACCGCAACAGTCCCATCATATTTAAAACTTGTCAGAATAGGATCAGCTCCTACAACGAGTTGTTGATTCTTAATCAGAACTAAACCAGCTGGATTATAATAAGCAGTACTCGCATCCGCGGCTTCCGCTGCTCGGCCTGCATGATAATTTCCGATACTCGCTCCATCTTGTTCCCACAATTGATAACCAGATGCCCAAGCATTAGTTGTAATGCTCATGACACCGATTGTCGACATCAAAAAAAATAATTGTCGAGTTTTTAATTGTTTTTTCACCTGTATCTCCTTTCTTATTGTTAAAAATAAATAATATTTATACTCTATGTTTTAAGCTTCTTCTGTATTTGCTTCCCACATGGAAAGACTATCTAACTTTTCTCCACGTTGTTCGCATTGTTTAACATATTGTTCGTACAATGTTGCAATACCTTTTGTTTTGGCATATTGAATAGGACCTCCTCTAAAAGGTGCAAATCCTGTACCAAAAATCATGCCAGCATCTAACAAATCAGCATCTGCAACCACTTCTTCACGCAAACAAGCAAATGCTTCATTTAACATGCGTAGAATCAAGCGATCAGAGATAGTCTCTAAAGGTTTATCATAAGAACCTTGATTAGATTTTATTTGTTTCCCAGCTTTATATTTATAAAATCCTTCGCCAGATTTTTTACCCAGCTTACCGGCTTTCACCATCTCTTCTAAACGTGTCGGAATTTTGCAATGTAAAAATTGACTTAAATAATTAGAAACAGCAAGACAAATATCAAGCCCGACAAAATCAGCCAAGGTCACAGGCCCCATCGGCATACCAAAGTCTAGCATTGCTTTATCAATAACAGCCGGTGGTATCCCTTCTTCGCACATGGCAAGACTTTCTAATAAATAAGCCATCAAGACACGATTGACCAAAAATCCAGGAGTGCTTTTAACAGGTAAAGGTAATCGATCAATTTTACGAGTAAAGGCAATGGCTTTATCAATAACAGTCTTATCTGTCAATTGGCCTTTGACCACTTCGACTAATAACATTTTAGCAACTGGATTAAAGAAATGAATACCCACTAAACGTTCTGGTTGATGCATCACAGAATTAATATCATCTAACGGAATGCCTGATGTATTGGTTGCTAAAATAGCATCAGGTTTTGCTTTGCTTTCTATTTCTTTAAATAAAGCTTGTTTTGCATTTAAATTTTCAAAAATAGCTTCAATAATAACATCAGCACGTGCCACACCATTTCCTGCAATATCAGGTGTTAAACGATCCATAGCTGCTTGAATTAAATAAGGCTCTTTTAATTTTTCTTGATAAAGTTTATAAGCACGTTTAATAGCAGGTGCAATAAATTTTGCATCACGGTCTTGCAAAGTAACTTGCATTCCTTGTAGTGCACACCAAGCAGCAATATCGCCGCCCATGGCACCAGCACCTATTACATGTATATGTTGGGGTGAAAATTTAACTTCTTTTGCTAAGCCTTTTAGTCTTTCTTGCAGAAAAAAGACGCGGACTAAATTAGCAGACGTTTCGCTAAAAAATAATTTTCCACAGGTTTTAGCTTCTTGATCCATGCAAGCTTTACCCTCAATACCAAAACGTTCCCAGTTATCCAATACTTGGAAAGGCGCAGGATAGTGCAAGGGATTGGCTTTTTCACGCAATTTTTTTCGCATGAAACTGGCTAGCGGTAAACGAATTAATTTACCATTGGTCATGTTTTGCAGGAAAGATGCTTTATGACGTGCTGGATGTTCTAAAGCATAAAATTTAGCAGCGCGAATTAAATGTCTGCTAGGCACAGCTGCATCGACAAAACCTAATTTAGCAGCTGCTTTACCACTGATGGTATGACCTGACAGAATTAAATTAAGTGCTTGCGGTGCGCCAATTAATCTTGGCAAACGAATCGTCCCTCCCCACCCAGGATGAATACCTAATTTAACTTCAGGTAGTCCTAATCGAGTTTTAGCGTCATCTAAAGCAACACGGTAATGACAGGCTAACGCTAATTCCATGCCACCACCTAAACAAAAGCCATTAATCATGGCAACAGAAGATATTTTTAAATTCTCAATTTTATCAAAAATCATTTGACCTTGACGCAATAAGGCAACCGCATCATCAATATCTTTAAATTGATTAAACTGAGCAATATCCGCACCCGCAATAAATCCATTTTTTTTAGCAGAAGCGATAATCAAACCTTTGTGCTCAGTATCATTTGCAATCGTATCTAATACATCTGACAATTCTTCCATGACCTCTCGATCAATCGAATTAACCGATGAATTATGTTTATCAAAAAAGAGCCATAGAATTTTATCTTGATCGCTCTCTAATCGCCAATGTTTATAATTTTGCATCCTGCTCATAGATTTACCTCAGATATATTTTCAATTAACATTGCACCACCTTGACCGCCGCCAATACAAATAGCAGCCACCCCGCGTTTTGCTTGTTGCCGTTTTAAAATATGCGCTAAGCGTAATACAATACGTGCGCCACTGGCTCCCACCGGATGGCCTAATGCAATCGCACCACCATCAATATTTAATTTATTTGGATCAATTTTACCGAAAGCTTGGTTCATCCCAAAATGCACTTTGCAATAGTCGTTATCTGCAAAAGCAGCTAAACAACCTAATACTTGTGCGGCAAAAGCTTCATTGATTTCCCAATAGTCAATATCATCAATGCCTAATTGTTGCCGATTTAATAATTGAACTGAAGAATTGACAGGACCTAATCCCATTTCTTCAGGCGGCACGCCAGCCCATTGAACATCTGTGATGCGGGCTAATATGGGTAACTGATATTTTTTAATAGCATCAATACTGGCTAATAATAATAAAGCCGCACCATCACTGACTTGAGAACTATTTCCTGCCGTGACATTTCCAAATTTTTTATCGAAAAAAGGTTTTAAGCTGGCTAATTTTGCAAGAGTCGTATCGGCTCTGACCCCATCATCTGCAATAAAAAAATCGCCGGTTGATGAAAAAGCAGGTAACACATCAGTTAAATAATGATTATTTTGTGCGCTCAGAGTACGTTGATGACTTTCTAAAGAAAAAGCATCCATTTCTTCACGACTAATATTAAAACGATACGCTAAATTTTCTGCGGTTTGTCCCATTGTTAAATTAACAGTCGGATCAGTTAAGCCTCTTAGTAAAGCAATCACTGGTTTTAAAAAAGGCGGACGAAATTTTAAAGTTTGCTTTAATTTTTGATTAAAAGTTTTTGCCCCCATCATGCCTGAAAACCAATTCGTCATTTGATTATTAAATAACAAGGGTGCATGACTCATCGCTTCAGTTCCACCTGCTAATACTAAATCATGACGCCCGGATGCAATGTCTTTTAAAGCACTGTCTAATGCCTGCATGCCGGATGCGCAATTTCGTTGGACGGTCCATGCAGGAATAGCTTTACCACACCCCAATCTCAAGGCAATCAAACGTGCAATGTTTGCCTCATCTGGACTGGGCATCATGCATCCTATCACCACTTCATTTAAGTCGCTGGGTTTAAAAGGCTGACGAGATAATAATTCTCGACCGGTCTGAATAGCTAAATCAGAAGCAGAAAATGCACCTGGTTTGCCACGCGCTTTTAAAAAAGGTGTGCGCGCACCATCCACTATATAAACATCACGTTGTTTAGTATTTTTTATTTCACTCATAACTCATAGCCCTTCCTTTAGGTTTAGGTTACTACTGTTTGTAGATCAAATGTAAATTCATCGACTTGAATAATTTCTTGATACAATGCATCAAATTCAAGTAAAAGTTGCATTTCATTTTCTGTTATAGACAAAGCATCAACTGCTGCTTGCAATTGTTGCGATAAATCAATATTTTTTGCAACAGAACCATTTCGTATCGCATTTTTTAATTTTTTCCATACAGGATCAATCTGATTGATTTGGCTTAACGCTTTTTCGATACGTTGTAGTGGTTCAGTTGCATCAACGCCAATATAACAATATTTTGTTAAACGATCTCTAAAATCAGAAGGCTCCAGCATAGATTTAACAATTTGATGAGATAAATTATCTTGAGGTTTATAATAAACTTTTCCCCACGGAAAAATCAATCCATAAAACAATTTTGCAAGCCATCGTGGTTTTAAGTTATTTAAAAGTTCATCACAGGCAGTTTGTATTTCACTTAAACAATATTGCACGCTCCAAATAACATAGGGCAAATCAGTCGCTGGTGATTTTTGGTCATGAAAATATTTCAAAGCAAGGGATGCTAAATATAATTGACTTAACATATCGCCTAATCGAGCAGAAATACGTTCTTTACGTTTTAAATCCCCACCTAATATTAACATGCACATATCTGATAATAATGCGAGCGCTGAACTCATACGCGTTAATTGACGATAAAGAGGCGCTGTTTTATCGCGAACAGGTGAAAATATTAAACGACCGCCGGTTAAACCTTGGCATAAGCATCTTACAAAATTACTAACAGCATAGCCAATATGCGAAAAGAAAGTACGATCTATTTCTGTTAAATCATTTAAATTATTTAAATTATTTATTTTTGCTAATAAATTCACTTCTTGCAAAACATAAGGATGACAACGAATAGCACCTTGACCAAAAATAATTAAATTTCGCGTTAAAATATTAGCACCTTCTACGGTAATGCTAATGGGAATAGAACAATGCGCATTGGCTAAAATATTTCGTGGGCCCATTTGAATTGCGTGTCCTGCGTGTATATCCATGGCATGTGCGATCAATTTGCGGGATAATTCTGTCATGTGATATTTTGCAATCGCAGATGCAATGGCAGGTCGAACTTGTAAATCCACAGCCCCTGCTGTTAGGATGCGATTGGCTTCTAATAAATAAGTAAAACCAGCAATATTAGCTAATGCTTCTTCGATTCCTTCAAAGTGTGCGATAGAAGTATTAAATTGTTTACGTAAACGCGCATAACCGCCGGTTAAACGATAAGCTAATTTACCACAAGCCGTACTTAATGCAGGTAAAGAAATCGAACGACCAATAGACAGGCATTCCATTAACATTTGCCATCCATGTCCAATTTTTTCTTTGCCGCCAATAATCCAATCAAGCGGAATAAAAACATCTTGACCACGAGTCGGTCCATTCATAAAAGCAAGATATAATGGATAATGACGATTACCTATTTCAACACCAGGGTGAGATGTCGGTACTAAGCATAAAGTAATGCCTCTATCTTCTTTTTCACTTAATAAATGATCTGGATCATATAAACGAAAAGCAATACCCAAAACCGTTGCAACAGGGGCTAAGGTAATATAACGTTTGTTCCAAGTTAAACGCACACCTAATACTTCTTTTCCTTCAAATTGACCCTGACAGACAATGCCGCTATCGGTTAAAGAACCGGCATCTGATCCTGCTTCAGGTCCAGTTAAGGCAAAACAAGGAATTTCATCTCCACGCGCTAATCGAGGTAAATAATATTCTTTTTGTTCTTTTGTACCGTAATGCGATAGTAGTTCGCCAGGCCCTAATGAATTAGGAACCATGGTATTCACAGCCGTACTAATACTACGGGTTGCTAGTTTCACCACAATAGTTGAGTGGGCTAAAGCTGAAAAACCTAAGCCGCCATATTCTTTGGGGATAATCATTCCGAAGAAACGTTCTTTTTTGAGATAATTCCAGACGGATTCTGGTAAATCATGTTCTTTATTGACAATTTCCCAGTCATTAATCATGCCACAGACAGTTTCTACTTGATGATTTAAAAAATTAATTTCATCTGTTGTTAATTGTGGTTCAGGAATAGATAATAATTTTTTAAAATGGGGACGACCGCTGAATAAATCTTTTTCCCACCAAACGTGACCCGCTTCAATTGCTTCACGCTCTGTATCACTAATAACTGGCATGCGTTTTTTTAAGAATTGCACGAGGGGTTTTGTGATAAATTTCTTACGTAAAGGTTTTATATTTGTAAATATTGCAACGGTAATAAAAATTAACCAACAAATAATAAGAAAAATAGGATTCAATGCGGCTAGATAAGTGAGTAATGCCAATACAATAGTCAGACATAGCGTCCATAATAAAACAGGCACTTGTAAATACGCTAATCCAATAATGGCAATTAGCAAAATGGCGAAGTTTAATAATGCAGCCATGCTCTCTCCTTTTCCTAAATGGAATATTTCGCGAGAGGCGAGTATATGATAAAAAGGGAATTAAATGCTAGCGTTCTCATAAAAAAAATTTGTTTCTGTCCAAAGGGGGATCGTTTTTCTTAAATTTTTTAAATTTTTAGCATGCAAAAACGCATCCGGATCAAAACGATTCAATAACTGCCAAAATGATTTGCTATGATTCATAAATCGCGTATGGCATAACTCATGCAATAAAACATGGCGTACTAAGTTAGGGGATAAAAATAATAGCTTGCAACATAAGTTAATATTTTTTTGACTAGAGCAACTTCCCCAGCGGGTTGTATTATTACGGATGGTGACAGTATTAAAAAAAAGCGTTGTTTCATCAGATAATTTTTGCAATTCATTTGCTAAAAAAGGCTGAGCGATTTTTTTTAGCCAGTGTAATAATAATTGTAAACATTGTTTTTGCTTGGCAATATCACCGATAATAGTTAACTGATTATTATGTGGATTGGTTATTAATTTTAATTTAGCCGAGATTGTTTTAAGATAAGCCACTTGCCAAATTTGATTAAATGCTGGCAAATGAATATTCTCTGGTAACTCTATTGTTTTTTTAGGCGTTATACGGATCACGTTTAAATTTTTTTCGATCCAATTTTTTTTAAGCTGAATAAAATCTTCGATAGTTTTTTGCGAAGGCGGTTTTTTATGCGGCACAACAACGAATAATCCTTGCGATGAAATGCGCAATTGCAAATATTTAGCTTTTTTACTAAAACGTAAATGATATGGAATTGACATAGGCTTCACTTTTGATTTGTTATTGTATTCAATTAACACTAAGGATTTCATCTAAGTCTATCAAGTCTATTTCTGCCATTTCTTGCTCAAAGCGAGGATCTAGTTTATTACACTCTTCTGTCAAGCGACTATGCTTTAAATGTTCAAGAACTTGATTATTTGTTATGGTCATAAAAAAACCTTTCACTACGAATACTTTTAGTATAATAAAAAAAAATATACAGAATCAATTAGTTTCTAAGGCTTTTAAGACTTATCCACAATTTCTGTGGATAAGTCTGTGATTATCCTATAGAAAACCTCTTCAACCCGCACATTCTCAAGCGTTGCTGAGAACAGAACACTAAATGCACATAAGTTAATATATCAATTTTATCAATAAGTTATAAATTTATTATTTATAGGATTTTTTAAAGTTGTTTCTAAATGGCTTTCTTAATTGAGTTTTTTTTATCTGTGCATAAAAAAGATAAATGATTTATTCAATGTCAAGAAAAAATAGGGATTTGAAAAAAATAAAGATTAGTTTATAGCTTAATAAAGAAAGAAAATTGGGTAATAATAAGATAATAAGTGGAAAAAATAACATGCGTCTTGGTGAATTAATAATTCCTATCCTGACGCCACTGATGGCACACTCAGTATTTTATTTAGTATATCTCCTTCTTGTTGATAAGGTTTTTTATAAAACAAACTGGATTTTGAGCAGCAAAATATCAATCCTACCGTTAGAAACCCAAGGAGTAGAGTCCTCAAAGCTCGAGCACACGAGAATTCTTCTTTATTGGTTAAGTAAGTAGACACTTTGTTAACAGCATCACTATATTGTTTTTTAAGCGTAATAAATTCAGTTCCTGAAATATCTTCTTTTTCTAAATGACTAGCGGCTGTCAGAATACTTGTTTCGTGTGCTGCTTCTATTTTATTGTCTTTTCTCAGTTGTTGCACATATTCACGGATAGCCTGCAAATTTTGTTTTTCACCTGGGGTCATTTTATAGTAGGTAGAGACAGCTTGTACTTGAGGCTTTGTTTCTTCTGGAATGCTAGTTGAAGATTCTGATCTTAGCAGGTCTTTATCTGAGAGCCCAAGAGTTTCTTGCATTTCTTTTGTAGTTAATAAGTCATCTTTTTTCTTTTTAATTAAAGCACAGAACTGTGCGAAAAAATCATCTATTGCTTTTAAGGTATCTGGGCATTGATCTAATAAGATATTACCTTGCGGCGTTTTGAATGTTTTAAGATGTTCTTTAAATTCCGCTAAATCTGCTATTGCGTCAGTCGTTAAACAATAGTCTAAAAAAGCAGGTGATAATAGCGCATATTTTAATTCTTCTTTGTTTAGGGTTAAAAGCTGTGCTCGCACAAAATTCTGTTTATCTGCCAATTTATCAGAGAGTTCTTCTATTTTGGTTTTTACAATACCTGGGGTTGAAAGACTTTTAGTAAAAATTCGAATCAATTTTTTTGGTAACACAATAAATTTTAAAATAGATTTCATTACTTCACGATTATAAACATCATTTTTTAGTAACGAAAAATGAGTTTCCTGATCTGGCGTGGGAGAAACCTCTTGTGAAAATGTTGCTTCCTCACTATCAATTTTATAACAGAACAAATCTTTTCCGAATAAAATATTTCGAAACTTGGAATCACGATCGCCTAGTATTTTTGGAACATAAAAATTTATTTCTCCCAGCCCCCTTACTCCACTTTGCCTACCACATAATTTTAAAATATTATTTTTATTTGTATTTGTAAGTGGTTTTCTATCAATAATTTCTTGTATAGTAGTTCGGGTTTTATTTTTTTTATTTCGCAATGTAGCTTTAGGATTATGTTGTTGAATAATGTTATGCTCGTCTCTTAAGACATATTCAAATTTTCCATCTGGTTTTTTATATAAATAGATTATTCCCGGTTTAACCTCTTCATCATCAGGACGAACTTCTGAAAGAATTAAATCATATTTCTGTTTACCGTATTTTGAAGGAGAAATCGATGGGAGCCTACTAGTAGAAATAGAAAGAACTCTTGTAGACATAATATAAGGTTGCTTGTTTTCTTTATCAAAAATAAGTTTAGTTTCTTGTTGCCTTGGCAACATTAATGATAAAAATTGTTGGGCAGCAAACTCATCGAATGCCTGTGATACAGGACGTTTTTTTACATAGTAGTGGGTTTTTTTATTATCTTGCATGACCTGAATGTGGTCTTGGTATTCCCCTAACTTATACTCTGAAGATACATCAATCAAATCTTCAAATTTGGTAGCAGACTGTGTCATTGTATGTATACTCTGGTTAAGAACTTAAGAATCGATCTAAGAGCATTATTTTAGCATAATTAATACACAATAACAATATATTTGATCAATTTATAACTATATGTTATATCACTTATTTATTTGCCTTTATGGCGTATTATCAATTTTGGTAATCTCCGCACCATAAAAAGTTTTTAATGCAACCAACATATGCTGAGCAGGGGAATTTTTAGCAAAAGGGGTGGTTAAGTCATCTGTCCAAAAACCAGTCTCCAAATTGACTAAAATGGGCGTCATGTGTTGTTTATTTTTTGGATAAAGCGCTAATATCCAGGGGCTATGAATATCTGCATATTGTTTACTTGAAATAATAAAATCTGCCATAGTTTTTTTAATGGTTAAACGCGTGGTTTTAGAGTTTATTTCAAAAAAATCAATCCCTTCAAATAATAACTTGCGCGTTTCAGGATAAACAGATCGAACAGCTTGTGGTGAGAAATCACTTTCAATAAAATAATCTTTTCTTAGTATTTTAGTTTTCTTTCCTGAAATCAAATCAACTAATGACTGCCCGCTTGTATGAGCTGCTTTAATCTGTAACAAACTTAAAATAGTCGGTTTAATATCCATTAAAGAAACAATACCCGGAACTATTCTATTAACTTGTCCTGTTATCCCATAAAAACGAAAAGCTAGCGTATTATGATATTGCGACATCCCCAATACATCTGTTCCATGCCCTGCTGATTGATTGACTAATTCTTTTTTGACACTGGGTGGATAAAAATGCGGTATAGTCTTTTTAGAATTGTGCTCTCCTGGAATATATAATTCAGTCTCAGTAATCCTATCTCCTGATAATTCTAAAGCTTCTCCATGATCTGATAATAAAACCACAATGCTATTATCTAATAAATGGTGATGTTTTAAAACTTTTAAGAAATCTCCTACTTGCTGGTCAACCCGTTTAACCGCTTCACCATAATTTTTTACAAATTGTCGATTATTAGGATAACTTGCCCATGAATAAGGATAATGCGATAAACAAAAATGTACTGCTAAAAATAAAGGTTTAGCAGCGTCTTTTTTGAGAGAATGATCTAAAAAATGAATAAACGTATTCGGATTATAAGTAATATAAGCTGCACGATTGGAATAACTATAAGGAAATAAATAACGTCCAATCACTGAATTAACTAATAAATTAGATAAAGGAAAATCATTCAGGGTGCCTAATAAAAAATCATCAAACCCAATGGGCGGTGCAATCAAACGATCAAACCCTAAGCGTTGATCAATATTGCTAAAACGCACTTCATCTGTTGCATAAACAGTCTCGTAACCCTGCTGCTGTAAAATAGCCGGCAACGTTTGCTGCAAATCAAAAGTGATATTATTCGATAAATCAAAACGAACCCCATTTTTTTTCGGGTATTCTCCGCTTAAAATACTAAACCAAGCAGGATAAGTTCTGGCAATGGGAGTAATGCTTTCTGAAAAAATAGTAGCATGATTTAAAAATCGGTCAAAATGCGGTGTTTTTAAATCTGAACCAAAAATACCTAAGTAATCAGGTCGCAAAGCATCCACGCCTATTAAAATAATATTAGGCTTAGATTTTATATTTTTTATATTTTTTGTTGAGAGAAAACCAGCCGCTTGTCGTTGAAAATAAAAAAAACTTGAAAAAAATAGTAGACCCATTACAAAAATAATAGCCGATTTTTTTCTATGATTAAAAACTAAAACAATTCCACCATAGATTGCTAATAATAAAGCACTCGCACATATTAAAAGAAAAAATGACAACGCAATATTAAGCACACCCATTTTAACAACAAAATAAGTGACATATCTAAATTTTGTATTGGGAAAGAAATATTGATTGGCTAATAAAATAGTGATCATGCCAATGACCCATAAACTAATCCCTATTTTTTCAAGTTGCGAAGATGAACTTTTTAATCCATAGCTAATTAAATAAGCTAATCCAAGGATTAAAAAAATATAACCAAGATGAATACCTATTTGTACGCAAATAAAATATATAATACTCGGTAAAACTGTCGGCGGTATTTTTAAATGATGCGCAACTAATTTAAAATCGCCTAAATAAAATTCATTACCTTGAATGAAAACATTTATTTCTAATAATAGAAACAGACCCATTAAAATAAATAAATAAAGCAGTAAATTATTTTTTTTTGATTTAAAAGTAAAAGTCATATTATTTTTTTTCAACAGTAGGGTGGGTTAATTCAAGAGGATCAAAATCATCAACAGCAATCACTAAATTTCGTGCTTTTTCAGCTGCTATTATTTTCTTTAACTGATCATCCGTAATAATTTTTTGTTGACAAGCAATCGTTGCTTGTTCGATTAAAGTTAAAATATCATTGGGAATCTTTTGTTCTTTAACCGCTTTCTTAACTATTTTTTCAAGTGGTTCAGCTTCTATGACTTTAATTAAAGCATCTTCTATTAATGCTAATACATTTGAAGGATCTGCTGTTAAAAAAGCACCTTTCGCTAAACGCGATCGGGAAGACGTGGGCGCTGTAAATAATTGCGCGACCTGATGACCTAATTTATCAGAAGGTAAATTAAATTTTTTCCCCCAAGGAAAAATAATAAATTGCAAAAAAACACTTAAGAATTTATTTGGTAAATTTTTCAATAATGCATCAATTGTTTGTTGAATTTGATAAAAACAATAAAGACAAGACCAGCGAACAATGGGTAAATCTTCTTGTGGCTCTTCTTCATCTTTATATTTTTTAAAAATAGCGGATAATAAATATAAATAACTCACAATATCTCCCAGTCGAGCTGAGACATATTCTTTTCGTTTTAATGCACCGCCAAAAATCATCATCGCAATATCTGTTAATAATGCAAAAGCAGAACTAAAGCGCGTTGCTTGTTGATAATAACGTTTTAATTTTCCATGCGGCGTGCTCGCAAGACGCCCTCCTGTTAGACTTAAGAGAAAAGTCCGGAAGAAATGACTGATAATAAAACCAAGATGCCCCCAAAAAGCCTTATCAAATTGTCTGATACTTTGTTTTGGATCGGGATTGTGTGCGGCTTCAAACTCGGCAAAAACAAAAGGATGACAACGCATCACGCCTTGCCCAAAAATAATCATATTTCGTGTTAATATATTCGCACCTTCGACAGTAATGGCAATGGGAGCTGATTGAAAAAAACGACCCAAATAATTTTTAGGTCCCAAACAAATGCCTTTGCCGCCATGGATATCCATGGCATCATTAGCCACCATCCGGCCTAATTCTGTAACATGGTATTTCGTAATAGCAGAAGCAAGCGCTGGTTTTTCACCTGCATCGATTTGTTCAACAGTAAACCGTCGTGTCGCATCCATGATATAAGTCCGCCCTATCATGCGAGCTAATACTTCTTCAACCCCTTCAAAATAGCCAATCGGTAAATTAAATTGATGACGAATACGCGCATAAGCACCTGTGGCGTAAGCCAACACTTTGCTCCCACCAATAGCGCTTGCTGGTAATGAAATGGCACGACCTGCAGCTAAACACTCCATGAGCATACGCCATCCCTGCCCTGCCATTGGTAGGCCACCAATAATCGACTCTAATGGAATGAAAACATCTTTTCCCTCAGTCGGACCATTTTGAAACACAATATTGCAAGGAAAATGTCGTCTGCCAATAGATACGCCTGGTGTTTCTCTTGGAATTAATGCGCATGTAATTCCCAGATATTCTTGTTGACCGATTAAATGATCTGGATCATATAATTTAAAAGCAAGACCAATGACTGTTGCAATAGGTGCTAAAGTAATATAGCGTTTATTCCAATTTAATCGGATACCTAGAGTAGTTTCTCCTGCATACTCTCCCCAACAAATTATTCCTTTATCTGTCATGGCACCGGCATCACTGCCCGCCTCAGGCCCTGTTAACGCAAAACAAGGCATTTCATCACCGCGTGCAAGTCTTGGTAGATAATATTCTTTTTGTTGGTCGGTGCCGTAATGTAACAAAAGTTCAGCAGGCCCTAATGAGTTAGGCACAGCAATCGTTGAACCAACTGTTGTGCTTTTTCCATAAACTTTTATTAAAATTTGTGAATGCGCTAAAGCTGAAAATGCTTTACCGCCATATTTTTTGGGGATGATTAAAGCAAAAAATCCTTGGTCTTTTAAAAATTGCCAGAGTGCAGGTGGTAAATCTGCACGATTATGGGTGATATCCCAGTCATTAATCATTTGACAAAGTGTTTCAACAGGCCCTGCAATAAAAGCTTCTTCTTCCTCTGTTAATTGGGCTTTGGGTAAATTAAGTAAATCATGCCAATTAGGATAACCTTTGAATAATTCCCCTTCCCATCCTATCGTGCCTGCATTTAAAGCTTCCCGTTCAGTTCTTGACATAGAAGGTTTGCTTTTTTGATAAAATTTTAAAATATGCTTTGTTAGCAAAAAATATCTTGGTTTATTAATAAGAAAAAACCCAACAATAATCGCAAAAATAAGCCATAACAGGATTAATGTGAAAGTTGATGCATCGGTTAATCGGGTAAACAATAATAATAAAATCGCATAACTTAAGGCTGAGACAGAAAAAGACGCTCGTTGATAAGCCAATATACTAAAACTGAAAATAATTACAAAAAAAACTATCCAACCTGTCATTACTTTTTTCCTTTGATTTGATGAGTTTTATTAACTCGAATAGCAAAATATAAATAAAGCATCGATAAAATAAAATAACATAATAACTGCAGATGAAATGAAATAAGAAAAAAATCTAAAATAGTCGATATAATAATAGCGGGTGTAACAGAAATCATTACTAATTTTAAAACAGCAGAATACGGAATAAAATAATCATTTAACACCGCAAAAAATTTACCAATCATCGCATATAAAATAGCTTGGATTAATCGATAAACAAAAGAGAAGAATAATAAAGTCGGAAAAATAAGCACCCAAGCCCAACCGACCACCCCACTTATCCATCTTTGTATATCATTCGGCACAATACTCATAGTTAAGCTTTTAGGAATTTTTTGTGCTCTAATTTCATCTGAATCGTTTTTAATAAATATTTCATTTTTTGTTAATAATACTCGGGCATTCGCTTGTTCGATGTTAACATAATGTCCACTGGTATCAATGACAATCCAATTATTTCCAGTGTGAGGATCTTTAATCAGATAAGGACGATTTTCCGGGGTAATAGCAATACCATTTTTAATATTCATTTTAGGTAAGTTGGGTATGGCTTCTTCTGAAAATTTTTTCGCATGCGCATTAATCATTTGTTGAATAGGCACTAAAGCGATGGCGCAACAAATGGCTAGTAACAAAAACAAGTATAAAACAACGCCTGCTCCCCAGTTTTGCTTAACATCACGATATAAAGCAGGTGAATAAAATGATTTATAAATAGCTTGTAAATAATTATATTGTTGCATAACTTAACGCTCTCTTTTTAAATAAAGTCTTTAAAGTTTACTCATGATCTTTATTAACCGCATAAATACCTGGGGCATTACGCAAATATTCATGATAATCCAAACCAAAGCCAAATAAATAACGATCTTCCGTATCAACGCCTACAAAATCAGGCGCAAAATTAACCCCAGGTTCGCGTTCACGGATTTTGTTGACCATGACGGCTGAATAAACTTCTTTAACATTACTTTGTTTGCAATAATCTATAATGGCACCTAATGTTAAGCCACCATCCATAACATCATCGATTACCAATACTGTTCGGTTTTCAAGAGACTGCCTAGGAGTGACTAGCCAATGTAAATCGCCGCCGCGGGTTGTACTTTTGTAACGTGTGACATGGATATAATCGACTTCCAATGGAAAATGTAATCGAGTCAGTAAATGCCCCATTGGAATGAGTGCTCCAATCATGACACATAAAATAAGCGGATTAGAATTTTTTAATTTTAAAGTTAATGCATCTGCCATTTTATCTAATGCTTCTTCAATCGCTGCTAAATCATAAAGGCAATCTGCATTATCATAAATTTGTTGCACAGTTGTACCAGGTTTATTAATTAGCTCCATGAGTATTCCTAATGTTTTTTGAATAAGAAGATAATGTTTTCATAAAAAATGCTGCTTTGGTTTCCCATGCGCTCGTTGTTCGTAGCGTATCAAATGACATAGAAAATTTTCCTTGTAGCCCTTGATATTTTTCGGGCGGAATAAAATAATCATGCGATAATTGTTTGAGGATATTTTTAGCCGCTTGCCGATTATTACAAATTAAAATCATATCACAACCCGCATCAAGCGCTTTTTTAGCACGAAGAGGATAATCACCTGCGATACTTGCACCCTGCATATTTAAATCATCACTAAAAATCATGCCTGTAAAACCAAGTTGTTGTCTTAAAATAGTCTGTAACCATAAAGAAGAATAAACAACAGGCAATTTATCAACCGCATTAAATACAACAAGTGCAGGCATGATTGCATTGATGCCTGCTTGAATGAGCTCAGTAAATGGCTGCAAATCATCACTAATAATATCAGAAAAAATACGTTCATCCAATGGTAATGCAAGATGTGAATCTAATGCAACAGCCCCATGACCTGGAAAATGCTTACCTGTTGCTGCCATTCCAGCTTGATGCATGCCCTGCATCAAAGATTTAGCAAGTTGTGCAACATACTGCGGGTTTCGATGAAATGCACGACTCCCAATAGCTGAATTAATGCCCTTGTTTAAATCTAGAACAGGTGCAAAACTTAAATCAATTCCAAGCGCCAAGAGCTCGCAGGCCATGAGCCACCCACAGGTTTGAGTTAATAACAGCCCTTGCTCGGGAGTGTTATGATATATTTGACCTAATTGTTCCATACTCGGCAATAAAGTCAATGGCTCACGAAAACGCTGCACTCTTCCGCCTTCTTGATCCACAGCAATTAATAAAGGCTTTGCGGCACTTTCACGAATTTGTTGGCATAATTCGCTGATTTGCTTAACTGAAATAAAATTGCGGGCAAATAAAATCACGCCACCGACTAAGGGGTGATGTAATAACTCATGTTCTTCCGCACTCACTTCTTGGCCGATTAAATCAAGCATAACAGGCCCCATTGATGGGAGTTGTTTCATTTGTTACATCCATTGTTATTTTCTTAAAATTATACACGGATAAAACAAACAAGGTTAGAATAGTTAGAATAAAATATTGAGGAGACATTAACTTATGTTAGACACAAAAGAATTATATACAATCCGTGATTTTCTTCGCTTTAGTGTGAGTCGCTTTAATGAAGCGGGTCTTCATTATGGCCATGGCACAGATAATGCTTGGGATGAAGCGGTTGCTTTAATATTACATACGCTTTATTTACCCCATGATATTGATTCGCATATTTTAGAAGCAAGAATAACTACTAAAGAACGCATTCTATTAAACCAAATGATTGAAAAGCGCATTCAAGAACGGATTCCGGTGCCTTATCTGACACGGGAAGCGTGGTTTGCAAAATTGCCTTTTTATGTTGATGAACGGGTACTTATTCCACGTTCGCCGCTGGCAGAATTAATTGAAAATCATTTTGAACCTTGGATTGAGTCTCATCATTTAAATCAAGTTTTAGATCTTTGCACAGGTTGCGGGTGCATTGCCATTGCTCTTGCAAAAACCTTTCCAGAATGCAAAATTGATGCAAGTGATATGACAGAAAGTGCTTTAGCTGTTGCAAAAATCAATGTCCATCGACATCAAGTTGAAGATCAAGTGATGCTTTACCAAGCAGACTTATTTGCAGGCTTACCGGCGAAAAAATATGATTTAATTATTAGTAATCCACCCTATGTGGATGCAGACGATATGGCAGAGCTTCCACCTGAATTTAAACATGAGCCAGCCATAGCTCTTGCTGCTGGACAAGAAGGATTGGATATTGTTTTAAGAATTTTAAAAAAAGCAGCTACTTTTTTAAATCCACAAGGTGTTTTGATCGTTGAAGTGGGAAATAGTGAAGCTGCATTAGCCGAAAAATTACCTGATGTGCCGTTTACTTGGCTTGAGTTTGAAAGAGGTGGTGGTGGCGTATTTTTATTAACAGCCAAACAGTTGCTAAATTAAAATGTAGGGTGGGCAAAGCGTAGCGTGCCCACCAATCTTATGAATAAACAGCAAAATGGTGGGCACGCTGCGCTTTGCCCACCCTACTTAACCTTAATTTGCAGGGCATGGATTTTTTCTGGCATTAAATCATTTAAGACCGCATAAATCGCCTGATGCGATTGAATTCTGGTTTGATTTTGCAAAGAAACAGCGGTTATTTCAATAGTATAATGACCTGCCCCCTTTTGGCTTCCGGCATGACCCACATGTTTTGCGCTATCATCAATAATATGCAAATAATTTGGTGAAAAAGCTTTTTGTAATCGACTCTCAATCTCTTGTGTTAATTTCATATAAATACCGCGACAGATAAAAAGATTGCATGATGCCAAATATAAACAAAGCTCCTAAAATGCCATATAATTTAAAGTTAACCCATGCATTCGTACTAAAATAATAAGCAATATAAATATTAACTCCACCCAACAAAGTAAAAAATGTAATCCATGCAAAACTTAATCGTTTCCAGATGATAGGCGGAATAGTTTGTTGCTTGTCTTCTAAGACATGACTCATCATGCGCTCAGGTACTGATTTTTGACCAATCCAATGACTCAATAAAAAAACCCCCGCTAATAACCAAAAGACGACGGTTGGTTTCCATTTGATAAAAATAGGATTATGAAAATAAAGCGTCATGCCGCCAAAAAGAAGTAAAATCGCTAACACAATTAGTTGTTTTTTATCAAAACGTTTGAACCCTATTCGAGTGATCACCAATTGAATCACCGAGCCACAAATAACCGCTATAGTTGCAACATAAATATCATATGTTTTAAAAGCAATAAAAAATATCAGTATTAAAATTACATCAAATATCATGTTAAACATGTGTTTCTCTTAAAAAAAATAATTATAGATTATAAACTATAGCATAGTATTCTTAAAAATAAGTGCTATATCCACCGCATCAAAAACATAATCATGATTGCAAAACTCACAAGTCACCACGATATTTTTTTTATTTTTTAACTCTTCTTCTGCGTCTGTTTGACCCAATAATAATATGGCATTTTCACTGCGCTTTAACGAACACTCACATTTAAATTGTAGGGGTTGTGTTGGAAATAATCGTACATCTTCTTCAAAATAGAGTTTATGTAATAAATCTGCATTGTCTAATGTTAATAATTCATGCTCAGTGATTGTATCGGTTAAATGAATCAAACGCTCCCATTCATCTTGAAATGATTCAGGCGTCTTGTTAGGCATGACTTGTAATAATAACCCTGATGCTTGTTGCTCATCCACCGCAAGCCAAATTTTTGTCGGTAATTGTTCAGATAATGCAAAATAATTTTCAAGAGAAGCACTCAGTGAGTGACCTTTCCATGCCACAATGCCTTGGTAACGTTGGCCTTTAGCGATATCTAAATCCATCGTGATCATAAGCGTACCTTGTTGAAAAGAAGTTTGCATCTCTTCTACAGTCATATTTTCATCGGCTTGCACTAAACCTCGCAGATGAAATTGATCATTACATTGAGCTAATAATAACTTCAAGGAACCCTTCCCTTGAAATTGTAAAGTTAAACGCCCTTTTAATTTAAGAATAGCTGCTAATAAACTAATAGAAACTAACGCCTCTCCTAATAATTTTTGAATAAAATCAGGATAGTTGTGTTGATCCACAATTGACCTGTAACTGTTTTTTAAACGAACAATTTCACCACGAACAGGCACCGTGTCAAAAATAAATCTCTGTAATATATCATTTTTATTCATATTTATTCATGTTTATTCATATAGTTATAAATTAAATCCCATTTAAAACCTGACTGAATTACAATATAAGATGATGATCGCTGTCAAGTCAATTTAATAATAAAAAAACTTAAATGAAGGCGTTATGCGCAAAAAACATAATTTAGGAAAAGACGATCAAACTCTTTTTGCCAATGCCATGCGTGGCGTTAAAAAAATAACTTATTCTAAAGAGCATTACAAAGCAAAGCCTCTTACCCAACTAAAACCGAAGACTGCTGATGCTCAATCAAAAACTGATCTTTTTTATTTTTCAGATTATGAAAAATTGGATTTAGTCGACAGCGATGAAACCATTGAATTTTCTCGCCCTGGCATTCAACATAAAATTCTTCGCAAATTACGCTTAGGGCAATATAATATAGAAGCCAAGCTTGATTTGCATGGCCAAACAGTCGAACAAGCCAAAGAATCCCTTGCCCGATTTTTGGTACATTGCCAACAAACAGGAATACGTTACGTGCTCATTATTCATGGTAAGGGTCGAGGTCACTTAAAACCTATTTTAAAAAATAAGCTAAATCATTGGCTACGAGAAGCCAATCCCGTTCTTGCCTTTTCTTCTGCTGTTGCAAAAGACGGTAGTCGGGGTGCTTTATATGTTCTATTGAGGAGAATAACTTGATAAAAAAAAATGTGATTATTATTGGAATTTCTGGCGCATCTGCTTCTGGTAAAAGTTTATTGTCTAGTACTATTGTGAGTGAATTAGGATCAGATCAGGTAGTGGTTATTTCAGAAGATGCTTTTTATAAGGATCATAGCAAGATTTCTTTAGAAGAACGGGCTAAAATAAACTATGACCACCCTGACTCTTTTGATCATGAATTATTGTATCAACAATTATTAAAAATCCAAGCAGGCGAGGCAGTTGAAATTCCAATTTATAATTTTTCTCTACATACGCGAGAGAAAAAAACCCGTGCAATTGGCCAGCATCGCATTATCGTCTTAGAAGGTATTTTATTATTTTCTGAGCAAAAATTACGGAGTATTATGGATATTCGTATTTTTATGGACACTCCGCTAGATACTTGCCTGATTCGTCGCTTAAAAAGAGATGTCAAAGAACGCGGACGCTCCCTTGATTGCGTTTTGCAGCAATATGAAGACACTGTGCGCCCCATGTATTTACAATTTATCGAGCCTTCAAAGCGCTATGCGGATATTATTGTTCCACGCGGTGGCGGTAATCGCATTGCAATTGATATGATTAAAGCAAAAATGCGTGAGCTATTGGATCTAAACTAATATTAAAATAATTTGTCAATAAAAACAGACTCCCCTATAATAGATCAAGTCAGTGCGCTTGAGACCTAAGGAGGGGGAGCATGAAGCTAAGAAATAAAGTGTTAATAGGTATTGGATTAGCTTGGGTTGGGTTTTTGATACTCACCTATGTAGGCTCTCGTTTTTTCTTGTTACGCAGTTTTTTACAACTCGAAAGTGATCATGCCAATCAAGATTTATTAAGAACAGATCAATCACTTGATCAATTTGACTATTCACTCTATACCTATACTGCTGACTGGGCGCATTGGAATGATCTTTATGATTATTTAGGTGACAAAAATACGGCATTCGTCCCCAATAATATCAATGTCACTACTTTTGTTAATTCCACGATTAATATCATGACTTACTGGGATAAACAAGGCCAACTCAGACTAGGTGTGGCTGTTGATGATAACGGTAAATACATGAGTTTTCCTAAAGGCCTTGAAAAATATATTTATCCCGGCAGCTTGTTACTAGATCGTAAAGATGTGAATAAAGATTTACGCGGATATGTATTAACCGATAGCGGTATCATGATGGTGGCAGCTGCTGCTATTACGGATGGTGATAAAGTACAACCTCCGCGAGGTGCTGTGGTATTTGGTCGATTACTGTCACAAAGTATTATTGATAAAATTAAAGATAATACTAAATTAAATTTAGTATTATTTTTACCAAAACAAATCAAAAAAAATGATACGTTAAATCAGGCTTTCACTGAGATCTCTGAAAATAAAACCGGCTATCTGAATTATCCGGTTAGTAAGAATCTATTACATGGCTATACAGTGATTAGAGATATCAATCATCAACCCATTGGCATGTTTCAAATGTCAACGCCACGTTCTATTTATGACACTGGGGTAAAAGCTATTTCTTATTATCTCATTGCTTTTGTTATTTTAGGTGTCATCTTTTCAATATTAATGATTTGGCTATTACGTATTTTAATTATTAAACGATTAGAACGCCTAGATAGTGATGTTGCTGAAATCAGTGAAAAAAATGAGTTATCTCGCCGTGTCGATGAAGAAGGAAATGATGAATTATCTTCTGTTTCAAAACAAATTAATAATATGTTAATCATTATTGAAGCCTCTCATCTTAAATTAGAACACCGTGTAAAAGAACGAACACATGAATTACAAAAAACAAATATTCAATTACAACAAGAAATTGCTGAGCGTAAATCTGTTGAAAAAGAATTAATTATTCATAAAGAACATTTAGTGCGTTTAGCACATTATGATAGCTTAACCTCTTTACCCAACCGGGTATTTTTTAATGAAATGTTAACTAAAACACTTAATCACGCTAAGCGTCATAAAAAAATATTTGCAATTTTGTTCATTGATTTAGATCGTTTTAAAACAATTAACGATGCACTCGGTCATCCGATGGGAGATTTAGTTTTAAAAGAAATAGCTAATCGTTTTACCACAGTTTTACGCGCAGGGGATGTGTTATCACGCTTAGGCGGGGATGAATTTATTATTTTATTAAATGATATTGATCATCCTAAACTGGTCAGTCCTGTTGCTGAAAAAATATTAAAATTATGTGCAGAACCGATTAAAATTAATACTTACGAATTTTTTATTACAACTAGTATTGGTATCTCAACCTTTCCAAGTGATGGTATTTCATTAGAAGATTTATTAAGAAATGCCGATATGGCAATGTATAAAGCCAAACGTGCCGGGGGCGGGGTCTTCCAATATTATACTAAAGAAATGAATCAAGAAGCACATGAACATATTGAATTAGAAGCTGCTTTGCGAAAAGCCCTGACTAACAATGAATTTATTTTATATTATCAACCTAAATTAAATTTAGTTGACGGTGTCATTACTGGGGTTGAAGCTTTGATTCGTTGGGAAAGTCCAGAGTTAGGGATGGTCAGCCCCGTCAAGTTTATTCCACTGGCAGAAGAAACAGGGCTCATTATGCAAATTGGTGAATGGGCCTTACGTGAGGCGTGTCGTGCCAACAAATCTTGGCAAGAACAAGGATATCAACCTATTTCAGTTGCGGTGAATTTATCCCCCAAACAATTTCGCCATCAAGATATCGATCATTTAGTTGCAATGGTATTAGCAGATACGGGACTTGAACCGCAATATCTTGAATTGGAAATCACTGAAACAGCGGTGATGGATAATGTAGAGGCAGCCATTAGCCGTTTGCGAGATATAAAAGAAATGGGCGTGCATATTGCTATTGATGATTTTGGTACGGGATATACTTCTATTAGTTATCTTAAGCAATTTCCAGTGAGCGTTTTAAAAATAGATCAATCTTTTATAAAAGGGATTCCCAATAATCCCAATGATCTTGCCATTACAGCGGCTGTCATTGCACTTGCTCATAGTCTTGATATTAAAGTCGTTGCAGAGGGTGTTGAAACATCAGAACAACTACAATATCTTGCCGATCATGATTGCGATATTGTCCAAGGATATTATCTCAGCAGACCCTTACCTGAGGCAAAAATCTTATTACAATTGACTAAAATAACGGAAGAATCAAGTAGCGAACAAGTTTAATTTTTTATATTTAGGAGAAATGCATGAAAAAGGTTGGGATGATTTTAACACTTACTCTATTTTGTTCTTATTCAGTTTGTTATGCCGATGATGCATCGACAACGACTACACCCACCTCTAATGCAACTACCCAACCAACACCTCCCGCACCCGATGCATCCCCATTAACGGGGACATTTGATATTACAAATAATTATGTTTTTCGCGGCATTAGTAATTCAGATAATAATCCCGCCGTCCAAGGTGGCTTAACGTATACATTTGCAAAAACCGGCATATTTTTTAATGTGTGGGGATCCAATGTGGATTTTCTGGCTCCAGATGGTTCAACTGCAACTGTTGAAATGGATACCATTGCAGGGATTGCAAATGATATTACAGATGATTTAAGTTATAATCTAACTATTAATCGCTATAATTATCCGCGTGCCTCGTCTGCTAATTATAATGAAGGCATTGGTATATTAACTTATAAAATATTTTCAGCAACAATTGGTTATTCTTCTGATGTGTATGGTGTTCATAAATCGGGTACCTATTACAATGGCGCTATAAATTTCGATATTCCGCCTAAATATGCTGTTACTTTAAATGATGTGTCTGCTATGGCAAGTGTAGGTCATTATAACTTACCTGAAAGTGCTGGGCTTTTAAGTTATACGGATTATATGCTTGGCCTACAGAAAAAATTTGGCGCTTATCTTTTAATAGTGCAATGGACTGCCACAAATGGCGAGTCACATCAGCCGCCACTTGATGACAAGCGCATTGTCGGAACATTGCAAGTCAACTTTTAAACTAGCAAGGAAAAGCTAATGTCAAACAAAAAGGAAAAGGATTCCTCGCAACCTTTTTATTGGAAAGCTTTTTTAAATAACTTTAATACTTCTGCACGCATTTGGTTAGAAGGATATGGTATATCAAGCGATGTCAATACGACAACTCGCGCCATTTCCATGGAAAAATCTATTTTATTCAGCAAAAAAAAGCTTGCCGCTATTCGGCAATTTTCTAAAAAAAATAATATTGAACCGACTATTCTTTTTCATGTTGCTTGGGCTATTTTATTGCATAGATATACAGATACAGATGATATTATTTATGGTAAGACTATTGTTAAAAATAAAAGTCACGGTCGGTCAAAAAAAATGGCTATTTATCCTGCCATTTTACCAGTGAGGTCTATTATTCAAGAAAATGAGTCTATTGATGTTTATTTAAAAAAATTATCATTACAATTAAAACAAAATGAAAAGCATTTAAAAGAATTGCATAAAACTGATTTATATCAAGAAATGTTTAAAGATATTTATAATTATTTGTTCTTATATCCTGAAGAAAAATCGCATAAAGCACTAAAATTACATGATTTAGATTTAACTCGATTTCCGTTATCATTTGTGATTAAAAAAACAAAAACACTTGAAGCTGCTTTTATCTATAACAGCAATCGCTTCACTAAAAACAGCATAAAAAATCTAGAGACACATTTTATATTGATTATTGATAAAATTATTTTAGATAAAGATGCAGCTGTTTCACATTTTTCAATTTTAACCGAACTTGAAAAAAAATATATTTTAAACCAATGGAATGCTCCTATCGATCCACGCATTCCCTGCCCTGATCTTAAAAATTGCGTACAAGACTTATTTACTGCATCTGTCAAAAAAAATCCTGAGGCTCAAGCTGTCTCAAATATTAAAATATCACTGACTTACAAACAATTAGATCAATTATCTAATCAAGTTGCAAATTTTTTAATAAGTAAAAAAATAAATATCGGTGATACCGTTGCGGTATTAATGGAACGCACGCCAGCTTTATTAGTCGTGATGATGGCTATTTTTAAAGTAGGTGCGATTTATGTACCTATTAATTCTAAATATCCCGATGATCGCATTGAATTTGTATTAAAAGACTGTGGTGCCAATCTTATTTTAGTCAATACGATAGATCGCATGCACAAAGATTTTATTGAAAAAGCCGCAATAATAGATGATCAATATGCTGAAATAAGCTCTTTTTCAACTGATTTTATCCCATTTTCTTTAACCGCTGATAAAATTGCTTACGTTATTTATACCTCAGGCACCACAGGGGAACCCAAAGGAGTAATGATTAAACATGTCAGTCTTATTAATTTAACCAATTGGTATCAGGTATTTTTTAAAGTGAATAAAGACGATCGATCCTTACAATTTGCCTCCCAAGCTTTCGATTCTTTTTTTTGTGAAACGATTCCTTTTCTTTGTACAGGTTCAAGTGTTCATCTGATTGAAGACCATATTAAATTAACACCGAATATGTTATTGCCTTTTATTCAAGAGCAAAAAATTACAGTATGTGATTTCCCGACAGCCTATGCACAAATATTATTAACCCTTTCTTGGCCATGCGATCTTGATGTGAGATTAATGAAAATTGGTGGTGAAAGCCTAAAATCATATCCTAAACAAAAATTTTCATTTGATATCTGGAATGGTTATGGGCCAACGGAAGCAACAGTTGAAACTACTTTTTGTAAAGTTTATGAAAAAAATTCGTCTCCTACGCATAAATCTTTGGCGCCTTCCATTGGCAAACCCATCACAAATACAGAAGTCTACGTATTGGATCATCATTTAGAACCTGTACCTATTGGTGATGTGGGAGAATTATTAATTGGTGGAATTAATCTTTCTCCTGGCTATTTAAATCGACCACAATTAACGCGTGAAAAATTTATTCGAAATTTTTTTAGCTCAGATTCGAATGCCAAACTCTATCGAACAGGGGATCTCGTTCGCTGGTCGAAAGAAGGTGAACTTGAATTTATTGGTAGAGTGGATCATCAAATTAAAGTACGTGGATTTAGAATTGAATTAAGTGAAATTGAAACGCATATTCGAAAATTTCCTGATATCGGGGAAGTCGTTGTATTAGCCAAAGAAGTTTCAACCGGACAAAAAACGTTAGTGGCTTATTTGGTACCCAAAATTGATAAAATTCGCATTCCCTATCATGAGCGGTGCTTACTTGCTTTAAGCGATATGCATTACATTGAAGCATCAACCGATGATATTTCTCGTGAAGGGATTGCTTTAACTAATTTATCTGAGTCTGTTGAAAATGGTCAAATCATTAGACTTAGCGTAAAACTACCTGGCTCAAGCGATTTCATTTGGTTAACAGGAAAAATTGTTTGGCACTTTGAACAACGAGCAGGCGTTGAATTTGAAAAAACGCCAGAACAGAAAGAAATTTTAAACAAAAGCATCGAATACTTTTTAGCAACCCATAATTTAATGGAAACATTAAAAAATGCCGCGGCTAAACGCAGTATTCGTCAAGCACTCAAACGTCAGCTACCTGAATATATGATTCCGAGTATTTTTAGTATTTTGCCACAATTTCCGCTGACTTTTAATGGAAAAGTTGATTGGAAAGCACTGCCACCGCCGCAAGATTTTGAAAGATTACTGGATCGACAATATGTACCACCTCGAACGGACACAGAAAAAACATTAGCAACAATATGGTGTACTATTTTGGGTATACCGCAAGTTAGCATGACAGATAATTTTTTTGATCTAGGTGGTAATTCTTTAATGGTATCGCAATTATCGATTACTATCTTAGAAAAATTTAAAATATCCGCGCCTGCTAAGATATTTTTTGACTTACCTTTTATTCCTATTTTAGCAGAATTTATTGATTCCAAAGGTAAGAAAACCATTTTCAAATCAAATATTCAAGATGAAATTAGCCATGATGCTGTATTAAATGATGATATTTTGCCGACTAAAATCAAAGGGGGTGATTATAAAAATCCACGTGGAATATTATTAACAGGGGCTGCAGGTTTTTTAGGAATTTATTTATTACGTGAGTTATTACAGCAAACTGATGCAAAAATTTATTGCTTAATTCGGAAAAGTGATCAAGACAGCCCTGCTAATCGATTAATGGAAAATGTGGCGCACTACCAATTATCAGATGAAATTTCCCTGTCGAATCGTCGAATTATTTTGATTTCATCTGATATCAGCTATGATCGATTTGGTATTCCTGCCGAACAATATGAAAATCTTGCAGAAAAAATCGATGTTATTTTTCATTGTGGTGCGCAAGTTAATACAATGTCTTCTTATTCTACTTTACGTAACAGTAATGTCTTGGGCACACTTGAGGTTATTAAATTTGCGACATTTAAAATTGATAAATTCATTCATTATGTTTCTACTTTATCTGCTGCTTATAAAAAAAATGAATTAGGTTTCTATGCTGAAGAATTTCCAGATGCAGATTTCGGCAATTTAGTCGGTGGTTATGCGATTAGTAAATGGGTGTCAGAAAGATTATTAACTCAAGTTAAAAATAGGGGTTTATTAGTTAATATTTATCGTTCAGGCTATATTTTAGGTCAATCTGATACAGGTATTACTAACTTTAATGATGCATTATTATTATTAATTAAAGGTTGTATACAGCTTGGATTTGCTCCAAATTGGAAAGAAAAAATTTGTATATTACCGGTTGATTTCGTGAGTGAAGCAATGGTTGCAATTGGCTTAACCTTTGCTGATACAAGTAAAGTCTATCATTTGGATCATCCGCATGGGATTATGTGGAATGATTTAATTAGCTGGCTTAATAATTATGGTTTTGCCATCAAAATAAGTACGCATCAAGAATGGCGTCGCAATTTAACTAAAATAACAGAAGAGAATGCATTATTTCATTTTTTACCGTATTATCTTGCTTTAGATAAAGAACCTAAAACGCCTGATACAGGCATGACTCAGGCTAAAGACGCCTTAAAAGAAATAGGTTTAAGTTATCCTGGAATTAGTGATCATTTATTGCAGCTTTATTTTAATTACCTTTGTCGAACTGAGTTTTTACCTACCCCTGAAAAAATAAAGTCTATTGTGACATAGATTGACTCTACCAAGAACACCTAGACAATAGAGTTATCTAAACGTATGATAGGTTTTTTTAATATTTTTTAGTAATTTTTGGACATCCACATGAAAAAAACAAAATTCAGCCAATTATCTGCAGCTCTTAAGAAGCACATTGTGGCAGAGCCTACGCAAAAGAAAACAATGGGTCGATTATCTGATATCAATAAAAATAAGCGCCCTATTTCAGCATTTGCTGAGCGTACGCTTCAGCATTGCAATGGGGGTGCCACTTATGCAGCTGGGCTTTGGTTAAAAAACCATTTAGAAAATAATGGTAAATTAGTTGTGACTATTGCAGGAGCATTGAGTTCTTTTCAAGTGGGTGTCATGCTTGCAGAATTAATCCGCCAAGATAAGGTGCATTTAGTGTCAGCAACGGCTGCTAATCATGAAGAGTCTTATTATCGTTATGTCGCGCATTCTCATTATGCTTATATTCCGCGTTATACGGAGCTTACGCCAGAACAAGAAGCAGAACTACGCGATGCCGGTTTACGCCGTATTACAGATACTTTTTTGCCAGAAGATGAAAGTGTTCGCATTATGGAGCCGCACTTATTAAAAATGTGGCAAAAAGCGCAAAAAAATAAAGAGCGCTATTTTCCGCATGAATATTTCAGACGGCTTTTTTCAGAAAAGCTTATTAAACCTGATCTTAAAGCCAATCCAAATGATTGTTGGACCTATGCAGCGTATGAGAAAAATATTCCGATCGTGATCCCCGGGTTTGAAGATTCCACTATGGGTAATATTTTTGCAAGTTATACGTATGATGGTAAGTATCGCAAAGACAAAAGTATTGTTCTTGATCAAAACATTATGAAAAGTGGATTAGAATATTTTACTCTTTTGTATGATTGGTATATAGAAGCGTCAAAAAAGCACCCTATTGCCTTTTTGCAATTAGGTGGAGGGATTGCGGCTGACTTTCCGATTTGTGTGGTACCTTCGCTTAAACATGATCTACACTTACCCAAAGTTCGTGATTGGGCAGGTTTTATTGAGATTGGTTCTTCTCCCATGTCGTATGGTTCTTATTCTGGGGCGGGTGGTAAAGAGAAAATTACTTGGGACAAGCTTTCAACGAATAGCTATTTTCAGATTATCCAAAGTGATGTAACAGTGGCATTTCCTTGGATTGCGGCGGTGTTATTGGAACTTTAAAAAAATATGTAGGGGATTTATATTTTTGGTGGATTACGGCAAAAAACGCCTAATCCCCCCTACATTTTTTTCTCTTTGAAAAAACTATCTGCTAACTTTTTTTAAAGATGAATCAAATAAAGGAACGGCAGGTAACTCTTTTCTTTTGCCATTTGGATTATAAAAAGTACCTGGTGTACTCAATGTTGGGTAAGTAAGCTGTTGTTGTGGTTTGAAAAAATCCTCTGTTTTTTGAAATGCTTCCAAAAAATCATAGCCAGTCGAGTCTTTTATTGACAAGACTATTTCTGCTGTTAAGGGTTCGGCTAAGCTTTTTAGTTTTTTTCCTACAGCTGCTTCTGCTATTAAATCATGAATTTTAAAATAATCCTTACTTTGATCCATTTTACTTGCTTTGTCTAACGTATCTATAACTATATTAGTTTTCTCATCATCGTTAAATGCAACCATTTTTTTGGTTTTAGATATTGCTGAAAGGCTAGGAGAAAAAGTAGAAGGGGATGACATCGTAGGTACAGGTGTTTCTTGATGAAAAATCGGCGACATAAACACAGGTTCTTTTATTATTTTTTTCATATCCTTATGAGGTCTTAGCAAATTGGATTTGTATCCTACTTCTAACCTTTTTCCAGACTTATCTTTCGTAAATAATTTTGACCTTTGGTATAGAAAGTTTTTTTCTCTATAAATGATTGTACCTCTAAAAACTTCTTCAAGTTCAATGGGTTGGCCAATTTTAGACACTACTTTGTATAACGGACCTGAAGGATCATAATCTATTTTATATTTTCCCAAACAATAACCTTCTTTATGAGAA
>JABDDD010000014.1 GCA_013287765.1 Gammaproteobacteria bacterium | reverse complement strand
GAAAGAAAACATGAAGTAGTATTTTTTTTGAACTTTTCCTCTCTTGCAATATCCGGATTAGGTTGCGACCAAAACCACGTGTTTTTGTGTTTTTCTAAGTCAATTATTTCACTTTTATAATCATAAGTTATTAATTGATTAGCTCTAGCTTCGTCTATCCATGCGACAAAATCTTTAAAATGATTAGGAGCGAAAGATGTATATTCGGCAGCTCTTGTTTTTGCTCTTATAATAGCATCCTCAGTCAGTTTTTTTGATCCATTACATTCATCAATTTCATCAACTAGTTTTTCGATAACCTCAGTATGTTGCGCGACTGGATATCGACGAATATAACGTCTACATTCACTTAATATTTTCATTAAAGACATTTTTTTCTCCTCAGGATTAATACATTCAAAAAAATTAAATCATTCTTACAATATGTATTGTTACATATTGTTTTTATTGTTTTTTTTATGACATTTTCTTCTTTATCTAGCTTTCTTGCTCAACTATGCAACATAATCTAATAACGTCGCTGACTAGAGGATACGCTAATCAATCAAATTTGTAAATTAATTCTTGATTTTCTCCATCAGACAATAATTCTCCTAGTACTTTTCTTAATTGCGCTGCTACGATTTATAAACTTAAAATAGCTGAATAATCATTGCTTGTGTATAATATATTTTTTAATTACTTAATTATGATAAAAATAAATAGCACATTATTTGGAAAACTATCTGCTCAGCAATTTTTACAAAAATATTGGCAGAAAAAACCTTTGCTCATTCGGGATGCTTTTCCTAATTTTAAAAATTTTTTAAATAAAGAAAAATTAATTGCATTATCCTGCAAAGAAGACATTCAATCACGTCTCATACGTTTTCAATCTCGACAATGGACTTTAGATGTCGGTCCTTTTAAAAAACATTATTTATCCCAACTAACAGGTCATTGGACTTTACTGGTTCAAGGACTCAATTATTTCTTACCAGAAGCAGAAAGTTTATTAAAAACATTTCATTTTATTCCACATGCACGATTAGATGATTTAATGGTCAGTTTCGCACCTGACGGTGGTAGTGTAGGCCCTCATTTTGATTCTTATGATGTATTTTTATTACAGGGTCAAGGGACACGACTGTGGAAAATCTCCAAACAAAACGATCAAACATTAATACCCAATGCACCTTTGCGAATCCTGAAAAATTTTAAATCAGAAGAAGAATGGATTTTAAATCCTGGCGATATGCTTTATTTACCACCGAAATATGCGCATCATGGAATTGCTCGTGGTGAATGTATGACTTATTCCATTGGTTTTCGTGCGGTCAGTGCTGAAGAAATAACACAAGCTTTTTTAATGTTTTTACAAGATCATTTGCACTTAACAGGAAGATATACTGATCCTGATTTAACATTATCAAAACATCCTGCTGAAATTTCTCAACAAATGATTGTAAAAATTGAAAAAATGATACGAAAAATTAAATTTAATAAAAACGATATCGAGAATTTTTTAGGGGCTTATTTAAGTGAACCCAAAGCAAATTTAATATTTGACCCTCCCGATCCAGCAATGAGTGAAAAAGAATTTTTTAAATTAGCTATCCAACATGGGATTATGTTGGATTTAAAATCACAAATATTATTTACGCATAAACAATTTTTTATTAATGGTGAGTCCTTTACTGTCCATGCGCAAATAAAACCATATTTAAAAAAATTAGCTGACGAACGTGAGATCATGCTTTCTCTTAACACTATACAAAAAATAGGATTTCTCTTATATGAATGGTATCTAAATGGCTATGTTAGAATAAAAACATGGAAAAAATAGATGTTCTTATTCTAGGCGCTGGTGCTGCAGGATTAATGTGTGCGATTGAAGCTGGCAAACGTAACCGCAAAGTGCTAGTACTTGATCATGCTAATAAAGCAGGGAAAAAAATTTTAATGTCTGGTGGTGGACGCTGTAACTTTACTAATTATCACATAGACCCTGCTAATTATATTTCATATAATAAACATTTTTGTAAATCTGCTTTGACTCGTTATACGCAATGGGATTTTATTGAATTAGTTAAAAAACATCATATTCCTTTTCATGAAAAAACATTGGGTCAATTATTTTGTGATAATAAATCAAAAGACATATTAAACTTATTACTAGCAGAATGTATGCAAAATACCGTTGAAATTCGTTTAAATACGATTATTAATCAGCTTGAAAAAATTCATGATCATCATTTTAAAGTAAAAACAACACGCGGAGATTTTCATGCTGAAGCATTAGTCATTGCTAGCGGTGGCTTATCTATTCCAACAATGGGAGCGAGTCCTTTTGGCTATAAAGTTGCAGAACAATTTGGCATTAAAGTGTGGCCCACACGTGCAGGATTGGTTCCTTTCACCTTACAACCTGAAGATAAAAATAGATTAGGAACACTTTCTGGTATTGCAATCGATAGTATTGTCGCTAATAAGCATAAAAAGTTTCACGAAAATTTTTTATTTACGCATCGTGGTCTCAGTGGTCCTGCTATATTGCAAATTTCATCTTATTGGCAAGCAGGGGAAGAAATTATTATTAATCTACTGCCAACAATAAATTTATTTGAATATTTAAAAAAAGTAAAAATTCAACACCCTCATAAAATCATCCACTCAATATTAAACGAGTTATTACCTAAAAGAGTCATTGAAACTTTATTACCTGAACAAATCACTTACAAAAAATTAAGCGACACTTCTTATGATGATTTTAAAAAAATAGCTGAAAAAATGCAAAATTTTACTATAAAACCCAATGGCACCGAAGGCTATCGCACAGCAGAAGTCACAATCGGTGGGGTTGATTGTGCCGCTATTTCATCTAAAACAATGGAAGTATTGGCAGTCCCTGGATTATATTTTATAGGTGAAGTATTAGATGTAACAGGTTGGCTAGGGGGATTTAATTTTCAATGGGCTTGGTCATCTGGATGGGCCGCAGGTCAGTTTGTTTAATTTTTATTTAATTTTATACAATAATTTCAAATAAAATACAAATAACTTATTTTCTGTAAATCTGATAAATTTTTGCATTGATTGAGCGCTTCACAAAAAGCAGCTTTATTAGGTAAATGACGGGCATAATATTTAGAAAATTTTCTGGCTTGTAACAATGCTTGATAATCATTATTTAATAATTCTGCCAGCAAGCTAACATGCTGAAGCCAAATCAAACCTATCTCAGAAGCACTAGGGGATAGAAAAGATTCATTCTTGATTTCTGCTATCAATTTTCGAATGAACCAAGGCTGACCGACACTACCGCGCGAAATCATCATACCCTGACAACCGGTAACCGCCATATTTTTGAAAGACTTCAAATCAATAATATCACCATTGCCAACGACTGGTATTTTTAAAGCTTCAACAAAAAATTGAATCTTTTCGTATTGACAGGGCGTTTCATAATGCTCTGTCCAATGACGTCCATGAATAATCAGACAATCAGCACCTGCTTCTTCTATCACTTTAGCGATTTCAAAATTAAATGCTTCATTTGTTTTTTCTGGTATTCTTATTTTAATTAAGATAGGCACATGTGTGTTATTTTTCATTGCGGTGATTAACTTAAATAATTTTAGTGGGTCAGTTAATAATTTTGAGCCAGATCCTTTACGACGTATTTTTTTAACTGGACAACCACAATTTAAATCAATTAGATCAGCACCATAATCTGTCGCTTGCATCACAGCTTGCTTTAAAATAACCGGATCGCTGCCGGCTAATTGTACTGCTACTTTTCCTTCACCTGGTATCTTTTTTAAATATCTTTGATAAATAACTTGAGGTTGATATAACAATGAACTACACGAAATCATTTCTGTATAAGTAAAAGCAGGCGCACTATATTTTTCAGTTAAAAATCTGAAAGGTGCGCAACTAATACCTGCTAATGGACCTTGAATAAGATTGATTGGAAATTGCAGATTACCAATGATGAATGGCTTTAAAAATGGAATTTTCATTGTCTGTTTTTTTAAAATAATTTAGACACGGGGTGATATTTTAACATAAAAATAGTCTTTTTATGGCATAATTATTTATTTTAAGTAGTATCAATATGCCAGAATTACCAGAAGTAGAAACTGTTTTACAGGGATTAAAGCCTCATATTGAAGGGAAAACTATTAGCAAAGTAACCATCCGTCGTTATGACTTACGTTGGCCCATCTTTAAAAATATTTCACAAAAACTCATGGGACAAAAACTCCATAAGATTACGCGTCGAGCGAAATATTTAATCTTACATTTTGATCAAGGTGCCGCACTGTTACATTTAGGCATGTCAGGTCAAGTGCGTATAGTCAATAAGACACAACCTATTAACAAGCATGATCATTTCGATCTTGAATTTGATGCAAATAAAATTTTGCGATTTACTGATCCCAGACGATTTGGGGCTTTTCTATGGGCTGGTATTCATTATAAAGACCATCCGTTACTCATATCATTAGGACCTGAACCGTTTGATAAAAAATTTTCTGGAGAGTATTTATGGCACTTAGCACAATCAAGATCGGTTTCTATTAAATCATTTATTATGGATAATAAAATTGTCGTGGGTATTGGGAATATTTATGCTGCTGAATCGCTTTTTTTATCCAAAATTAATCCTAAATTATCCGTGCGTAAACTAACACAAGATCGATTTTCATCATTAGTCATCGCTATTCGATTTATCTTACGTAAAGCAATTAAGCGCGGCGGCACCACATTAAAAGATTTTATTAATAGCGAAGGAAATCCAGGTTATTTTTCTCAACATCTGAATGTATATGGTCGGGCGGGCTTATCTTGTTACCAATGCAGCCATATTTTACAAATGATCCATATCGGTCAAAGAAGCACTGTCTATTGTGAAAAATGTCAAATTTAATTCAAAAAAACAGCTATCCCAGATAGATAGCTGCCCTAATATTTATTAATTATTGATTTAAGAGGAAATCGCCAATATTTCCTCAAAAAATATTTTCATGCCAAGCCAAGCTCGTTCTGCAGCGACTGGATTATATAAAGTACCAAGCTTATTATCGTTTGCTAACGGATTAGTAAATCCATGTGTTGTATTTCCATACGTTGTTACTTGCCAATCAACTTGTGCAGCTGTCATTTCATTTTCAAAGGCTAGTACTTGCTCAGGCGGCACCATTGGATCATCATGCCCTTGAAAGGCTAGCACTTTAGCTTTAATAGGTGTTTGCTGACGTTCACTCGGTGCATTTAATAGTCCATGAAAACTGACAACGCCACACACATCAGCATTACTTCTTGCTAAATCTAATACACATAATCCACCAAAACAATAACCAATAGCAGCAATACGTGAAGTATCAACATACTCTAATTTTTTCAAGGCATGGTAAGCACTTAAAATACGCAGCGTTAGTAACCCGCGATCATTTAAGAAAGGGGAAATAAGTGCCATTTTTTCATCATTATTTCTACCTAAAACACCCTTTCCAAACATATCAATAGCAAAGCCGATATACCCTAGTTGCGCCAATTGTTCCGCTTTTTGACATGAAAATTCATTACGCCCTGACCAATCATGTACGACCAAAATAGCAGGACGTATAGTAGTTAGCGTCTCATCAGCCGCATAAAAGCCTTCTAAAGCCGTAGATCCATCCTTATAGTCGATATATTTAGTTTGTATCATAATTTTTCCTTCAATTTTTTAAAAAATTTGTTCTACGTAGAACATACAGTTCCCATAAGCGTCACATACCTAATAGGTAGAATCATCCATATAGATAACTCACTGATCAGTAATTAAAATCAATTAAAGTTATTATTTTTCAATATGTTAACTCAAACTTCGGTCACCGAAGTTTGACGGATTAATCGTTGTATAATACTGGCTCGAATCATATTACTTTTAACACCTTCCATAATAGGATATTGTCGCCGTACTTCAATAATTGCACGATCAATTAAAATTAATAAGTTATCAGGGACTCGTATACTAATGACATCGTTTAATTGCTCCATATCATCTGCAATATCTGTGAGTGAAGGATAATCTGGTAGTCTTAAAAAATACTCAATGGCTTCAATAATCCATTTACTTTTACCACGCATTCCATAACCATCACTAATAATTTGTTGCTGCATCTTAAAATGAAGTTTTTTTTGAACTTTTATCGATGTCATTGTTTGTTTATTCATTGTATTATCTCACCACCTCTTGTTCCAAAATTTCAATGAGTTTTTTAAAAGCATGAGTAGATTGATCGATGTGGTTCCAATCTACTTTTAAAAAAATATCTGTGTAGCGCCTAAATTCTGTTTGCTTTAATACTGACTCAACAATGGTATGTATAACTGCTGTATTAAATGTAAAACCCATATTAACGCGTGACAATGTACGTCCTGGTTTTGTTTTAGCAGGAACAGATAATTTTTTCTTAAGATGTTGTTTGGGACGAGCAGCAATTTTTCGTAACTCTTTTAAACTACATCCTTCGACACACGCAGCGAGTGCTTCTTCGCGTGTATTTGCACAAGAAATACCTGCGATGATTGCGGCTTTATCTAAGCTACGAATCATACCATTACCAATCATTTGCAGAATTTCTTCCGGAGCATTTAATACAGCTAAATAGTAAGTTGCCTGAGACAAAGATAATCCAGTAATATTTTTTAAAAGAGTACCCGTTAAATCGACTTCACCTTGCTGAATGGTATATTCATTAATTATTTCACGAATGTTGTTAATGCGCTCATCAAGCGTTAAATCTTCACGAGCGGTGTTTTCTATCCATTGAATTAATTTTAAGTCAAATGCTTTGGGTTTATCATTAAAAACCCGAGCCTCAATTTCTGTCCTGCCAACAATGTGAGAAGCTAAAAAGCGACGTTCGCCCGCAACAATACGATAATACTCTCCTCGTTTATAAACAACAATTGGATTGATAATTCCACTGCTTTCGATAGTATTGGCAAGTTCTTTTAGCTTTTCAAATTCTGCCGTTTTTTGCTCATAAGTCGGATCACTTTTGTGTAATCCTTTTTGCAGGTCAATTAATCCAATCGCTAATTTGCGTGGATTATCAGGATCAAGCTCCAAGCGTGAGAGAGGTAAAATGACATTTCGAAAAATACCTAAATTATTTTCAACCACATGGATTGTTTCACTTAAACCTCGACTTAATGCTTCTGATACACCAAAGCGCTTTTTTTTACTCATCGTTAAATACCTTCTCAGCAATATAATCACATACTTCGACTGCTTCACGTTTAGCAACATGATTATTATAAAAATCAAATACTGAACGTGGAGTAGCATCTTCTGAATCAATTTCTGCAAACACAATGCGTTGACTAATTTTAACTGGCATGATGTATTTACCAATCGCCATATTATCTTGTAAGCTAGTTAAAATATCTTTGTGTAATCTGGTTTGTTTAAACATATTAGGCAAGATGCCAATTAATTTCAAAGGACGATTTTTCTCACGCGTTAATGATTCTTGCATCCAAAGCTGTAACATCCCATAAATGCCTTGTACAGGCTGTTCTTCCATCACAGAAGGAATCACAATATGTGTAGCTGCTTTAATAACACTGACAGTTAAAGGGCCTTTAGAAGGTGCTGTGTCAATAACAATTGTTTCATAAGTTGCTTTAACATCCGGAGAATTCAAAAAATTAAAGAGTTGTTTGTGCACTTTATCGACAACGTCATTCTTTCTGACCGCTTCTGCAGCAAGTAATTTATCGGCATGTCCTGGCGCAAGATCTAATTGTTCAATATAAGTTGGATAAGGCACAACGCCTTGACCATAAAAAATTTCAGCAATACTACTACGTCCATCCCAATCCAGTTCTTCAGGATCATCTGGATTATAATCAGGATGGATAGGGGGCATCAGTCCTTCTGGAGCAGCCGGATCAATTTCCATTTTAAGATATTGATGTGAGAAATTACACTGTGGGTCAAAATCAATCGCTAAGGTTTGTTTTTTTTTTACTTTACTTAAATACTCAGCCATTGTACGACTACACGTTGTTTTCCCTACACCGCCTTTATTATTTAAAAATGCGATGATCTTCATAGAGCAAGTCCTTAATTTGTATTACAAAACAACTTAATATATCATCTATTTTGTGTCGAAATAAACAAAAAAAAGCATCATTGAAACAACACCGGGTTGTTGTTTGTTTAATATAATGTTTATATTGTTTAGCGGAGTGTAACTATATGAATTTTAATATTTTTTCATGCTGAATGGTGACACTTCTGGGAGAAAATGTGACGCTTCTGGGAATTCATGTGACGCTTTTGGGAGTTAACTGTGACGACTATGGGACAAACTGTGACGGCTATGGGATTAGAGAAAAAATTAGATAAGCATGAGTTGAAGAAACATGCAGCGACTATTCATTGTTCAAATACATTAAGTTTGTTACAAAGAAAAGTGAGCAATGCACTGCTTTATCATGCATACAAAGAATTAATGGTTAAAGAAGAGCATCAAATTAGTATTAAAAAATTATGTCAGTTGATTTCCTATAATGGCCATAATCATGCTGTGATTAGAGAGGCTTTAAAAGGATTATTAGCAACTGTGCTTGAGTGGAATATTGTAAATGACACGACAGGTTCTGAAGATTGGACAGCAAGTTCAATTATTGCAAGTGTTAGTTTACAAGGACCTATCTGTTATTATGCCTATTCACCCCGAATGAAGCAGTTACTTTATTCTCCTTCTATGTTTGGTAAAATTAATCTTTATATTCAATCGCGCTTTAAATCTAGTTACGGTCTTGCACTTTATGAAAATTGTATTCGTTATCGAGGGTTGCCTAATACAAAATGGTTTGATATTCAGACATTTCGTAAAATGATGGGTGTCCCGCAAAATAATTATATTGTTTTTAGAGACTTTAAACGCAGAGTGCTTGATAAATCAGTTGAAGAAGTTAATACTTATTCTGATCTTTTAGTTGAGCCAGAATTAGTGAGAGAACGTCGGCGGGTGATTAAAATTCGTTTTTTATTAAAAGAACGTGTTAAAAAAATAAGAATTGGTAACAAAGTGACAACAGAGGAAGAAGGTTCGTCTGAAATAACGATCGTTCGTGAGCTACTTATTAATGAATTTGGCGTGTCTCCTCATCAAACTGAGAAGATCTTATCGCAGTATAGTCTTAAGTTTATCCGTGAAAAAATGACGGTGATTGAAGAATCAAAAAATTATCAACTAGGACAAGTCAAAAATAGCGCGGCTTATTTATTAAGTGCTTTGAAAAACAATTTCAAAAAATCAAAAAATAGTGGTGAAGTGATAAAACAAAAAAAACAGGAAAAAGATCGTAAACTATATAATTTAAAAGAATTAAAGCGAGTTGCCGAGCAAATTGATAAAGCGTATCTTTTATACCGGGAACAAACTATCGATAAAAAATTAAATGAATTAACGCCTGTAAAAAAGAAAAATTTTATGCAGCGTTTTCATCAATTTGCGGCATTATCTATTAAAACAATTTTAAAGTTGCAACGAAAAAAATATAACGAAACAACTATTTTAAACTCTCCGCAGATTAAAGCATTACTTCGACAATTTGCGATGCAAACCTTGCCTGATCTACAAGAGTTATTACAACCGATTGAAAAATTTCTTGATCAATTTTCTAAAGAACAAAAAAATGCGTGGTATCAATTTAAACTGGTTGAACCTTATCAGCAAGATATGGATTAAGGGATAATGTTATAGGGTTTTCCCTTATTATGATGAGAAAAAACCTAATGCTAATTATATTATCCGTCAGAAATTAAAATTTTCTATTCACAAAATTGAATAAGGGTATATAATAAAAATTGTCCGGTATTCCGGCTTTGTCTAATTTCTTAGGAGAAGATATCATGGCAAAAGCAAAAAAAGCAAAAAAGAAAAAGTAATTTAGCGTTGTTAGGGAAGATACTGTATCTTCCCTAACTCCATTTTTTAAATTCCTCGTTTTCGCAAGATGATCATTTTTAAATAATCAGTTTCAGGAATAGCTAAATGTATCGGATGATCAGGTGCCTGCGAACCGCGTTCAATCATTTGAAATGGAATTTTACAATGTAAACTTGCACGTCTTAGTAAATCAAGAAAATCCTCATTAGATACATGCATTGAACAAGAGCAAGTGATTAACACACCCTGTGGAGTTAACAATTTCATAGCAGCTTCATTAATGCGTTGATAAGCAAGCAAACCTTCTTTTTTGTCTTTTTTCTTTTTGACAAATGCAGGTGGATCAAGAATAATGACATCAAATTTTTTCTCAGCTGCAATTAAGTTTTTAAGTGCAACGAAAGCATCTTCTTCAATCGTTTTTATTTTATGATGCACTTTATTTAATTGTGCGTTTTCAGATATGGCTTTGTTTGACAATTTTGATGAATCTATACAAATAACTTGTTCTGCCCCTGCGCAGGCTGCTTGGATGCCCCAGCCTCCCAGGTAGCTAAATACATCTAAAACATGTTTTCCATGGACATAACTGTGCAGTCTTAAACGATTTAATCGATGATCATAAAACCACCCAGTTTTTTGTCCTGTCCATAAGGGTGCATAAAAAAATGTGTTATTTTCTTCAAGCAGCACGTTTTCAGGCGGTGTATTTAATCCAGCTTTAATCTCTTGAGATAAATGCTCTTGAAGTCTGGCTGGACTATCATTGCGTAATAAAATAGATTGTATGGAGGGTAATATAATTTGCAACGCATCAATTATTAAAGCTGTTTTATTATCCATACCTGCTGTTGTGATCTGTATGACTAATATATCATTATATCTATCGACCACTAAGCCGGGTAACCCATCGCTTTCACCAAAAATGAGTCGATAATAAGGTTTATTATAAAGTTCTTCGCGTAAAGCAAGAGCAATTTGCATATGCTTTAATAAGAATTTTAAGTCTAAAGGTTCATTTAAGTCTCGCGTAAATAAGCGAGCGGTGATTAAAGAGTGCGGATTAATATAAGCAAGACCTAAGGGCTTTTTATCATGGGCTTCAATAATAACAGTCTCACCCATAGCAAAATTTTTTAAGGGTGTTACTTGGGTATCAATTTCATTACTGTAGATCCATACATGACCGGCACGTAATCGTTTATCTTCATTTTTTTTAAGGCGACAAATTTTAAAGGACATATCCGCTACTCGTTTAGACAGTTATTTTTATAAAGCGCTATTCTATCTGTTATTCAGTTAGGTTGGTATCCCATCCATACAGATCATCACGAAATTGCAGATTCCCATCGGTATCAGACCACACTGTCACATAAGTGATAATGACTTTAGTTGGATGTGGAATTTTAATGTAGCTTGTTCTGCCCGTGTCTAAAATAGCCTGCATCATCTCTTCACTCCACTTTGGATCATCTTGCATCAGATAACTGACTAATTCAAACGGTTTTTCCAAACGAATACACCCGGAGCTAAAAGCTCTTTTTGGCAAGTCAAATAAGTTTTTAGCAGGCGTATCATGCATGTAAATATCCAATGAATTTTGAAATTCGAATTTGACGCGGCCTAAGGCATTATCATTACCTGGGTCTTGACGAAAGTGATAACGAAACCCATCTGTGGCGGCTTCTTCCCAATCAACTTCATCCGGACTCATCTCGATTGCATCATCTTCTTGTTGGTCAAATATTTTGATATGCATATCATCTAAATAATCTGGATTATGTATTACTTTAGGCACAATATCTTTTTCGGCAATGGTTTTTGGCACATTCCAATAAGGATTTAATACAAGTCTTGTCATAGTGGACGTAAGCTCAGGGGTCGGACGTTCAGGTTTACCAACCACAGCTTTCATGCTCAACACAGTTTGTCCATGATCAACTAAATACATGCGATATTCTGGCACATTGACCATGATATATCGTTCGCCTAGCGTATTGGATAACTTGGCCCACCGCTGTAAATTAACTTGAATTTGTCTTAAACGTTCAGCCGGTGTAATATTCAATGCACTAATAGTGGCAGGACCAATAATACCATCTGGATATAGACCGTTTCTTGCTTGAAAATGTTTAACTGCTTTGACTAACTGATGATCATAGAGTATTAACTCATTATCATCATCTGCTTTTAAATCGCCAATTGTTCTTAAATGGTTGCGTAGTATCAAAATAGCACGGTTTCTATCGCCAGGTTTTAATTTTATTTCCATAGGCAAACTGCCCCATGGATTTAAAGCAGCTGCTTCATAAATAGGTAATGCATGCTCAAGTTCATTATAATTCCAATCAGCCAAAGCTTGATTAGACTGCGGCTGGCTGCTAATGGCATCCGTTGCAGTGGATGGCGATAAAGAAGAATACATCCATGTATCGCAAGCTGATAATGAAAGCTGCAGTGTGACAATACTCAAAGCTTGCAAGAACAATCTGAACAGATTACTCATTGCGCACTCCTTACGCTTAAGTTCCTATTAAGTTCCTATAGCGATATTCAGTGATATTTCTATTTTAACATGGGTGATTAGCGATATGCGTATACAAAAATTATCTATATGTATTTATAATAAACATAAAAAAAGTCACTTCAACTACTTAAAAGAAATGCATACAAATTTTTTAATACGAAAGAAAATTTTAAGCGCTTGACTCAACCTTAAGACCTGACAATAATTATGCATTGGAAGACTTAAGGAATACTCTTTAAATGAAAATAATAGCTCGGTTTGAAATTTCTTATTATCAAATTTTGAACGAAACGAGTGAAATAGTTGGAACTTTACCTTCGTTTGCTAAAGACAATGAACATCTTCTACGACTGTATCGCATAATGGTTTTAAATCGTGTTTTTGACACGAAGGCAATTGCTTTGCAGCGTACGGGTAGGTTAGGGACTTATCCATCGTCTTTGGGCCAGGAAGCAGTTTTTACCGGCATAGGCGATGCAATGCTTAAAAACGATATTTTAGTGCCCTATTATCGAGACTATGCTGCTATGTGGATGCGGGGTATCCCTCTATCAGATATTTTGTTATTTTGGGGAGGAGATGAACGAGGTAATCTGCAAGGTGGCGAAGATTTACCTTTTAGTGTTCCTGTTGGTTCACAAGGATTGCATGCAGCAGGTATTGCAACTGCGCTTAAAATTCGTCAAGAAAAAAGAGCCGTTCTAACAACTTGTGGAGAAGGGGCGACTTCACAAGGCGATTTTTATGAGGCACTTAATATTGCAGGTATTTGGAAATTACCAATTGTTTTTGTTATTAATAATAATCAATGGGCTATTTCAGTTCCGCGTAGTCAACAAACGGCCGCTGCAACACTTGCGCAAAAAGCAATTGCTGCTGGATTTCAAGGTGAGCAAGTTGATGGAAATGATGTGTTGGCTGTTCGTGAACGGGTTGATGTTGCTTTAACCAAAGCACGTGAAGAAAATATCCCAACTTTATTAGAAATGATTTGTTATCGCCAATGCGATCATACAACAGCCGATGAAGCAACGCGTTATGAGCCTAAAGGTGTACGTGATCTTGAATGGAAAAAAGAACCTATCATGCGATTACGTCGCTATCTTGAAAATTTAAAAATATGGAATCAAATCTTAGAAGAACAATTACAAAAAGAGTGTACTGCAGAAGTTGAAAAAGCTGTGCAAGCTTATTTAGCTACAAAACCAGCACCTGCTTCAGATATGATTGATTATCTTTATGCTAAGTTACCACACACTCTTTTTGAGCAACGTGAACAAATTAAACAAGTAGGGGATCAATGTCATGGCTGAAATAACTTTAGTTGAAGCCATCAATCAAGCGTTAGCTTATGAAATGCAAGCTGATCCAGATGTGATATTGCTAGGCGAAGATATCGGTAAAGATGGCGGTGTTTTTCGCGCAACTGTTGGATTATTAGAAAAATTTGGCGAAGAACGCGTACGAGATACACCGCTTGCTGAATCAATGATTGCAGGACTTGCAATCGGTATGGCCATGCAAGGATTAAAACCAGTTGCCGAATTTCAGTTTATGGGCTTTACTTATCCTGCACTTGATCAAATCATTAATCATGCAGCACGCATGCGTAATCGTACACGTGGACGTTTAAGTTGTCCGCTAGTCTTTCGCGCACCTTTTGGTTGCGGCATTCATGCCCCAGAGCATCATTCAGAAAGCACTGAGGCGATTTATGCACATATCCCTGGGTTAAGAGTCGTGATTCCTTCATCGCCCCAAAGAGCCTATGGGTTATTATTAAGTGCTATTCGTGATCCTGATCCGGTTATTTTCTTAGAGCCTGCTCGTTTATATCGTTGGGCAAAGCAAGAAGTCCCTGATGATGGAAAAGGACTACCGTTAGACCGTGCTTTTATCTTACAAAGTGGAGAAGATGTCACTTTGATTTCCTGGGGAGCGATGATAAAAGAAACTTTAAGTGCGGCACAAAAACTAAAAAAAGATGGCATTTCTGTTGAAATAATTGATGTGGCAACTATTAAGCCATTGGACAAACAAACTTTATTAACCTCTATCGAAAAAACTGGGCGATGCATCATTATTCATGAAGCAGCACGAACCGGTGGAGTGGGCGAACATATTTCTGCAGAGCTTGCAGAGCAAGCTTTATTTTTTTTAAAAGCACCTATTATTCGCCTCACAGGATACGATACGATTGTCCCTTACGCTAAACTTGAAAATTATTATTTACCGAAAGAACAACAAATTATTGACGCTGTACAACGTGTTTTGGAGTTTGCATGAGTATTTTTCATTTACCCGATTTAGGTGAGGGATTAGCAGAAGCTGAAATCCATGAGTGGTATGTTAAAGTGGGTGATGAAGTAAAAGTCGATCAACCTTTAGTATCCGTTGAAACGGCTAAAGCACTGGTTGATATTCCTTCTCCCGAGTCTGGTCGGATTGTTAAATTATATGGTCAACCGGGTGAGTTTATTAATACACATGCACCATTACTTGAATTTTCATCTGATAATAATACGAATAAAAATAATGTAAATAAAGATAAAGGATCTGTTGTTGGTCAATTAGAGGAAAGCGATACGATACTTAAAGCAGAAGAAAATATTGAGCCTATTCAGTCTGCAAAGACTAGCAATATTAAAGTGATGCCTGCCGTACGTGTGTTTGCTAATAAACATAATATTAATTTAGCGACAGTTAAGCCAACAGGTACGCAAGGACAAATTACAATTGAAGATGTGGAAAAACTAATAAAGCCTGATAATACACCTGACAACAAAGAAGAAACTTTGCATGGTGTTCGTCATTTTATGGCAATTGAAATGGCACGTGCTCACCAAGAAGTCGTGAATGTCACGCTTGTTGATGAAGCCGATATTACCTCTTTACCTGACAAAACAGATATTACAGTGAGTTTAATTCAAGCGATTATAACAGGCATAAAAGCAGAACCTGTGTTAAATGTTTGGTATGATGGTAAAATAAAGAAACGTATTTTACATAATGCTATTCATTTAGGTCTTGCCATGGATACGGCAGAAGGATTGTTTGTACCTGTTTTAAAAAATATTTTAAATCAATCACCAAAAGACTTGCGCACAGAAATTAATCGGTTAAAAAAATCAGTTCAATTACGTACGATTGCCAAAGAAGATTTACAAGGTGCGACTTTTACTTTATCTAATTTTGGTGTTTTTGCAGGGCGTTATGCTACAGTGATGGTGGTTCCTCCAGCAGTTGGTATTTTAGGTTGCGGTAGAATTCGTGAGTGCGTTCGCGTGCATGAAGGTAAAATAGCGATCAGACGCATAATGCCGCTTTCATTAAGCTTTGATCATCGCGTGGTAACAGGTGGTGAAGCTTCGCGTTTTTTAGCGGCCATGATGGCCCATTTGGAAGGGAGAGATGACGGATTATCTTAATTTTTATTTTAACGAAACAACGCAAATTTTACGAAATGCTGTGCAGGAATTTGCAAAAAATGAAATTGCACCTTATGCACAAGCAATTGATCAACAGAATCATTTTCCAGAAATACTGTGGCGTCAGTTGGGAGCCATGGGACTTTTAGGTATCACCGTTGAAGAAGAATTTTCAGGCTCAGGGTTAGGTTACTTAGAACATGCTCTAGTGATGGAAGAAATTAGTCGAGCCTCAGCTGCTGTTGGTTTGAGTTATGGTGCACATTCTAATTTATGTATGAATCAAATTCGCTTACATGGCAATCCAATACAAAAAAAATTATTTTTACCAAAACTGTGTAGTGGTGAATGGATTGGCGCATTGGCAATGAGTGAATCACAAGCAGGTTCTGATGTCATGAGTATGCAATTAAGTGCTGAGAAAAAAGGCGATCACTATTTTTTAAATGGCAATAAAATGTGGATTACCAACGGACCTGATGCAGATGTTATTATTGTTTATGCGAAAACTGATAAATTAGCAAATGCACATGGCATCACAGCTTTTATAGTTGAAAAAAATTTTAAAGGATTATTCACTACTCCTAAATTAGATAAATTAGGTATGCGCGGATCAAACACTTGCGAATTAATTTTTGAAAATTGTGTTGTGCCTAGTTCACATGTGTTGGGAGAAATAAACCATGGGGCAAAAATTTTAATGACAGGTCTTAATACCGAGCGTTTAATTTTAGCCGCAGGTCCAATCGGTATCATGCAAGCTTGTCTAGATGTTGTTTTACCTTATGTTCATGAAAGAAAACAATTTGGTCGCTCAATTGGTGAATTTGAATTAATGCAAGCTAAATTAGCTGATATGTATGTGGCACTGACTTCTTCTCGTGCTTATTTATATGCAGTTTGTCATGCATTTGATCGTGGTATGGGTTCACAAAAAGATTCAGCGGGTGTTATTTTATACACTTCAGAAAAAGCAATATGGGTTGCTTGTGAAGCAATTCAATGTTTGGGTGGGAATGGTTACATGAATGAATTTCCAACGGGCCGATTTTTGCGTGATGCAAAATTATATACTATTGGCGCAGGCACTTCTGAGATTCGACGTATGCTGATTGGACGTGCTTTATTTTCGGAGGAAATGTAAATGACGACCATTCAGACGCATCTTAATGGAGAAGAAGCTGTTTTTTTGCAAAATGCAACCCATATGCAAGAAAAAGTAAATCACTTTAAAACTATCTTAAATCAAATCATGTATGAGGGTAATAAAGCAGCTCGTCAACGGCATGAAGAACAAGGTAAATTATTACCGCGAGAACGCATCCAATTATTGTTGGATGAGGGAACTGATTTTTTAGAATTATCGGCATTGGCAGGGTATGAGTTATATCCTGATTCTGTTCCTGCCGGTGGGATCATTACAGGTATTGGACAAATTGAAAAAACGCTTTGTATGCTCATTGTGAATGATGCAACTGTCAAAGGCGGTACGTATTATCCGATAACTGTTAAAAAACACTTACGTGCGCTGCAAATCGCTGCAGAAAACTTATTACCTTGTATTTATTTAGTTGATTCAGGCGGTGCTTATTTACCAATGCAAGATGAAGTATTTCCTGATGAGCATCATTTTGGCCGAATTTTCTTTAATCAAGCTAATTTATCAGCCAAAGGCATTCCACAGATTGCAATTGTTATGGGTTCTTGTACAGCAGGTGGTGCATATGTTCCTGCGATGTCAGATGAAGTGATTATGGTAGGCAAACAGGCAACCATTTTTTTAGCAGGGCCTCCTTTAGTGAAAGCGGCAACAGGAGAAACTGTCACAGCAGAAAAATTAGGTGGTGCAGATGTGCATTGTCGTACATCAGGTGTTGCTGATTATTATGCTGAAAATGATGAGCATGCTTTACGTCTTGCACGAAAAATAATTGCTAATTTAAATTATCAAAAATTAAAAAAACCTTTTCATTTGTCACTTTCTAATGAACCTAAATACGAGTCTCAAGAATTATATGGCATCATCCCTCAAGATATGCGTTATCCATTTGATATACGAGAGGTGATTGCACGACTGGTTGATTTATCTGATTTTACTGAATTTAAAGCATTATATGCTAAAACTTTAATTTGTGGTTTTGCCCACTTATATGGGATGCCTGTTGGCATCATTGCAAATAATGGCGTATTATTTTCAGAATCAGCTTTAAAAGGCACACATTTTATTGAGCTTTGTTGTCAACGAAAAATACCATTGGTTTTTTTACAAAATATCACAGGTTTTATGGTGGGTAGTCAATTAGAAGCAGAAGGGATTGCAAAGCACGGGGCAAAATTAGTAACCGCTGTAGCTTCTGCTCAAGTCCCTAAATTAACCGTGATGATTGGTGGTAGTTTTGGTGCGGGAAATTATGCTATGTGCGGTCGTGCTTTTGACCCGCGGTTTTTATGGGTTTGGCCTAATGCACGTATTGCTGTGATGGGTGGTGAACAAGCAGCACAAGTTTTAAATATTGTTGCACGTGAAAAAAACGAACGATTAAAAAAACCATGGACGACACAAGACGAAGAAGCGACTAAAAAACCGATATTAGAACAATATGCATTACAAAGCCATGCGTATTATGCGAGTGCTCGATTATGGGATGATGGTGTGATTGATCCTCAAGAGACACGAAAAATATTGGGATTGAGTTTAATGATTGCATTGAATGCCCCCATTGCTGATACGCAATTCGGTTTATTTAGAATGTGATTTTCTAAAGGATATTGTACTGATGCAATTTGATTTTAAGACATTATTAATAGAAAGACCCACTGATGCTATTTTACTACTGACTTTGAATAGACCTGCTGCACGTAATGCTATTAACTATACAATGATGGAAGAGCTATTATTTTTTTGGCAAACGATGCATAAAAATTTAAAAAACATTCGTTGTATTATTATCATAGGCAAGGCTCCTGCTTTTTGTGCAGGCGCTGATTTGAAAGAAAGATTAGCTTTAAACTTAAGTGAATGGAAATCTCAACATGCGATTTTGAGAAAGGCGATGTTAAGTATGTTGGATTGTCCGATACCGATTATCGCAGCTGTGAATGGCGCAGCTTTTGGTGGTGGTTTAGAATTAGTGTTAGCAAGTGATTTTGCTTATGCTGCAAGTACTGCCATATTTTCTCAGTCAGAAGTTAAAATAGGTATTATTCCTGGTGCGTTAGGCACTCAACATTTACCACGAGCAGTCGGTTTAAATAGAGCAAAAGAATTAACTTTCACTGGTCGCTCTTTTTCAGCAGAGGAAGCTTGTGCTTGGGGACTGGTGAATCAAATTTGTGATGAAGCCATATTATTAAAAACAGTATTAACAACTGCGCAACACATTTGTGATAATGCGCCGCTTGCAATTATCGCTGCTAAAAAAACTTTAAATTTCACGCAAAATGGGATTAGCATGGGATTTGATCATGAATTAGAAAATTATCATGCTATTTTAACAACAAAAGATCGTGAAGAAGGTATCCGCGCATTTAATGAAAAACGTCTTCCTGTATTTAAAGGTGAGTAAATAATATTATGACATTTCCAAGCAAAGTTAAAATTGTTGAAGTGGGTCCTCGCGATGGATTACAAAATGAAAAAATGATTATTCCGACTTCCATCAAAATTGAATTAATTAATCAATTATCCAAAACAGGACTTTCTCAAATTGAAGTAACAAGTTTTGTTTCTCCTCATTGGGTACCACAATTAGCAGATCATAGTGAAGTCTATCAAGGCATTATTAAAGAAAAAAATGTGATTTACTCAGTATTGGTGCCTAATAAACAAGGATTTGATAATGCATTAGCAGCAGGCGTGAAAGAAATAGCAGTTTTTACCACACCTTCAGAAAAATTTTCTGAAAAAAATATGAATTGTTCAGTGACAGAAAGCTTAGAAAATATTAATCATGTCATAACAGCTGCTATGGCAAATAACATACCTATTCGCGGTTATTTATCTTGTGTATTAGGCTGTCCTTATGCAGGAGACATTAAGCCAAGCGCTGTTGTTGTACTGGCTGATCAATTAATACAAATGGGTTGTTATGAAATTTCATTAGGAGATACTATTGGTGTTGGCACACCCAAGCAAACAAAATTATTATTACAAACTATTTCGCAAAAATTACCCATTGAAAAAATAGCAGTTCATTTTCACGATACTTACGGACAAGCTCTGGCTAATATTTATGTTGCCTTAGAACAAGGCGTTTCAGTGATTGATAGTGCAATTGCAGGTTTGGGCGGATGTCCTTATGCAAAAGGCGCTAGTGGAAATGTTGCCACTGAAGATGTTTTATATATGTTAAACGGCTTAAATATAGCAACAGGAATTGATTTAAAAAAATTAATTCAAATTGATAAATTTATTACTGACTATTTAGGTAAAAATACTCATTCTAAAGTGGCATTGGCAGAATCTAAAGCGTACTGATAATTATTAATTTAATTTTTATAAATGTCAGAATATGCGTGCGCATCACCATTATGATCTTCTATACAATACTCTGTTTCCTGTGTGGATAAAATATAATTAGAATGAATAGGTACTTTTCCAAACCCGCCGGGTAAATCAAGCACATAAGTTGGCTGACAAATGCCAGAAAAACGCGCACGTAATTCTTTTAATAAAGTTTGCCCTTTTTTAATAGACGTTCTGAAATGGGAGGTGCCTTTGACTAAATCAGCATGATGTAAATAATAAGGCTTAATGCGATTTTTAATAAAACATCGCATCAGTTGCCCCAACACGTCAATATTATCATTAATATTTTTTAGCAAAACAGTTTGGCTTAACAAAGGAATACCCGCATCGACTAATTGCGCAATAGCTTGGATGGCTTCATTAGAAAATTCTTTAGGATGATTTGCATGTATAATAATATAAACAGGTTTGCCACATTTCAATGCATCAAGCATTTCAGTATTTATTTTTAATGAGTCGACTATTGGAATGCGGGTATGAATTCTTAAAACTTCAATATGTTGAATAGTAGCTAAGTTAATTAATATTTTTTTTAAAAAAGCAGGCTTAAGCATTAAAGGATCCCCGCCGGTTAAAATAACTTCCCATATTTCAGAATGCGAACGAATATAATTATAAGCATTTTTTAATTCCTGAGGTGAAATTGTTTCTGCTGCATTACCAATTTTTTCTTTTCTAAAGCAAAATCGACAATACACAGCACAAGCATAAGCAAGTTTAAATAGGCAACGATCAGCATGACGATGAACAATGCCTTTGACAGGAGTATGCGCTGCATCTGCTATAGGGTCTTGCAATTCAGTTTGAGAAATATTTAATTCTTCTTTGCTCGGTATGAATTGTTGAGCAATAGGATCATTAGGATTATTTTTATCAATCAATTGCAGCATTTGATCTGAAATGGTTAAAGAAAACGTATCGACGACTTTTTTTAATTCTAAGAAGTCTGTCTGAGGAATGAGATTTTGTTGTGCAATTTCATTGAGTGTGCGAATAGATTTTTTTTTCATAAGTTAAGCTATTTTAAAAATGGATGGGTATTATACAAAAGTATCAGTATAAACTAACGATGTTTTTGTTTTTGATAGTGATTTTTGTCGCATTTGTCTATACTAAATTTTATAGTAAATTGATTAAACAAGGATTTTAAATGTGTAAGGATAACCGCATTTTTGTATTTTTTGCACAAATTATTGCTAAGATTTGTTTAGAGTTAATAGGTTTTCTATGAAATCAGCTGCATTAATTCATTTTTTCATGATTTTGTCACTGTCTGGTTTGGTCCCTATCTTTAGTTTATTATTTCAATTTTTATTGGTTGGGTTTCATTATTGGCGAAGTCATTATTCTAAATGCGAACCTTGTACCCCTCGAACGGCGATTATTATTCCTGCTTGGAATGAAGCGGATTCTGTTAGTGCAACCATCGAACAGTTGATGCGTTTGGACTATCCAAGTGATGCATTTCGTATTTATTTAATTGATGATGCAAGCACAGATAATACTTTTGAACTTTGCAAAGAAAAACAATTGGCTTACCCTAATAAAATTATCTACGCAAAACGTGAGCAAGGAGGGTTAGGGAAAGCCCATGTCTTAAATTTTGGATTACAGTTAGTTTTAAGCGATGAGTGGGCAGAAGCTGTTTTAATGATAGATGCAGATGTGTTATTTTCGCCAACTTCTCTTACAAGAATGACGCGTCATTTAGCCGATCCCACCGTCGGTGCAGTCACAGCTTATATCAGAGAAGGTCATGTGCCAGGTAATTTAGTCTCACATTTTATTGCGACAGAATATGTGATTTCACAAGCAGGTGCGCGTCGTAGTCAAAATGTGATGGGATGGCTTGCGTGTTTAGCAGGCGGGGCACAGTTACATACAAGGGAAAATATTATTGCTTTAGGCGGAAAAATTAATACCACCACGTTAGCTGAAGATACTTATACTACTTTTTTGACTCAATTAGATGGACGTCTTGCGATATTTGAAGGAAATGCGATTGCAAGAGCTGAAGAACCTGGTAATTTAAGATCTTTATGGAAACAACGTTTTCGTTGGGCAAGAGGAAATGTGCAAATTACCCGAGCTTTTCGTCATATTTGGTTCCATCCTAAAAAAGAGGCTAGTTTAGGTAGTGTACTTTTTGGTTGGATATGGTTTAGTACCTTATTTATGCCATTTTTTATGATTTTAACTTCCATTTCATTGATAGTCCTTCTTTTTTTAGATGTTAATTTATCTTGGAAAATATTCCAGTCTTTCTCTGCATTAAGTATTGTGTGTTATCTTTTTTTTACTTTTTATACTCTTTTTATTGATTTTGAAGTGACCAAGCGTGCATGGATTGCTACTTTGATGTTTCCTGGATTTATCTCCCTTACGATCATGATATTTTCTTTTGCGCCTCATACATTTAATTATGTATTAAAAATGATAAGTACTACGCATACATTTATTTATTGGCGCATGAATATTTTATTATTTTTTTATGCTTGGATTTCGGTATGTATGTTATTTGCCTGGTTTGTCTATCGTTTAGATAAAGCAGGTCTCTCGCAAAAAATAACTGATTTTTTATTAATAATAGTGGGTTATGGCCCTTTTTTGTGTGTTATTACGCTTTCTTCTTTTATAGCAGAAATGGTTCAGATTAATTTAAAGTGGGACAAAACAGAAAGGTTAAAAATGAAAGAAACTGTTTTTATCAGTGAAGCAAAATCTTCTTTTGAGAAATTATTAACAAGAGATAAGTGGTTTGAAAAAAGGCTTTTCATATATGAAGTAATTATTATTTTCTTAATTATTTTTTTACTAATTTTGCGGAATTATAGCGAGTTTTAACTATGAAAATAAGGCTGTTTTTGACTCTCAGTATGTTATTAATAATACATTCTGCTTATGCAATCTCTGCCTGCGATGCAAATGATGGATTAACGCTATTAAATAAACCTGCGCCAAATATGAATGCTATTCAAGAAATTGTCACAACCTGTGAAAAAACAGATCCAGATAATGGCCAACTTTTTTTATTAAAAGGATTGATTGCAAGAAAAAAAGCTTTAATCTCGCATAATTATAATGAAGCGATTATAAATTTACAAAAGGCAAGATGGCTTGCAGGCCCGCATAATGATATTCCGGCATTAGAATTAGCGGTGACTTATGAATGGGCGCGCAAGTTTGATCAAGCGCAAAAGATTTATGAAAATATTTTAAAAATAAGTCCTGATTCTCGTCCTGCCCTATTGGGACTTGCAAGAGTGCATGCTGCAACTAATGCTGTGCCTGCTGCCTCTTCTTTATCTGCACCAACTGCTTTATCGTCTTTTCAAAAAATGTTAACAGGATGTGAAGCAAATAAAGGACTTGATTTAGTTAATCAAAATAAGCCTGATTTTGCTATCATCAAAAATATATTAGCACTATGCGATAAAATGACCCCTAACAATTGGCAGGTTCTTTTATTGCATGGGTTAGTGGCTAGAAAAGAAGGACAAGCTTCACATCATTTTATAGAAGCAATTGAATGGTTTAAAAAAGCAAATGCGGTCGTGATGCCTGATAATCCTATTCCGGCTCTAGAATTAGCCAATACATATTATTGGAATCAATCATTTGATGATGCAAAAAATATATATACAAGTGTTTTATTAAATCATCCAAATTTAAGAGCTGCTTTATTAGGTATGGCGAATATTGATATTGCCCAAAAAAAAATATCTGATGCAGAAAAAATTTATCAAATTTTTCTAGCAAAAAATCCACAGGATATTGACGCTCTTAATGGTATGGCAAGAATACATCAGATCAATACGCAACAGAAAAAAGTAAGTATTGTTTCTCCTTGTCAGATAAATCAAGGATTTATTTTTTTAAATCAAGATCCACCACCCTTTATTAGAACTAAAGCTATCTTGCAAAAATGTGACAAAATACAGCCGCATGATGAGCACACTTTTTTATTACATGGATTACTTGCAAGAAAAGAGGCAGGTTTTACTCATCAATATGCAGAAGCCATTTTATGGTTGCAAAAAGCAATTAGAGTCGCACCACTTAAAGATTTTAGTCCAGCAATAGAGTTAGCTGTTACTTATGAATGGGCGGGTAAACCACAAAGAGCACAAGCTATTTATGAAGAAATTTTAGCACAAAATCCTCAGTATTATCCTGCTTTGTTAGGCGCTGCACGCGTCGCACTGCAAGAATATCGGATAAAAGATGCTGAAAAAATATATAGTTCTATTCTACAAAAAAAACCACATGATGTGGAAGCACTCAATGGCTTAGGCCAAGTTAAATTGACCAACAAAGAATTTCCAGAAGCTAAAAAATATTTTACACAAGCTTTATTAATTGATCCGACGAGTCCTGATAGTATTAGGGGATTACATCAATTACAGGATTCAACGCGATATATATTAACTACAAATGCGGGTCGTTATTCTATTGGAAAGGCAAGCTCTTATAATAATAATGTTAATTTTTATGCGGATTTAAATGCAACGGATCAATTAATTACACAATATGCACATAATTCTGAAGAAATTCAATTAGGTTCAGTACTCACCCCAACTGTGCTGCCAAAAAATAGTTATTTAATTGGATTTCAAAGACAAATTCCTAATAAATATGGCTGGGGATTATATTATGAATTTCGTCAACATTTGAAATTAAATACTGAATATAGAATAGGGGCGAATGCTAACCTTTTTGTCTTGCCTAATTGGCAATGGTTAGTTGGTGTCAGAGAAGCCTTACCTTCTCCTTGGAATAGTGAGCTTTACTATTTAGGAACGACTTTATATACCCCATTACCATTTAATGTCAGCGTCACGGGTTTTTTAGGAGAAGAACAAATTGGCGGGCAATCTAGAGCTTATTCATTTGACTTAAATAAAGAATTTAGTACAAAAACTTTTTATGATTTAGGCGCAGCTTATAGTACCACCCAAAAAAGTTGGGAAATACACGGTCGATTGATTTTAATGATATTTAAAAATAGTGGACTAGAAGCTTATTATTCGCATTATTATTTTAATGATACAACAGTTGGTAGTATTGGATGGCGCATTTATTTTTAAATTTTTAAAGGATAACGCATGAAAATTTTATTGACTGGGGCTGGGGGGGCTGCGGCCATTAGTGTATGGAAAAGTTTAAATACAATTCATACTTTATATATGGCAGATATTGATCCTTGTGCAGCAGGTCTTTATTTAGTGCCTGCGCTGCAACGCATTATATTACCCAAAGGGGATGCTAAAGATTACGTTGAAAATGTTTTACACGTGTGTGAAAAATTTAAAATTAACTTAATTATTCCAACAGTTGATATTGAGTTAATTCCTTTGAGCATTGCTTATGAAAAATTTGAAAAATTAAAAATATTTTTGCCGCTATCTCCGGTAAGTGTGCTTAAATGTTGTTATGATAAATATGCATTACTAAATCAATGCAAAAATAAAATTCCTATTCCTGAGAGTTTATTATTAACAGATGAAAATAAAAAATTAATTAATACTTTTCCTAAATTTGCCAAGCCGCGTGTCGGTGCAGGTTCAGCTGGAATTTATTTAATTAAAAACTTTAAAGATTTAGAAAACCTACCAATGGATGGCAGTTATTTAATCCAAGAATGGTTGCCAGGGGATGAATTTTCTGTTGATGTTTATATTAATAGTCAAGGTAAAGCACTTGTTTCTGTGCCGCGAATCAGAATGAAAATAGATTCAGGCGTAGCTGTTGCAGCACGAACGCAACATAATACTGCTTTGTCACTTTTAGCAATTGAAGTGGCCAAAGTCGTTGGTATTTTATATGTTGCTAATATTCAATTTAAACGTGCGGTAGATGGTACGCTCAAATTATTAGAAATTAATCCTCGCTTTCCAGGAACATTACCTTTGACAGCAGCTGCAGGTATTGATATACCACAGTTATTAATAAAAGATCTCAAAAATGAAACATTGCCGAATGATTTATTGCCTTTTAATGAAATCATGGTCGTTCGTTACTGGACAGAACATTTTTGTTCGATAGCAGAGTGGGAGGCTTTATGTCTAAAATAACTGTTTGGCTGGTTCGTCATGGTGAAAGCACAGCAAATAAAGGCATTATTACTCAAGATATTAAAAATATTAGTTTAACTTATTTAGGTCAACAGCAAGCGATTAAAATTGCAAAAGAGGTGATAACAGAACCTAATCTCATAGTTGTGTCTCCTCTTAAACGTACTCAAGATACACTGAGTCCTATGTTAAAAAAGTGGCCTAATGCGCCTTTAGAAATTTGGCCTATTCAAGAGTTGACTTATCTATCTTTCACAAAATTTTTTAACATGAATATAACAGAACGAAAAGCTGCTATTAAGCAATACTGGGAAAAAGCAGATCCTCTGTATTGCGATGGGGAGGGGGCTGAATCATTTGAGCATTTCGTATATCGTTTAGTGCAATTTCAGGAAAAATTATTAGAACAATCTGGATTTATTTTAATTATGGGGCATGGGCAATTTTTTAAAGCTTATTTATTAGGATTACAATATGGGTTTGTAGCCACCCAAAACTGGATGCGTTTGTTTCGAAAAGAAGAAACGCAACATCCTATTCGAAATGGTGAAATTATTAAAGTTGAATTAGAAAAATAAATTTAAATATTTTTTTCACGAACGACTTCCATGGGTTCAGCAAGCCCATAATTGCAAAATCGTCCCCAGTATAATGCATTAGCGTGAATCATTTCTGTTTTTAAATAAAGCCGTGATTCATTCTGGCTTTTATAGACGGCAAGAGCTTGCAATTTTTGGTCAAAATAATTAGTAATATCAACAAATAAATGTGGCTTAAAATTAACTGTGCTGGATGGGGATTGATAACAATAAACATTATGCACAAACCGCGTGCTACTGATCGTTGCGTTATGAACATTACAATGGTCTGGATGAGAATCATTGACTGAATGCGTATAAACATGTGTTGGATTAATTTGTTCAACGAGTTCCTCAATGATGGCAATTGTTTCTTTCCCATAAGGAATTTTAGTGTCAGGTAACTTTTGTAGAAAAAGATTAGCGTGTAACAGTTTGGCAGCTGTGGTTGCTTCTCGTTCTCGAATATATGGATTACCACCTGCTTCACCTAAACTTAAAGTTAAAATATTAATGATATCTCCTTTTGCATAATGCAAAGCGAGTGCGCCTGCGCAGCCAATTTCTACATCATCAGGATGGGCGCCTATCGCCAAAATAATTTTTCGATTATTTTGGTGGTGTGTTTTACTATGATTGGCTAGTTTAAGTGCTAACTCTAAAAATTTCTCTTTTTCTAATGGCTTAAATAATAAGCCATCAGAGTGGACTTGCATCGCATTTAATATAAAATCGACTTTTTGATTAGCTGTTACAATTAAAACAGCAACATTAGGATGGATAGATTTAACTAATTTAGTTAAGTCAAGATCATTAAATTCAGGAAATTGTGTGTCTGAAATCACTAAGTCCCATCTTTCATCTTGCACCAGTAGCATTGCTTGGACTTTTTCAGTAACATGTGTGACTTCGGCATAGTCTGTTAACCAAGTTTTAATTAATTGAGCGACTTCAGAATCTTCTTCAATTAATAAAACTCTAAATGGGTGATTTTGAATTTTTTCCATGGTGATCCACCTATGAAGATATCATTTGCTGAATACCCAAAATGATCCATTCAAGACTGATTTTGTCTTGTCGAAAGTGCCATATTTCTTTAAATGCTTCAGGTGATTTATTTGGATCTTCGCTTATTTTTCCAGAGAATATCACGCTGGCAATCATGTCATCTGCTTCAGGATCAAGCTCTAATAATTCAGCATCAATGTTTAATACTTGAGTGACATTGGCAGTCTCTCCCCTTTCTTGAAGTTGCATTTGTATTTCAGCAAAAACCACTGGCGCTGCAAATTCACGAATATCAGCTAAATTTTTACTATCATAGGCTGCTTGCAATCGAATAAAAATAGTTTTTGCATGGCGTAGAAAAGCCTCTTTATCAAATGACATCGAAGTTTCATGATTGTTCGACACTGCTGTTAGAGGAGGTGTTTTATTATTAGATAAATTGGTAAATTGAGCAGTCGGTTCTGTTTGATAAGTTGAATTTGTTTTGAAGCCAGTAGGATTTAATTTCATTTTACTGATTAAATTCCAGATAAAAAATAAAATACCACCTATTGCTAACCAAGATAATAAACCGGTGCCTATTCCATGTCCCATGAATAAAGAGGCGATCAATCCACCTAAAGCAAATCCTGCGAGCGGACCTAACCATCGGCTGAAAGAAGATTTAGTAGAGTTAATAGCGGCTTTAGGTTGTGATAAATAACTTGTATTTGAATGAGAATAAGAGCGACTCATCCCAAAACTTTTCCCACCACCAAATCGTTTTGCATCCGCCGTTGTCATCATAAACCCAAATGAAAGAATGACAATTAAAACAGTGAGCAGATAGAATCGCATAGATATCTCTTTTAAGAATAATGAAAATATTAAATTTACCTAACTTGAAGATAAGTAGCAATAAATTTCGAATTTTTTATCTTAAAAATGCGGTATGATGGTTGCTTGGCGAGAGTAAAATTATGGTTGAAAAACTATCAAGAACGTTCCAAAAAAGCAGTTTATGGGTATCTTTAATACTGCATTTGTTGGTTTTTTTTCTTTTTTTTATGAGCTTTAACCATCAAAAAAATCTACTCGAAAAACCTGCTTTATATGTCCCTGCTTATCTATATCACAGAAATTCGAGCAAGGCTGCCTCTCGTCCTCAATTTTTATCTAAACGTAATTTGCCTATTTCACCAACAGGCATTGAAAAATCAATTGATAATCACGAGGTGCCGTTAAATAACACAAACAGCGCAAAAAACATGCCCTCCGAGACAAAGGCAACTTTGAAAGAACATGACCCCATTCATTTGCTGGGCGATAATAAAAAAACGCCTAAACCTTTAATTAAAATTTTAGGTCGGGCATTAACTGCTAGTTTAATCTATCCGAAATCGGCTGTAGATTTTGGCATAAGAGGGGTGGCTTACGTGCGTTTTTTACTTTATCCAGATGGACATATTACCAATGTTCAGTTAATCCAATCGAGTAAAACAGGGGTGCTTGATCAAGCGGCATTAGATGCAGTTAATGCTATTTCTCCTGTTAAACATGTTGATCCTTATTTAAAAGAACCTAAATATATTGTTTTTGGATTTATTTTTGGATGATACTTCAAAGAGAGGTTAAACAATTGAAAAAGATGTCTTATCTTAAAAAAGGGGATGTTGTTGATATAATAGCGCCTGCTTCACGATGTGAAGAGAGTATATTAAATCAAACACAAGATATATTATCTACTTGGGGGCTGCATAGTCGTATTGCTGCTAATATTTTTGCAGATGATTTATTATGTGCAAATACAGATGAAAATCGTTTTCAACAATTAAAAGAAGCTTTGTTAAATAATATTTCTCAGGCAGTTTGGTGTATTCGGGGTGGGTATGGTTCTGCAAGATTAATGCCGGCATTAGCGAAAATAAAAATACCCTCACCGCAAAAATTATTTATTGGTTTTAGTGATGCCACCGTGATTCATCTTTTTTTGCAAAAATGCTGGGGTTGGAGCACTCTGCATGGGCCTTCTTTGCGACAGATTGCTTTAAATACTTTACAAGAAGATTCGATTCAAAATTTAAAGAAAATTTTATTTCAAGAAGTGAATTCATTTTGTTTAGAAAACTTAAAACCTTTAAATCAATTTGCAAAAAAAGAATCGATTATTCGCTCTGTGGTGACTGGCGGTAATTTAAGTATTATTCAAACTAGTATTGGCACACCTTGGCAAATGAATGCGATTGAAAAAATTATTTTAATTGAAGATGTTAATGAACCAGCCTATCGCATTGATAGAATGCTCACGCATTTTTCACAAGCTAATCTATTTGAAAAAGCAAAAGCACTCTTAATTGGCGATTTGACAGGAGGTAAAGAAAGTGATGAGCAATCTTCTATTGAACAAACCTTACAACAATTTTCAGAAAAAATGCCTATTCCAGTGTTACGTATTAACGGTGTGGGGCATGGAAAAAGCAATCAGCCTATTATTTTAAATCACGCAGTGACACTAAAAACAGGATTAGCGTGTTCATTAAGATTTGATATTTAATTAATGGGTCAAGATAATACTATTACCTGATTTACCTAATTGACTTATTACAATTGCTTTTTTATTAATAGGAACTAATAAAGTATAAGGACCTTTTTTGGGAATTTTCCCATTTTTATAATCAGGATTAAGTTTATTTAAAGTATCTAAATTGATACCTGCTTCTTTGGCGATCGCAGATAACTGAAAAGGTTTGGATGTTTCAATTTGTGAGAAATAAGGTTTGTTATAAATAGCAGGTAATTGTACCCCATATTTTTGCGGGTTATTCACAATAGCTGCAATAGCTAATAATTTTAAAACATAAAATTTAGTTTCGGTCGGTAAATGTAGTTGAGAGAAATCATGACTACCCGCTCTGCGAATAGCATTTGCAACAGTTTGTTGACCACAGTTGTAAGCAGCAATGGCTAAATACCAATTGCCTTTGAAATTATTTCCTAAGTCTCTAAAATAAAGTAATGCACCTTTAGTTGAATCAATCACATTACGACGTCCATCATAACTTGATTTGACTTTAATCCCCAAATCTCGTGCTGTTGCAGGCATTAATTGCCAAAGTCCTGTGGCACCTTTTGTCGAGTGATCATTAGGATTAAATTCACTTTCAATGACGGGTATCAAAGCTAATTCGCCTGGTAAATTATATTTTTGTGTTTGTTGGTGAATATAATAAATATAGGGGGCTGCTGCTTTTAAAATACTTTCAAGTTTGCCTTTTTCAGCTAAAACACTTTTTATTTCTTTTTGTACGGCAGCAGATTGTGTTTTATGATTGATTATTAAATCGCGAGAAATGCTATACCAAATTGAATTCGCAGATGAAATGCTACTAGTAATCGGTATTAAATCAAGATTAGGCGCAGTATCGCTGTTTTGATTATTAACCGATGATTCAATAGGAATGGTATTTTCAAATTCTAAAACATCATTGCTACTTGTTGAATACCACACGATTAAAAAACTAAAACTTAATACGACTAATAATAAATATTTTGATAAATTGATAATTGATTGCATTCGGCGATTATACAGGAAAATAGCTTAAGGGGAACTCTTTTTTGGTTAAGAAGTATTAATAAATAATTTAACTGCATAATATTTAAATATTTTTTATTTAAAATTCTATTCATTTCTGGGGTGTTCTGAGCAAAATTTAGTTCAATTTTATCATAATAATGCTAACATACTATTTTATAACTAAAAAAAATTAAGGCTGACAAATGATATTAAAATCAAGTAGTTTAATACCTGAGGTCAAAAAAGTGATTTCTGATAAAGCAACAGAACATCCTTTTACCGGTCACTATAATGATTTTGATGAAAAAGGGACTTATTTGTGTCGACAATGTGGACTTGCATTATTTCGTTCGCAAACAAAATTTCATTCAATGTGTGGTTGGCCAAGTTTTGATGAAGAGATAAAAAATAGTATTGAATATAAAATTGATAGTGATGGTATACGAACAGAAATTTTATGTCATCGCTGTCACGCTCATTTAGGCCATGCTTTTCAAGGAGAACACTATACAGTTAAAAATTTTCGTCATTGTGTGAATTCAGTTAGTCTTGATTTTGTAAAAGATTTACAAGTGATAGATACTGAAGAAGCGATTTTTGCAGCGGGTTGTTTCTGGGGTGTTGAAGCACTTTTTAAGAAATATCCTGGTGTCTTAAAAACAGAAGTAGGTTACACCGGCGGCCATAAGCTCAATCCTACTTATGAAGATGTTTGTCAAGGCAAGTCAGGTCATCTGGAAGCAATACGAATTATTTATGATCCAATCATTGTGCAATTTTCAGTATTAGTGCGTTATTTTTTTGAAATACATGACCCTACACAAAAAAATGGTCAAGGCCCTGATTTAGGCCAACAATATGAAAGTGCTATTTTTTATTATAACGATAATCAATTACTTGAGGCAAAAGAACAAATAGAATTGCTTAAGAAAAAAAATTATGTTATTGCTACACATCTTTTGCTGGCAAGTCCTTTTTGGCCTGCCGAGGAATATCATCAGGACTATTACGGTAAGAGTGGTAAACAACCTTATTGTCATTTTTATAAAAAACGGTTTTAGTGAGTGTGTATGTCAAAAAATTTTATTACTTTAATGACATTATTTATTTTATTATTCTCATCTTCTGTAGAGGCAATGATTCATGTTGTGAGTGCAGAAAATTTTTATGGTTCAGTGGTTAAGCAAATAGGTGGGCAATATGTAGAAGTAGAAAATGTATTAGATAATCCAAATCAGGATCCACATTTATTTACGGTGAGCCCCAAAATACTTATAATGATCGCTAAAGCAGACTTAATTATTTATAATGGCGCTGATTATGATCCTTGGATGATTGCTATTACTTCAAATATTTCTTCTAATAAAAAAGTATTGATAGTTGCAAGTTTACTTAATATTAAAATCAATACTAATCCACATATTTGGTATGATCCTCAGACGATGCTGATCTTTGCAAAAAAAATAACAACGATGCTTATTGCATTTGATCCTAATCATTCAGCTTATTTTTTACATCAATTCAATCAATTTACTCAAGATTATCATGCACTGTTTTTGATGATTCAAAAAATTCATACGCAATTTGATAAAACACCCATCACTGCGACTGAACCTATTTTTAATTATATGTCAGATTATTTAGGTTTTGAGATGTTTAACCGTCGATTTCAAGAAAATATGATGAATGATGTGACACCCAGTCCATCAGATATTCAAGCATTTGAGGATAGTTTAACTCAACATAAAGTACGTTTATTAATTTATAATAAACAAGTCGATAGCCCAATGACAAAAAGAATGTTATCTATCGCGCGTGAAAAGCATATTCCAGTGCTGGGTGTGACAGAAACATTACCTCTTTCTTTAACCTATATACAATGGATGATGCAACAATTAAAAGAGCTTGAATACGCATTACAAAATGAGGGTTAAAATGGAAGTATTCGATATTATTAAAGCTGAAAATGTCTCTCTTGGATATAATCAAACAGTGATTGCATCTAAGATTACGCTGTCTATTCAGCCAGGAGAGTTTATCGGTATTTTTGGCTCAAATGGGTCTGGTAAAACTACTTTTATTCGCACATTATTAGGATTGATTAAACCAGTGGCAGGCAATCTTTTTATTTTTAATGCTAAACCTACGCACGGGAATGATCGTATTGGTTATATGCCACAACTACGAATGATAGCCAGTGTTGCACATTTAACAAGTCGTACAATAATAGGTGCATCGATTAACAGCGCTTGCTATGGATTACCTATTTTATCGAAAAAACAAAAAAGCGAAATAACCAATATTTTAAAATTAGTAGAAGCTGAATCATTTGCAGATCGTCCTTTTCAGCAACTATCAGGAGGGGAGCGGCAACGTGTCTATTTAGCGCAAAGTTTACAAGGTTATCCGCCAATTTTATTATTAGATGAACCATTGGCAGGGCTTGATCCACGTTCACAAGAACGATTTATTGAATTACTTTATAGAATCAAAACAAAACTAAATTCAACTATTTTACTAACGGCACATGATCCGAATCCTTTATTAAAAGTCATGGATCGAGTGTTATATTTTGCAAATGGTCATGCAGCCATTGGTCAGACCAAAGAAATTATGACTAGTGAGAATTTAAGTGCATTATATGGTTTGACTATTGACGTGGTTCATTATAAAGATCGTCTTATTATTTTGGGTGAAAATCAAAATTTGAGTGATTATCATGATTAATATATTAAGTTATGATTTTATGCAACATGCTTTTATAGCAGGGACAATGGCTGCCATATTAGCAGGTATTGTCGGTTATTTTGCAATTATTCGTCATTTAGCTTTTGCCGCACATGCTTTAGGGCATATTGGTTTTGCAGGAGCTGCTGGTGCTTTATTATTTGGCATGACACCGATTGTGGGTCAATTTATTTTAACGGTATTTGCAGCATTTGGCATTAGTCTTTTAGGAGAACGTATTAGTAAAAGTGATATGGCAATTGGTATTATTTTATCATTTTGTTTAGGGCTAGGAACATTATTTTTATATTTATATCATGGATTTGCAGGACAAGCATCGGTTATTTTATTTGGCAATTTATTAGGGGTATCCAATCAAGATTTAAAACTAATGTTTTGGTTAATGTTGATTAGTTTAATAGCATTAAGTTTTATTTCACGACCGTTATTTTTTTCAAGCTTAGAACCTGAACTTGCAGAAGCTAAAGGCATTTCTCCCTTTACAATTGGATTATTTTTTATTGTTATCATGGCGATCGCCGTCACTCTTGCAAGCCAAGTGGTGGGCGTGATTTTAGTATTTACTTTGCTAGTGGGACCTGCAGCTATTGCGATCCAATGTACACGATATTTTTGGAGTGGGATGATTGTCAGTGTTTTAATTTCAATCGGCATAGTTTGGTTAGGGATTAGTTTATCTTATTTTACAGATTGGCCTATTAGTTTTTGGATTTCGGCACTGACTTTTGTTTTTTATTTATTATCAAAAAAACTGTCTAAAGACAATTTAGTGTATTAATCATTTCATTTTCTGCACTCATTAACGAATTGATTTGGTCGTTTAAGTCTTGTAATTGCTCTTGCCAATAATGAGCGGTATTAAACCATGGAAAAGCTAAAGGAAAAGCAGGATCATTCCATCGATTGGCAAGCCAGGCAGAATATTGAATAAGTCGCAGTGCGCGTAATGCTTCAATTAAATAAATTTCTCGCACATTAAAATCGTGAAATTCGCGATAACCCTCGAGTATTAAACTTAATTGTAAATTGACTTGCTGACGATCTCCTGATAATAGCATCCAGATATCTTGAATAGCAGGTCCCATGATGCTGTCATCTAAATCAACAATATGTGGACCTACTTCATTCCATAATACATTTCCGGCATGGCAATCTCCATGTAAACGAATATAATCAAGTACGCCGGCTTTTAAAAAAGCTTCATCAATCAAATTTAATAATAAAGTAACGGTTTCAATATATTTTTCTTTAAGAAAATCGGGGATAAAATTATGTTTAATCAAAAAATGAAAAGGATCACGTCCATGCGTTTTCGCATCTAAACGTGAACGATTCTTAAAAGATTGACACGCACCCACTGCATGCAATCTACCAATAAAACGACCCATCCAAGCTAATTGATCTAGATTGTCTAATTCAAGGGGTCTGCCTCCTCGGCGAGGGAAAAGTGCATAGCGAAAATTTTTAAAATCATGTAATGTTTTTTCTTTAATAATCATGGGTGCAACCACTGGAATTTCATGTTGCATTAATTCATGTGCGAATTGATGTTCTTCAAGAATCGCTTCATTGCTCCAACGATTGGGTCGGTAAAATTTAGCAATCAAAGGCGCTTCATTTTCTATCCCGACTTGATAGACTCGATTTTCATAACTATTTAATGCTAATAAACTACCCGAGCATAATAATCCTGTATTTTCAATTGCATCTAGGATGAGATGCGGGTTTAAATTAGCATAAGGCGTATTTGAATTATTTGACGTATCTGTCATAAATCGCTTTTTTAATGAAGTTAAAGATGAATAGGATAAAACAATTATTATTCATCCGCTAGTTGTTTATACAAAAATCAATTATATTTAACTATTTGTTTATTAATGATATTTTTTAAAGATGAGTATAAATTGTTTTGTTATACTTACATTATATAGGATTATATAGAATATATAGAAACGAGAGGTGGGTATGACGACTAATGAAAATGAACCAGGTGATAATACTGAAGACGAAGAGGGTGGTACGAGTACGGGTCGCTCTGGTGGAAGTAGCGGCGAGGTTTTATTTCATTTTGAAACTTTTGTCGAAAAACGAGATGATTTATTATCTTTCGAAGAAATTAAAAGATTACGGCTAGTTGAAAAAGGGTTACATAAAGAAATCACCAATAAACAAAAATTAATTATCAAAGAAAGAGATGCTGCTAAAAAAGGAATTAAGCCCCATCAAAATAATGTTAATGCTAATCAGTTTGGTGGTAATGATTTTGGAAGTAATTTTAAAACCCACCCTATTTCAAATACCGCACAATTTAGTGGTGCCGAGAAACAAGTAGTGGGCGTACCAAATTTAGGTAAAATACAAACTAATGAGCGTGATCAAAAAAAATTAGTGGATGAATTTACACATCAATTGACACTTAAAAATAAAAATACAAAGGAAATGGGGCATGAATATGTACCCACTTCTCGTCCTCGTCCTAAGCCGACTCCTTTTGGATAATACTATATTATGATATCACTGGCTGATGCAATTATTAATAATCAAGATGAATATATCATTCGATACGTACATTCTGGTATTGATTTGAATGAGTTAAATGAATTAGATGAATATGGTTTTACCCCATTGATTGAAGCTGCGATTGCGGATAATTTTGAAATAGCAAAAGTCCTGATTGAAAATGGTGTCAATGTTAATTTACAAGATATGACAGGAGGGACTGCGCTTCATTGGGCAGCTGAAAATAATAATCTTAACTTAGCTGAATTATTATTAAAAAAAGGAGCTGACCCGAATGCTTATACTTTTGCAGGCCAACCTATTTTAGTGATTCCTATTTTACGGCAAAAAAATAAGCTTAAAAATCTGTTATTAAAAAATGGTGCAAGTCTTGAGTTTGCACAAGATTTTATAAATACAAAATTATTAGGGCATATATTTGAATTAGTCGGCACGGCTAATATTATTGATCCTAAAAATAATTTTGTTGAGCTTGATTTTGAAGGATTTTATCTTGAATTTAGTCTAGCCATTATTGCAGAATCATTGGCACAATTTAAAAATCATTTTGCGGCGCGAGATTTGCGTCGTTATAATCAACAGCTACAAATCATTGTCGATGTTATTTATCGTGCGGCGAGTCTTATTAAATATCAACAATATCGGACTGATATTAAAAAATTTCATAATCAAATTGATCAGTTAATTACGCAAGAACCTTTAATTATTCCAGTTGGATATGAGGGACACGCAATTACTTTTATTAAAGCAGGTTCAATTTTTATTAAATGTGATCGTCGTGAAGAAAGTAGGCTATATGATAATGTAGTTTTTTACCATATTAACCAACCACAACGGATGTCGATTGAATTCATAAAACATTTAATTTATGAAAAACAATCTAGTCATTTTATAAATACGGAGTTACAAAATTATTTAGAATTACAGCCCTTAACTGAAATAAAAGTAGCAGCCCAGATTAGCGGTAATTGTTCATGGGCCAATGTTGAGGCCACTATTCCTGCTTTATTTTTTTTATTATTTTCAGGCGTTCAAGATTTTCAACAAAATATGTCCCGGTATAAAAATATGGCTTTAACTGTTTTTAATCGATGGCGCGAATGGAATAAAACTCGAACGCTTAGTTTTTGTATCCAGAGTTTTAAAACGGCAGACTCTATTCGTAAAGTATGTAAAGCTGAAATTTTAGGTGCCATTTTGTTTCAAACTTGTCAATTGGATAATCCATTAGAGCGTACGCGTGTAGAAGAAATTTTAGAAATTCTGACCTTACCAGAATATGAATATATTTTAAAAAATTATATTCAAACGTATGTTTATGAGGATCTAGGAACAGAGGGGAAAATTTTTATGCAATTACTTAAATCAGTTGGTTATATAAAATAATAATAAATAAAATCGACGGCCTTGGTTAGATGCGGTAATATATTAAACATGATGAAGGCAAAAGGTTTAATATGGAAAAATTAACGATTTATCTGGGTAGTAAAAATAAATCTTCTTGGTCTTTAAGAGCATGGCTGATGTTGCTGCAAACAGCGACTGATTTTGAAGCGGTTTTTATTCAATTGGATCAACCCGATACTAAAGAAAAAATTGCTAATATTTCACCTTCTGGTAAAGTTCCCGTATTAAAGCATGGAGATCAACTTATTTGGGACTCGTTAGCCATTGGAGAATATCTTGCAGAAGTTTTTCCAAATGCTTTATTATGGCCAAAAGAGGCTAAATCACGTGCTTTAGCCCGCAGTATTTCTGCTGAAATGCATGCTGGATTTCAGTCATTAAGAAAGCATTTGCCTTATAATCTAGAGGCACGTTTTCCTTATCCGGATCTCTTAGAAGAAACAGAGCGTGAAATCAGTCGTGTCATTCAAATTTGGCAAGATTGTCGTTTAAAGCATTACTCAAATGGAGAGTTTTTATTTGGATCGTTCACGATTGCTGATGCGATGTTTGCACCGGTTATCACGCGCTTTATTACTTATAATGTTCCTCTACCAGAAATAGTTCAACAATATATTGCATCCATTATGGCGTTACCTGAAATGCAAATGTGGTGCAATGATATTTAATTTTGTACGTTTGAACGAAAATGCCAGAAGCGAGGTAGAAAAACGCAGCATAATGCCACAGTGACGATACACATTGCACCGCCTGAAATATAAGCTTAAAAAACACAGCGCGACTATTAAATTTATTTAAGGCACATTTTAAGCTAACTTAAGGTTAATTGCACGAAAACATTTGCCGTATTCATATATGTAATATTTATGCACAAATTTTTTAATGTTTTCTTAATAAATTCTTAATATTACGTTAACTTTTCTTTGTTATAGTCTTAATTGTTAGAACATGAAATACATTCATGTTTTTAGCCGAACGAGGGGTAAGAACCCTATTCATGAATAATGAATAGGGTTTTATCATTTTATTCTAGCTTTTTTCCTGTTATTTTTCTATTGACAAAAACACTATTTAGGATTAGTTTTTAAGCTGATTATCTTCAGGGCAGGGTGTAACTCCCTACCGGCGGTATTTTTATATATAAATATAAAAGAGCCCGCGAGCGCTTTTCAAATTGAAAAGGTCAGCAGATTTGGTTAAATGCCAAAGCCGACGGTATAGTCCGGATGAAAGAAGGTACATCGTCAAACAGAATGTTTTATCTGTATTTTCTGTCTTTGTCGTTTACTACACACAGCCCTTGAGAATATTTTATTATTTATTTTAAAGAGGGAAAAAATGTTTACCGGCATTGTCGAAGAAGTAGGTATTATTCAGCATGTGGTTGCAAAAGAAGATCGGATAGATTTAATGATTCATGCTAAACATCCTGATTTTCAAAATTGCGTGGTTGGCGAAAGCATCGCAGTGACAGGCGTGTGTTTAACTGTCACCCATGTTTTAGAACATGCTTTTCAAGTCACAATTGTCCCTGAGACCATGCGCGTGACTCATCTTGGTTTATTAAAGCAAGGAAGCCTGGTTAATCTTGAGCGATCCATTAAAGCGGATGGTCGTTTTGGTGGACACTATATGCAAGGTCATGTCGATGGTGTTGGAGAAATAATAGAGATAAAAAACGATGGAAAAGACGCGTTAATCATTAAAATTCAAATTTCACCTGACTTAAATAAATATATTGTGCAAAAAGGTTATATTGGAATGGATGGAATGAGTCTGACGGTTATTGAAACGCAACATAATTGGTTTAGTGTGACTCTTATTCCCCATACCCAACAGGTGACTATTGTTAATCAATATGCATTAGGTACGAAGGTTAATATTGAAGTGGATATTTTAAGTAAATATGTAGAAAAATTAGTAGGAGTTAATCAAA
>JABDDD010000013.1 GCA_013287765.1 Gammaproteobacteria bacterium | reverse complement strand
ATCACTGAAAAATATATTCACATCCTTTCTCGATTTTTAATGATTCAATTAATTTATTATTATGAAAATAAACTGCAAGCAGGTTCTCTTGTGCGAATCATATTGGAAATTAAAAGTATCATAAATAAAGAATCTACCGGCGAAAGGTATTTGTATTATTTATATAACTTAATAAAGAAAGAAATAGATCAAAATAAAGGAAATATATTTATTATGTTACCTAAAATGTTTTATCAAAATTACAGTATTTACTAGTTACACTATTCTCATTAATACTGCACAAATTTCATAAAAACTCATCAATTGCAGCATTCCAAGCAATTATTTAATACCTTATTCTTACTCCGTCAAACTAATTAATAGGAGTTAATAAATGAGCAAACAAAATCCAAAAACTTTAGAAATTCTTTCTCTCTTTTGGGACTCACCGCCCAATTCCCTATTCGATCAAAATGTTATTGCAACTGTATTAAGTAGATCGCCTGCATCACTAGAGCGTTCTCGTTGGTCAGGAATGGGGGGTCCTCCATTTAAAAAAATAATGCGATCTGTGCGTTACGAAAAACAAGCTGTACTTAATTGGCTAGATGGATCAACAGTTCATGGAAACGTTATTTAGGGATTGGCGAAATTAGGAAAATAGCTAAGCAGGATACTTGGCTAGTCTATTAACAAGGAGTAAAACGTGAGTAATTTATATAAGTCTCGCGACGCGCTTGGTCTGGCAGATTTAGCACGTCGCAGCATAGGAAGTAATAAACATGAAAATAATACCAATTATAGAAAGACAAATCTATCCCCAGCTAAGACTATTTTCAATAAAGATTTATTCCATATTGCAAAAAAATTAGCAGCTATCTGGTTCCCATATAGCGCTGATAGAGACAATATGTACTTATTTTTGGAGTAATTTTAAAAATAGTTAGGGATGGTATGGTTATGCAGGAAGAAAAAAAAGTTGCACAAGTTAAAGTTGATCGATTTTTAAGAAGTGAACTATCGGATCGATTAAAAATACATGAAAAAATGCTATTAGTCATATTAGCTAGTTATACAGGTAACAAAACCGACTGTTATCCATCAATACAAACTTTGGCAATAAAGTGCAGCATGTCAGAGTCTTCAGTTAAAACTTATATCAAACATTTGGAGAAAAAAGAGCTTATAAAACCTACCCGATCAAAGGGTGAAAAAAATCATTACACATTATTTATACCAAGGTGTGAGATAACCGGGTTGCCTGATAACCAGGTTATCCCTCACCCTAGTACCCTGTCACCAGGCGACCCGGTACCCAGCCACACCACACCTCCTAATAACATCAGTAATAACATCAAAGAATATACATCATTAGGTAAATCAAAAAGGTCATCTCTAAAAAACAAAAAGACAACCTTTCCTGAATTATTCGCGGTAGAGGAAGCGCATCGAGAAAAATCAACCTTATTAGGGTTGGATGTTGATTCAGAATTGGAAGCTTTCAAAGAATACTATGTTGCAAAAGGAAGCACCTTTGCAAATTGGAGTATGGCTTTTCTTTCATGGCTAAGAAAGGCTGCAACATTTTCAAAGCCAAAACTAAACAATACTTATGATCAAATGGCAGGAGTATGCAATGAATAATTTTAAAAAAATATCAGGACTACTAGCTCAAAGAACGGAAGAAGTTGCTCGGTACTTATTACCCAACGGTAAAAAAAGCAGTAGCGAATGGTGTGTTGGTAATGTCCAAGGTGAAGCTGGAGATTCTTTGAAGTTACACTTAACCGGTAATAAGGCGGGTATATGGTGTGATTTTGCAACAGGTAATAATGATGATAAAGGAGACCTTTTAGATTTATGGGCTGCTGTACGTCGAATAAAGCTCTCAGAGGCGTTAAAAGAAGCAGAAGGATATCTTGGCATAGGTAACCAAAAATTCGAAGCTCATCAGTCAAAGAAATTCGTTAAACCACCAATAGAAAAGATAAAGTCAGCAAAACCTAAATCGCCTATTATGTGTTATCTAATGAATGAAAGAAAATTAACCATAGATACAATAGAAAAATTTAGAATAGGAGAAAATGGAAGGGAAATTGTTTTTCCCTATTGGCGTGATGATGATCTAGTGCGTGTTAAATATATCAGCATTGATCGAAAAACCGATGGTGGAAAAAACATTAGATGCGAATCAAATTGCGAACCTTGTCTTTTTGGCTGGCATTTAATACCTTCTGATTCTCGATCTATTCGTCTTTGTGAAGGAGAGATTGACGCTATGACACTGTATCAATATGGATTTCCTACATTGTCAGTTCCGTTTGGTGGAGGGTCAGGCGATAAACAAAATTGGATTGAATATGAATTTGATCGCTTAGCTGGTTTTGATGAAATATTTCTTTGTTTTGATCCTGATAAATCAGGTTATGAAGCAATCGCTGAAATTGTTTCACGACTAGGTCGACATCGTTGTCGCATAGTGGAATTACCATACAAAGACCCTAATGAATGTTTACAAAAAAGTATTAGCAAAGAAATAATTCAAAAATGTTTTGATCAAGCCCGGACTCTTGATCCAGAAGAATTAAAACCAGCTAGTGCATTTGTAGACCAAGTCATTGGTGAATTTTATCCGAAAGAAGGAACGGTTATCGGTTACAATCCTCCATGGAAATTTCCCCAAGGAAAAATTCTTTTTAGGCCGAATGAACTTTCTATCTGGACTGGTATTAATGGTCACGGTAAATCTCAACTTTTAGGTCATGTCATTTTGCAGGCTATGAAGGAAGGTGCCAGAGTTTGCATAGCTTCTCTTGAAATTAAGCCTAAAAAATTATTAATGAGGTTAACAAGACAAGCCGCCGGTTTAAAAGAACCAACAGAAGAATATATTCGTGCAATTCATCAGTGGTATGAAGATAAATTGTGGTTATTTGATCTTGTTGGAACTGCTAAAACCGATCGTTTGTTAGATGTATTTTTATATGCACACCAACGTTACAGAATTGATTTTTTTGTTATTGATTCTTTTATGAAATGCGGCATTCCCGAAGATGACTATAATTCTCAAAAAGCTTTTATTGAAAAAATGTGTGATTTTAAAAATCAATATGATTGCCAAATTCATATTGTCGCACATCCATGCAAATCAGATTCTGAAACAGAGATGCTTGGGAAATTAAATGTAAAAGGCACTGGTGCTATGACAGATCTTGCAGATAATTGTTTTACTGTGTGGCGCAATAAAGCAAAAGAAGAAATTGTTCAGATTAAATTAAATGGAAAGACGCTTGATGTGAAACAGACAAAAAAAATAGAAGAATGTGATTGTATTTGGCGATGTGATAAACAACGGAATGGTGAATGGGAGGGAAAAACAGCATTGTGGTTCGACCCCGAATCATTTCAATATCTCGGTAATGCAAGGAATAAACCTATTCAATTTGTAGAATTTTCTAATAATTAATCATAAAAGCTGCACATAGGTTAAAGGGATTTAACTATGAAAATGACAATAAATACCGCCTTAGAAGTATTAGATATTACTGATCAGATAGTTACTCGTGATCAAATTAAAACTTCTTATAGGCATTTGGCAAACAGATATCATCCTGATAAAAACCCAAATGGGCTACAAGAAATGCAGAACATAAATGTTGCATATGATTATTTATCAAAGATACCAAAAAATGAGTTTCCTCTTCAAAATCACTCAAATGATGAAAATTATTTGAGGTATTTACGTAACGTATATGGGTTAACAATTTACAGGAGAAACGGTAAAATATATGTCGCCGGCAATTCTTATCCTGCAAGAAATATTTTAAAGAGCTGGGGATTTAGATGGTACAAAGAAAAAAGAGTATGGTGGTGTTATGATTAAAGTCAATTATTTCTATCAAAACGCTTTAAATTAATTTAAGGATTTTTTCAAAGGCAATTGGAGAATGAAAAAAGAAGAACCGGAAGACCAAACGATTATAGTGAAAAATTAGCAAAAGAATGTTGTGACATGATTACTTGTTCAGCTAAAGGACTTAAATATTTTTGACAAGAAAATTAGCGCTGACCATGTCACGATATGGTATTCATACAGATAAAGATTTTTCCAACCATTCTTGTCTTATATGAAAAGCCATCATTTGTCCTTGATGTATTTTTTATACCGAGGATCATAGTCCTGTGAGCAATAATTTTATTTTGAGTGATGGCTTTTGCAATAAAGCTTGTCTAAATTAATACCTAATCTTATTATTGATTCGAGTCTGGATCTGGATCATTCGAGCCTGGATAAATCGGAGGGCTTGGCATCATTTCAACTGTATTTCCATTTGAGTTAAACGTTACACTTCCACCATTTGCGGTTGGCATTGTCTCTGAAGTAGTCCCGTCAGAATAAGTATTAAGCTGTGATCCATTAGCTTCTCTCATTGAGCTGCCAGTTAACGCAAATGTATTTGTACTTAATACTAATACTAAAATAAATAGTAATTTTTTCATTATTTAAACCTCATTTTGTTAAGTGTATTACCTCCATATGTCTATTTCCTTGTGGCATGAATTATACAGCAATAATTAATTTTAAACATAAAAAATCAAATTTTGGATAAAATTTTTCCTCTACTAGGTGTGGCAATAATTCAAGGTTGAATTTGAGATGAAACTATTTCTTAGGTTAGTGCCATTAGACATTGAATCTAATAGTATTGCTGAAAGGCTATGAAGTTGTATCATAGGGGTATACTTTTTTCTTAAAGGACTAAGAAAATGAAAAAACAAAATAAAAAAATGGGTAGGCCAACGGATTATACGGTAGAACTGGCTGATGAGATTTGTTTTACAGTTGCCACATCAAGTAAGGCGTTAAGGACGCTTTGCCAAGAAAACTCCCACTGGCCTAATGCAAACACTATCTGTGAATGGCGCATAAAGCATAAGGACTTTGGAGAAGCTTACGCACGGGGGAAACAGCATCAAATTGAAGTTTTGGTAGATGAACTTATCGGCATTGCCGATGATACTTCTAATGATACTATTGTAAAAATTGATAGCGATGGAAATGAAAAAAAGGTGTGCAATAGTGAATGGATTAATCGCAGCCGACTTCGCATTGATACCCGCAAATGGCTGGCTGCTAAGCTTTGTCCTCGCCTTTATGGTGATAAAGTACAGCATGAAGCACAGATTAATATTAAGCAAGAAGATGCTTTAAAGGAGCTAGAATGAGTAATAATATTGCCTATAATCCTAGGATGTGCGATGTAGTTATTGATTTAATGTCTGAAGGTAAGTTACCTAACGATGTTATGAAGGCATTCAATATTGATTCTGATACCTTTCTTCTTTGGCAGAAGCTTTACCCTAAATTTGATGCGGCGGTTAAAAAAGGATTATCTTTTTCAGAAGGATGGTGGGAAGAGCAAGGGAGACTAAATCTTTGTAATCCTGGTTTTGATTTTAATCGATGGAAAGAGGTCATGTGCGGGGAATTTGGGTGGCATGAATAATATACAGAATGCAAAGCTGCTCACACTATTAAGATGTATTTTTATTACACTATACTGTTCTCCATTGATTACCATTTATTTTTTTATCCACAATATTTGTTTACGATGCGTAAAATATCTGCATACATCTCCTTCGATCTCAAAATACTTCTTATACCCTAGATAATATTTTTCAGACCAATAAAATTGAGCACCGTTTTTTGTTTCTTCGATACATTTAACTGATTTATTGGGGTAATCAGAATCAACTTCCATTACCTCTTCTTTAAAGTTATCTAATCTAACAATTTTATGACCCCCTTTTTTGAGGATCCATGTAAAGCAATCTTTTAAGAAATTGACAATACCAGTAAAAAAAGACAGGGGTTCCATTAAAGTCATCTCCATTAGGATATAATAGTGCTAGATTTATTATAAATCTCTAAAAAGATAAAGTGCTGTGATTTTTTCATTATTCTTTCTACATTGCTTCTACATGATAACTTTTATTCTTCGGCGATTAAATCTAACTTATTGTTTGTACTACTGCCGACGACGAGAGTCGAACTCATGACCTACTGATTACGAATCAGTTGCTCTACCAACTGAGCTACGTCGGCTTTTTAAAAATTTTAAAGCAGAACAGCGCAAAATATTAGGGGAAACTACTCTTAAACGCAATCATTATTTTATATTTTATCTACTAGCGCTTTCTCTACAAAAGATAGTAACGCCCCATCTAAATGTAGAGAAAGTACTTCATATTCAAAAATTACTACAACCTAAATTATTTATTCAGGCTTTTCCTCTTCTGCTCTATCAGCAGGAGATTTTTCTTCATCTCCGCCCCCTGCTAGTTTTTTCTCAATAAAAGTAATCCATTCTTGTGTTTCTTTAGATTCAGGATCAAGCACAAGCGCTTTGTTAAAAGTCACTAAGGCATCTTCATTTTTATCAAGATGATGCTGGCACAACGCCGTATTATAAAATAATCCAAATTGATCACCAACAAATTCATGCGCAGATAAATAATATTTTAATGCCTGCTCATAATTTTTGATTGCATGAAAAAATACACCAATTTCAAATAAAACACATTCAGTCTTAGGCATGAAATAATAATTTTCAGCTAATCTCGGCATATTATGCGCAATAAAATCAATCGTTTCTGCGTCAGATGATTCAAGAAGCGAAATAAGATGATTACATATTTTTAAATAAATGTGCGGATCCCATCGCGCTAATTCTAAATGAGAAGCAATAATATCTAACTGAGTCACTTCTTGATAAGAATCACGCATGCGACTATGCAAAGCAAAATAATCGGCTGGACTAAATCTTTCAACCCATTCGTCAATTGCATGCCAAGTTTGCGTTAAATCACTTAATTTAAATCCACTTGAAAAAACAGATGTGCGAATTCCCTTACGCGGCGTTTGTAAAAAAGCATCACCACCACTATTTTTAAAATATTCACCAATCGCATGGAAATTTACCATCATCGAGAAACTACCATGAAATGAAATGGCCGGATGCCCTAAATGATCTAATGACTCAACCGTGCTGTAACCTTTGTCAGTCGATAAAATTAATAACTTATCATTTGCCAATTTTTTCAAAAATCGAATCGCATTAAAAGAACCCATCGGAAATAAAAAGCTAGTCGATACAAGTTTGTTTTTATAGTCTTCTAATATAGAATCAAAATGAGGATTACCATAATAAGAAGACGTTTTAATTTCATGAATATGATAATCTACTTCAATCTTTTCCATATCAACCGGACGATTATTTTCCATATTTTTTTCATCGGTTGTTAAGCTAAATAATAATTCATATAATTTACCTTCGTGCACGGTAAATGCATCATGCGAAACTGTATCAAAAATGTAATTTGCAAAAACAGTTAATGGATTGACTAAAACATCTGGACTTAAACGAATATTTTTATTAATTAAAGTAACGGGACGTTCTGTTTCCATGTCAAATAAAGCAAAATCAATTAAGCCTTGATCAACATAAGGTTTAAGCGAAGGGTGCGACTCCCAATATTTAATATTATGTTTGGTGAAATCACTCATGATATAACAAAATTGAATGTCTTGAATATCTTGTGCTTTCATAAGTTCAAGCAAAGATTTGACAAAATAATAACTAAAACGACCCGACCCAGTCCCAAGCTCCATAACATAAAAAGGATGCTTTTTTGCCTCAGGATTTTTTTTCGACCAATCTAACATAAAGGGCAAAACAATTTTGGCATAACACATCGCAATGAAAGGATTGCTAGTGATATAAAAAGGTACTTGATTCACCCAAGCATTAATACCTTCTTTATCAAAATATTCTCGTTGCAGCCGCCATAAAGCCGACTGAGAGAATTTTTTATGTTTCTCAATAATGACTTTTCGATCAGATTTCACTTTGGTATATCCTCATTTTGGTTTATGCGATATATTACATTATATAACAACATTGCAAGCTTCTTCAAAAAATTATTCTTTAAAAAACCATACTTTATATTTTCATCGGTAAAATGACCAATTCTTTACCTTGTAAATGTAGTTGACGTTGTAGCGTATTGGGGGTTTCATTATGTAAAATACGCGTCACCCAATTGTCATGCTCAAAAATAAGTTTGCTGGCAAAAAATATACAATTTGGATATTTTTCTCCAATTTGTTCGGCCATTTCTGATAACTTTTCCACAGGATCGGTACCAAAAGCAACATAACTTTCAGCCGCAATGCTATATTGCTGACAATAATTGACAAAATATTGTAAGGTCTCTTCTACTTTTTCACGCATATCTTTCAGTGACTCTTCGCCTGAAAAACTTTCTACATCCACACTCCCTACGCTTAAAAAGATAAAATTTTTAAAATGCTGAGGAAAAATCCTTAAAATACACAGTAAAGTATGCATACCGACCCCAAGATTTTTACCTACCAAAATAACAGCGGTCGGTTGCTGAGGATCAAGATCCACATGATGAATATGTTTTTCTGTAATAGGTTGCTTTAGTTGTGCATCTAACTGCGCTAATTTCTGATTAACCGATTGATAATGCCTATTAATGAGCAAACAGGTACCAATGACCGCACAAGTAATTAAAATAGTTACCCATCCACCCGATTCAAATTTTGAATATAAAGTAATGGCTAAGATAATGCTGGTAATAATAAATGCAAAAATTGAAAAAAACAGCCTAAAAAGCCAACGCGATGATGCGGAACTTCTTTTTTTTGCCCAATAAACACTTAAACCCAACAGACAAAGTGAAAAAGTAATAAAAACATTAATGCTGTATAAAATAACTAAAAGAGAGACTTCTCCTTTACATAAAAATAAAATAAGTAACGCAGAAAAACCAAAGACCAATACACCATTTTGAATAATTAAACGAGAAGATAAATGCCTAAAACGATTCGGAACCCAATTATCCAATGCCATATTCGCAAGAACACTTGGACCTGCTAAAAACCCGGTATTCGCCGCAACAAATAATAATCCTGCTTCTAAGACTAAAGTCACACCTAATATTATATGCCCTAATAACGAATCGCCTAAAATAGAATGAAAAACGATTGCATTTAAAGTTTCTGCCTCATTAGGTTTTGCATTCCATAAAAGATAAAGTAAAGTAATTCCCGCCGCCATAAAACTCAAAGAAATAGCCATATAGAACATTGTCCATTTCCCTGTCCTAACGCGAGGCTCACTCAATCGATTGACATTATTGGAAACGGCTTCAAGTCCCGTATAAGTACCACTTCCTAAAGAATAAGCATGCAAAGTTAAAGCAATCACTGGCACAGAACCTAGCAAAGCAATGGAATGCTTCGTCTGCGCAATGGTATGAGGAATAATTGTCAGCAACCCTTGGCTATGAGCGCCAATACCATAGATAATCAAACAGATATGCGTAATAATAAAACCTAAGAAGATCGGCAATAATAACTTAATTGACTCTTTCATCCCTCGAATATTTAACCCTATTAAAAACATTATAAGAATTGCTTCTAATAATAATTTATAAGGTAAACAATAATGCGGCAATAAACTAAAAAGAGCATCTGCGCCACTGGCAATCGATACCGCAATTGTCAAAACATAATCAACAATCAGTGCGGCACCTGAAATTAAGCCTATATAGGGTCCTAATAATTGCGTCGCTACTTTATAACCACCGCCACCGCTTGGGAAAAGCTCAATCACTTGATTATATCCAAGTGAAATAATAAAAACGGTCGCAGCCATTGCAATTGCAATATACAAAGCAAGATGAGTATGCACACCCAGTGCAATATAAGCTTCTTCAGGACCATAACAAGATGAAGATAACCCATCAGCCCCTAATCCAACCCAAGCTAAAAAAGCAATCAGTGAAACGTGACGTAACATATTTGGACTAAAAGGATTGAGCGGATCCCCAATAAGATAATGACGTAATTTACTGGTGATAGACATTGTTTAACTTAAAACTCCTGAAAGAATCAGAGTATATCTAAAAAAATAGCTTTCAACCACTCAATATTACGATACAATTCGCTGACATTTAATAGTATCTTGACGGCAAAAGTGGGACTCAATATGAAAGTGTTAGTGGCTACAAAAAGAGTAATTGATTATACCGTTCGCATCCGCGTGAAATCAGATGAAACAGGTGTTGAAACATCAAATATCAAGATGTCAATGAACCCATTTGATGAAATTGCAGTAGAAGAAGCCGTTAAACTAAAAGAACAAGGCAAAGTAACAGAAATTGTTGCAATCTCCATCGGCGATAAAACCTGTCAAGAAACATTACGCGTAGCACTGGCAATGGGTGCCGATCGAGCTATTTTGATTGAAACCACGGAAAATATTCAGCCATTAGCCGCTGCTAAAATTTTACAAAATTTAGTGAAGCGAGAGACACCTCAATTAGTCTTATTAGGCAAACAAGCAATTGACAGTGATCACAATCAAACCGGCCAAATGCTGGCTGGATTATTAAATTGGGCACAAGGTACTTTTGTCTCTAAAATAGAACTAAAAGACACTATAGTTGATGTAACACGTGAAATAGATGGTGGTTTACAAATGCTCTCTTTACAGTTACCAGCCGTTATCACCACTGATTTGCGACTCAATCAACCTCGCTATCTATCTTTACCGAATATTATGCAAGCTAAACGAAAACCAATTGAAATCATTCCATTGGACACTTTATTGCTTGATACCACCTCGCGATTACACATCTTAAAAATCACTCCACCTGAAAAACGTCATACAGGTATTAAAGTAGCCAATGTCAAAGAATTAATAGATAAACTTAAAAAAGAAGCACAGGTCATCACATGAGCATTTTAATCATTGCAGAACATGATAATCAAGCATTAAAGCCCTGTAATTGGCATACACTAACAGCAGCCCAACAATTAACCGGTGATATCGATATTTTGGTAATAGGTTATCAATGTGAAGCCGTTATTACTTCCGCACAAAAACTTAAAAAAATTAGGCAAGTATTTGTCGCAGATGCTAAAGCATATGAACATCAATTGCCTGAAAATACAGCACAATTAATTGCTGATCTTGCTAAAAATTATCAATATGTATTAATGGCCGCCACAACTTTTGGTAAAAATATACTCCCTCGTACAGCAGCCTTATTAGAGAGTGCTATTGTTACAGATATAACAAAAATTATTTCAACCGATACTTTTCTTCGACCTATTTATGCTGGAAATGCATTTGCAACTGTACAAAACAAAGAGTCTATTCAATTTTTAACTATCCGTAGCACAGCATTTAAAGCAGAAACAGCATCGAGCACATCTCTTGCACCCATTAAAATCATTGATACAATTATTTTAAATATTTTATCAAAGTTTATAAATCAAATATTAACAATTTCAACACGACCCGAACTCACTAATGCACGTATTGTTATTTCAGGTGGACGCGGCTTAAAAAATGCGGAAAATTTCAAAATAATTGAAGAATTAGCAGATTTATTAGGTGGTGCAGTGGGAGCCTCTCGCGCCGCTGTTGATGCAGGCTTTGCGCCAAATGATTATCAAGTCGGTCAAACAGGTAAAGTAGTCGCGCCCGATCTTTATATTGCAATCGGTATCTCTGGTGCTATTCAACATTTAGCCGGCATGAAAGACAGTAAAATCATAGTTGCAATCAATAATGACCCTGATGCCCCTATTTTTGAAATAGCAGACTATGGATTAGTTGAAGATTTATTTACAGCCACATCAGAATTATTAGCGGAATTAAAAAAATAAAAGCACTCAAAATAAAGTGCTCATTTAGACGAGAGTGGTATGTATGCTTTAATAGTTTTTTTATTGGTATTTTATACCTCAATGAGTTTCGCTTTGTCAGATACTATCGTACCCCCGATCACCGTGCAAAAACCTTTAGAGATTACTTTTTCAAATGCACCGAAAAAAGTGATCACGGCAGAAGATATCACAACCATCGGTGCGACTTCTGTACCACAAATACTACAAATGTTAGGGGGCATTCAATTACAAGATACCACAGGAAATGGTTCTCAAGTTTTATTAAGCATGAGGGGTTTTGGAGCAAATGCAAGCAGCAATACTTTGATATTAGTCAATGGCATTCCAATTGTTAATCCTGATATTGCTCCACCTGATTTAAATTTTATTCCTATTCAAGAAATTGATCGTATAGAAATAATAACAGGCAGCGAAAGCGTTTTATATGGCGATCAAGCAGTCGGTGGTGTTGTTAATATTATTACTAAAAAACCCACAAGCGAGAATATTGTTTTATCATGCGCTATGGGCAGCTTTAATCAGCATAATTGTTATGGCGCAATTAATCATTCATTTAAAAAAATAAATTACAATATAGCTGCATTAACACATCATACAAATGGCTATCGTGATCATAATGATTATGATCAAAATTTATTATCAGGCAATTTTTTATATGACAATAAAGCAAGCTCCATTGTCTTTGACTATCAAATAGCCAAAGAAATCATGCAATATCCAGGCGCTTTAACTGCTGAAGAAGCTGCAGATAATCCACGTCAAGCCAGTAATCATACCGATTTTTTTTCTGATTGGAGTGGGAATTATCATTTGCAACAAAAACAATTGCTGAATCCAAACTGGCAATTGACCACTGATTTAGCACGTCGAGAAATGCATGGAAATGGGGTACTGACTTCTCCTTTTACGCAATCTCGTATAACTCATTTTTTGAAACCACAATTAACAGGAACATTTAGAAAAAATATCGTCACAACAGGGATGGATTTAGAAGATGATCGTTACCATCTTGGTACTGATTTTGGTATCACTCAAGATGCTCTACAAAAATACGGTGTTTTTAGTTTAATTAATCTCCCAGTGAAAGAGCCTTTAATTATATCAGTGGGTGGACGTGCGGCTATACAAAAAAGTCAATTACAAGACACCAGTCAAAATCATACTTTAAACCGTGCCGCCACAACAACACTAGGTATTCTTTATAAATTATCATTAAATCATGAAGTGTATTTAAGACATGCCGGTAGTTTTCGCTTTCCAAAAGCAGATGAAATGGCCTCATCCACTACTCCATTAAAAACGCAGAAAGGGTATGCCTATGAAGCAGGTCTTCGCTCGCATTTTTTAAATTTAATAAGTGAGATCGCTATTTATCAATTAAATTTAACAGACGAAATTGCTTTTGATCCTGAACAAACAGCCAAAGATCCATTTGGCACGAATCGAAATTTACCGCCGACTATTCGGCAAGGCTTTTCACTATCAGAAAAATATATATTCACTAAAAAACTTATATTAAATACAGAATATCATTATGTGAATGCTCGTTTTCAAAGTGGCATCAATTCAGGAAATCGTATTCCCTTAGTTGCTGAGAATATTGTTCATTTAGGCGCTAATTATCTTTTTCATCCGCATTGGAATTTATATATAGAAGCACTTTTTACCGGTAACCAATATCCCGCTAATGATGATGCGAATATTGGCAATAAAATAGGTGGCTATACTATTTATAATAGCAATTTAGGGTATATCTATAAACAATTAAAAATATCATTTAAAATAAACAATATTTTTAATAAAAATTATTTTTTATACACTGTATTTGATACTAGCAATAATACCAGTTCATTTTACCCAGCCGCCGGACGAAATATTTTACTAACATTAACTTATTCTTTTTTATGAAAAATTATTTAATTAATTCTAGATATTTTTATGGGTCTTTGGCTTTGCATTTATTATTGTTATTATCTATCTATTGTTTTTCTAAATCTCATCATTCAATTGACTCAATTGGAGAAAAAAATAATAAAATAATACCTGGTTATATTTTTCAACTAAATTCCGTAAAAATAGCGCATCCTATTAAAAAAATACCTACTAAAAAATTATTTTTTTCTAAATATGGGTTCATTAAAAAAAAGAAATTTGAAAAAAATAAGTCAATAATTTCTAAAAAAAATATAGCACAAACCATAGCAAAAAGCCCAAATAAAAATGACGAGTTTTTAAAAATTATACACAATGCAATTATTGCTAATGAGCATTATCCAGCAAATGCACTCTTGCTCAATCAATCAGGCACTGTGACATTAGAATTTAAAGTACATCCAACTGGTCAGATTGACCAAATAACTATTTTAAAATCCAGTGGCTTTTCAAATCTTGATCAAGCAGCATTAGAGGCTTTATATAGTCTTACTATCATCAAGCAAGCTGACCGCTATTTACAAAAAGCGACTATTTTTTCTGTTGATGTTGTTTTTGCATCATAATAAATATAGTTAAAATATTGCTATTTCTTATAAAATAATACAAAATCACTTACTTGCACTAACTAATAATTAATTATTCTTTACAATCAAACTAGGAGTATTATATGCGTAGCGCTTATTTTTACAACATACTCTAGTTTAATTTAAGGCTGCTAAAATGAATACTCAAGAATGGCTTTCTCAATTAATATCTATAGATACGACTTCTTATCGATCTAATTTAAAATTAATTACTCTCATTCAGGATTGGTTGAATTTACATAATATTGCCTCTCATTTGACCTATGATATCACTCAGCAAAAAGCCAATTTATTTGCAACTATTCCAGCGACCAATGATCAAATGAATAATGGACTGATCTTATCAGGTCACACCGATGTTGTCCCAGTTGATGGTCAAGACTGGGAAAGCGATCCCTTTCAAGCAAAAATAACCCATGAAAATATTTATGGACGCGGCGCCACAGATATGAAAGGGTTTATTGCAGTCGTATTAGCTCTAGTCCCACAATTTAAAAAAATGTCGTTAGCTAAACCTTTGCATTTTGCCTTTTCTTATGATGAAGAAGTGGGCTGTAAAGGCGTGCCATTACTCATCGCAGATATGCAGAAAAAAAATATTCATCCAAGTGCCTGTATTGTCGGAGAACCCACAGAAATGAATATGGTCGTGGCGCACAAAGGCATTCAAGCATTTCAATGCAAGGTACATGGTTTTGCTGCACATTCTTCATTAACACCTTTAGGCTGCAATGCTATCCAATATGCTGCGCAATTGATAAATTGGATTCATCATTTAAGTGATCATCTTAAAAATAAAGGACCGATTGATCAACATTTTGATGTGCCTTTTACCAGTATGACTGTGAATACTATTACCGGAGGGACTGCTGCAAATATTATTCCTGCTCTTTGTGAGTTTATATTCGAATTTCGTCAATTACCAGCTGTTAATCCGCAAGATATTATTTTGCAAATAAAAAATTATATTAATACTGATTTAGTAAAAATAATGCAACGCTCTTATAGTGAAGCTACAATTGATTTTAATACATTAGCTTCGGCTCCTGCATTTGAGGCTGCAGAAAATGCAACCATCACGCAATTAATGAGAAAGATACTGAAAGATCAAACTAAACGAAAAGTTTCTTATGCAACTGAAGCAGGTTTATTTCAAAATGCCCATATTCCAACTGTTTTATGTGGTCCTGGTAACATTCGCGAAGCGCATCGGGCGAATGAATTTGTTTCTATCGCCCAATTAAAAACGTGTGAAACTTTTTTACTTCAATTAGTTGAGCAATTTATGCAAATTTAATATCTTTATTATTAACTAAACTTTGCTGATAAAAAATTTTTTCAACAGTAGATAATTGTATCATCTCATGCTCTGTTAAAATAAAAGGAATAAGAGGTGCCATTGATGCAGTCTTAATGTAATATTCACAAAGTGCTGCAATATTTGGTCGATAATATGCACCACCATATCCGACAAAGCGTGTCACTTGATCATAGACTTCATAATCTGTTAATCCATCACCGACAAAAGCTAAAGTATTGTGTTTCTTTTTTAACGCAAAAACAATTTCTCGTTTACCATTTTTTCTTGTCATAGGAGAAGCACGATCAAAATCATGATACTCTCCTTGTTGATTAAATTGTATGTCAACTGCAAAAACATTTTCTTTGGGAATTTTTAAAAAATCTGCTAAAACTTTAACAGCCGGCAACAGCCCAGCCGAAACAATATAAACAACTTTTTGCAAACGATATAATAATTGAATAATTTGCAAAATATCTGGCGTTTGATGTTTAATATACTCTTGCCCTGCCGATAAAACTTGTGCTTGAGTAGGTCGTACTAGAGTTAATCGTTTCTCATATAATTGCGGGGTCATGCCTGATATCCCCATTGCATCTTGAGTTAATTGTTTTACAATATGGCCAACATGATTTATATTGGCTAACTCATCAATGCCTTCAATTGAACTTAATGTGCCGTCACAGTCAAAAATGACCGCATCAATTGGATGTGCTAATGGTGAAAAATAAGCTGATATCATATATTTTATTCCAAAAAAACTAAAATTAAGTAGATTAATATAACACTGTTTTGCAATAGGGGGAAAAATGTTTAAAATTCAAACTCTCAATGCTATTTCTATTAATGGTTTAAATCAATTTCCATCTGAAGAGTATGAAATATCTTCCGACACCCCACACCCAGATGCTATTTTACTACGCTCGCATAACTTACATGGTGTTGCATTACCAAAGACTGTTAAAGTCATTGGTCGAGCGGGTGCTGGGGTCAATAATATTCCTATTGCGGATATGACCAAGCTTGGCATCCCTGTTTTAAATACGCCGGGTGCTAATGCCAATGCTGTGCGTGAAATTGTCATTGCAGGTATGCTGTTAGCAAGCCGTCATTTGTGTCAAGCACAAGAGTACGTACGCAATTTATCAGGGACGGAAGCTGAAATAGAAAAACTCGTTGAGAAAAATAAAAAACAATTTGTAGGCTTTGAATTATTAGGCAAAACACTAGGTATTATTGGATTAGGCAATGTTGGGGTGAAAGTTGCAAATGCCGCTATCCATTTAGGCATGAATGTTATAGGCTTTGATCCAACCATCACCGTTTCTCGCGCTTGGGAATTATCTGCCAATGTTTTACAAGCACATAATATCGAAGATTTATTAATGCGCGCAGATTTTATTACTTTCCATGTGCCTTTAACCGAAGAAACACAAAATATGATTCATGCTGCGCATTTTAATTTAATGAAAAATAATATCACATTATTAAATTTTGCACGAGATGGTATTATTGATAATGATGCGCTTTTTCATGCATTAAATGAAAATAAAATACATGCTTATATTAGTGATTTTCCAAAAGCAACTTTAAAAAATCATCCACGCGTACTTTCTTTTCCTCATTTAGGTGCATCAACCCATGAAGCAGAAGAAAACTGCGCCATCATGATTGCCAATCAAGTTCGTCAATTTTTAGAAAATGGCACGATCACACATTCTGTTAATTTTCCTGCAATAGAAATGCAAAGAAATAGCGCCAGTTTACGCTTTGCTATTGTCAATATGAATGTGCCAAATATGGTTGCACAAATCTCAACAATATTTGCTAAAGCCGGATTAAACATCATCGGACTTTTAAATAAATCTCGGGATGATATTGCTTATACACTTATTGATGTAAATACAGCTGTAACCGAGGCAGTCCTAAAAGAAATCGCTGCTATCAAAGGTGTGATACAAGTGCGCCAGCTTTAATTTTCTGCAAAAATCCCCTGCTATTCTCGCATAGACGAAAATAGCAGGAGGAAAATTTTTTAATGCAAGGGAGCAGCATTTACTCTTTTACGACCATAAGCAAAATAAATTCCTAACCCAACTAACGTCCATAACCCAAAGCTAATCCAGGTCGTTGCTGATAAAGTCCACATTAAGTAAAGACACAGTAAAATACCTGCCATAGGAACAATAGGAGACCAGGGCGTTTTAAAAGGACGTGCTAAATGAGGCTTAGTATGACGTAATATGATTACACTGACACAAACAGCAATAAAAGCAGCTAAGGTACCAATGTTGACTAAACTTGCGATTTGATAAATTGGAAAAAAACCTGCAATAATCATCATAATAACTGCAATGCTCCAAATTAATCGCCTAGGGGTACCACTTTTTTCATGAATTTTAGCAATTTTAGACGGTAAAAATTTATCACGCGCCATGGCTAAAAATACCCGAGTAAAACCAAAATACATAGCTAAAATAGCTGTCGTCAAACCCCCAATGGCGCCTAATGCCACAACTTCTGCTGAATAACGATGGCCTAAATTCACTAATACATCGGCAACAGGAGAGCTCACATTTAGATCGGAATAATAAGCCATACCTGTTAGCAAAGCAGCCACTATCACATAAATAATAGTACAAATTAATAATGAAGCAATAATCCCAATAGGCAAATCACGTTTTGGATTTTTCGCTTCTTCTCCTGCTGTTGAGATTGCATCAAAGCCGATATATGCAAAGAAAATCAAACCGGCACCATTGACGATGCCTTGCGAACCAAAGGGTAAAAATGGATGCCAATTAGCAGGATTAAAATTAAATACGCCAATTCCGATAAAAAGCGCAATGACTAATAATTTGATATAAACAATTAAATTATTAAATAATGCGCTTTGCTTTGTACCAATTGATAATACATTTGCCAAACAAAAAATAATAAAAACAGCCGGCAAATTGACAATGCCGCCTTCAAAAGGATTGTTAATCCATTTTTGTGGAAGAGCCATGCCCATGGCTGCTAAAGTGTGATTGACATACCCCGCCCAACCAATTGAAATAGTCGCTGCATCCATACCATATTCTAATAATAAATCCCAACCAATAATCCATGCCGTTAATTTACCAATGCCAACAAAAGCATAACCGTAGGCTCCCCCACATCCGCCAATACTTGAAGCTAATTCTGCGTAAGCTAACGCACAAAAACTACAAGCAACGCCTGCTAATACATAAGATAAGACAATACCAGGCCCTGCTTGTGTTGCAGCTGCAATACCTGTCATCACAAAAATACCCGCACCAATAATGGCACCAATTCCTAAAAAAGTTAAATCAAAAGCACTTAAACAGCGACGCAACTCGGCAGGTGGACTCTTTAAATTAATTACTTCAGCTGGAGTAGATTGCATATATACCTCTAAATCATATAAACCATAGTTATTTTTTAATTAATTATCAGCGGAGCCCATAAATGAATATTTCCTCCGCTAATAATACAAACACAATTTTTAGTCAACACTTTTTTTGCCAAAAGCGCTGCAATAGTGACCGCACCACCTGGCTCAACGACAAGTTTATGTTGTTCGATTAAGAATTGGGTTGCTAATTCTATTTCTTCTTCTGTCACCAAGACCACATCATCTACATATTTTTGAATGAGTGCAAATGGTTTCTCACCAGTCATTGATGCAACTAATGCATCTGCAATAGTTTGAACCGGACCGATAGGAACACATTTCCCTGATTGTAAAGCAGCAGCAAGAGAGCCATTTTTTTCAGGCTGCACGCCAATCATTCTACAATGCGGATGTAATGTTTTCAATGCCAAGGCAATACCTGCAATTAACCCTCCGCCACTTACCGGAACTAATACGGCCATTTCATGATTCAATGTTTCCCCTAACGCATCTGATACTTCAAGCCCAATTGTTCCATCGCCTGCAATTGTTTCATCTGCATCATAAGCATGCAGCAATAGTCTACCGGTTTCTTTAGCCAATTGGTCAGTGGTTTGATGACGCGCTTCGTATGAATTCCCGCATAATACGACTTCTGCGCCTAATTGTTTAGTCCGTTCTATTTTGTAAAGAGAGGTATTCTCAGTCATGACAATCATTGATTTGATATTTAATTCACGTGCAGCATAAGCAACGCCTTGCGCAAAATTACCAGAAGATGAAGCAATCACACCTTGAGCACGCGCTTTTGCTAAATGCATCAAAATATTATTAAAAGCAGGACGCGTCTTAAATGAACCTGTTAACTGTTGGGTTTCAAGCTTTAGCCAGATATTTTGGTTTAAAGTCTTCGTGAGTAAAGAAGAAAGTAATAGGGGTGTTTGAGCTAAATAAGGCTGTATACGTTTTTTTGCTGCATATAAGTCATCTATCTTCATAATCAGCTATCCTTAATAAATAGTATTAACTATAAATAAAAAGATTAAGTTTAACAGATTTTTTTATTAAAAGTTTTACAAATAAATCAAATAATTAGCCTATGAGTGACCTTGTGCTGTTTAATATTTTTTGATACTTTCGTACAATATTTCATAAAATAAAGTTGCATCCTATGCTCTAATTTGATAGTAATGCATAGTACTTTAATATAAGGATTTTTAAGATGGGTAAATCAAAAAATGCAAAAAAAGAAACTAAAAAGAAACCATTAAAAACTAAGCAAGAAAAAAGAGCTGCAAAAAAAGAAAAAGAAAAACAAAAGTAGTATAAAACATGAGTAATATAAAATATGGCACAGTTCATCTATACAATGCAAGAGGTGGGCAAAACCGTCCCACCAAAAAGAGAAATACTGAAAAATATTTGGTTATCATTTTATCCAGGCGCTAAAATAGGTGTATTGGGTCTGAATGGTTCTGGCAAATCTTCTTTATTAAAAATCATGGCTGGGGTAGACAAAGAATTTAATGGAGAGGCACGTCCACAGCCTGATATTAAAATTGGTTATTTATCGCAAGAACCTCAGTTGGATCCAGCAAAAACGGTTCGTGGCAATGTAGAAGAAGGCATTGCAGAAACAATTGCTCTGCTGACACGATATAATGACATTAGCATGAAATTTGCAGAACCGATGAACGATGCAGAAATGGAAAAATTGCTAAATGAACAAAGCAAATTACAAAATGCTATTGATGCAGCCAATGCATGGGAACTCGAGCGAAAACTTGAAATTGCAGCAGATGCTCTACGCTTGCCTGCCTGGGATGCAGATGTCACTAAATTATCCGGGGGAGAACGTCGAAGAGTGGCCTTGTGTCGTTTATTATTATCTAAACCCGATATGTTATTACTAGATGAACCGACCAATCATTTAGATGCAGAAAGTGTTGCTTGGTTAGAGCGCTATTTGCATGAATATTCAGGAACGGTTGTTGCAGTCACTCACGATCGTTATTTTTTAGATAATGTAGCAGGTTGGATTTTAGAATTAGATCGAGGCCAAGGTATTCCTTATGAAGGAAATTACTCCGCCTGGCTTGAGCAAAAAGAAAAAAGATTAGAGCAAGAAGAACGACAACAATCAGCTCACACGAAAGCCATGAAAGCAGAACTTGAGTGGGTTCGAACAAATCCCAAAGGACGTCAAGCTAAAAATAAAGCTCGCATTGCTCGATTTGAAGAACTCTCTTCAAAAGAATTCCAAAAACGTAGTGAAACACAAGAATTATATATTCCTCCTGGACCTCGTTTAGGAGACAACGTTATTGATGTTAAAGATGTCAGCAAACGTTTTAATGATACTATTTTATTTGAAAATTTAACTTTCCAAATACCTAAAGGTGCCATTGTCGGCATCGTTGGGGCAAATGGCGCAGGTAAATCGACTCTTTTTAAATTATTAATTGGGCAAGAACAACCTGATAATGGCACGATCAATTTAGGTGAAACAGTTAAATTAGCTTATGTCGATCAAAGTCGTGATGCATTAAATAATAAAAATACGGTTTGGCAAGAAATTTCTAATGGACAAGATATTATGACCATTGGTACTTTTCAAATGCCTTCTCGTGCTTATGTTGGTCGATTTAATTTTAAAGGAACGGATCAACAAAAATTTATTAAAGATCTATCAGGTGGAGAGAGAAATCGCGTACATTTAGCTAAAGTACTAAGTAGTGGCGGCAATGTATTATTACTCGATGAGCCAACCAATGATTTAGATGTAGAAACTTTACGTGCATTAGAAGAAGCGTTGTTAACTTTTCCGGGATGCGCGCTGATTGTTTCGCATGATAGATGGTTTCTAGATCGTATCGCCACACATATTCTAGCATTTGAAGATGAAAGTCATGTTGAATTTTTCAGTGGCAACTACGCTGAATATGAACAAGATCGGTTACGTCGTTTCGGAGAGCAAGCAAAACAACCGCATCGAGTAAAATATAAGAAATTAGAGCATTAATACTCAACATTTTTTCACCCCTCCTTTTAAAAAAGAGAGGGGGTGCTTATTATCATTTTTTTATCTTTTTGAAAAACCATATTTCATTCTATAATAGGCACGTTTTTTCTCGTCAATTTTAAACAATCCATTATTAACTAATAAAAAAGGCATCATAACTTGAATACCTACACACACTGTTAATAATGTCAAACCATAGGTTGTTGCATAAGAATACTGTGTCATCCAAACCAACTGCACAGATAATCCATGGATCGCAAGAGAAACTAATAACATAGCAATATAAGTTTCAATCTGTGAAAACCCACTTTTTAATGATTGCGTATCAATCCAAATAAAATAAAATTTTTCAAGAATGACCATCGCATAATTAAAATATTGCGTAAAAATAGCATTAAAAAAATGTTGGACAAGCTCTGCTATTTCATCCATCAGCTCAGTCAATATTTTTACTGTGTTCTGCTCATGCAGATATACATTCAATTCATCCAGCAATTGATTAAAATTTTTAGTCACTAAATCTATACTAAGAGATATTTTTGTGCGAGAAATAGATTGCATATTATTATTCCTATCCTTGAAATAAATGTCTAGCAAATTAAGTTTGAAAAAATGATAATATTTAAAAAATAAGCTGTTTTAATAAATTAACATGCCTAATCTTAAGGAAAGCTTAAGAGTAAGCTAAAACATAGATCAATAAATAGATTTTTATCCTAATACTAATTAAAAAATAGGCTGATTTAGGGTAATCCCTAAAATAACCTAGTGATTTTCTATATCGAAATAATACCCTGCTTTTGCCATTGCCAGCATTGAATATGTTCGAGAGGTTTCTCAATTGCAATAGCACACTGATAGTTTTTTTGAAGATCAATATTTTCAACATGAAACATAGCCTGTTGGTCGTGATAATTAAATTGTATTAATTCAATATTTTTATGTAAATTTACTGTGAATTTATTAATAAGAAGATATAACTCTGCGCCTAGCGCTTTAATCAATGCTTCTTTTCTCGACCAAATCTTATAAAAACCAACTACTCGTTCTTTTTCTGGTAATGCCATCAATTGTTGACACTCTTCAACGGTAAAAAAACGTTTCGCAATAGCTTCATTAAAACGCAGTTCTACTTTTTCAATATCAACACCAATTTCTTTTTGGATAGTTATTGCAAAAACAGCAATATTATGCGAATGAGAGACATTAAAATGTAAGTTAAGCGGATTATTTTTTAAATAAGGTTTTCCATGGTTATTATATAAAAAAATCAACTGCTGAGGCGTTTCTTTCGTATAAAGACTTAATATTTTACGCAAAAACGCCCTTGCAATAATAAAACGTTGTCGATGGGTGATAAATCGAAATCGTTCTGAGCGTTTTTTTTCATCAATGCTTAATAAATGGGCTAATTCTTGATGTTTATCTGTGAAATCATCTAAAATGATATACCACAGATGCACAACGTTCATTTTTATGGAAGAATGCATGTTCATATATCAATTAAACCAAAAGGATGAAGCCTATGGCAACAATTACTTTTAAAGGAACCCCCATTCATACTGTGGGGATGTTACCAACTATCGGCAATCAAGCGCCGAATTTTACACTGACTAAAACAGATTTATCTGAGATTCATTTGAAAGATTTTTTAGGGAAAAAATTGGTTTTAAGTATTTTTCCAAGTATTGATACGAAAACTTGTGCAATAGCAGAACGTCAATTTGATGCTAAATTAAATCAACTAGAGAATGTCATACTTTTATGCATTTCAGCTGATTTACCTTTTGCACAAATGCGTTTTTGTGCTGCGGAAAACTTAACGAAAGTGATTCCTGCTTCTGTCTTTCGTCATCCTGAGTTTGGCCAACAATATGGAGTCACTATTATGGATGGGCCTTTAGCTGGATTATTATCACGAGCTGTTATTATTTTAGATGAAAAAGGAAAAATTATTTATAGCGAACAAGTGAAAGAACTAGCCGAAGAACCCAACTATGAAACTATTTTATCTATTTTAAAATAATAGGAATATATTATGCAGCCAATTTTTCATTATAAAAAATCAACTCTTTACGCTGAAGATGTTAATTTAAATGAAATAGCTCATCAATTTGGCACGCCTACTTATATTTATTCAAAAACAGCTATTTTAAATAATTTACAAAATTTCATTGACGCGTTTGGAAAGACGCGTCACCGAATTTTTTATGCGGTTAAAGCTAATTCTAATATTGCCATTTTACAATTATTTGCTAAAAAAAATATTGGATTTGATATTGTGTCATTAGGAGAATTAGAACGAGTTATTAAAGCACAGGGAGACCCCCAAAAAATTGTATTCTCAGGTGTTGCTAAAACCGCCTTAGAAATTTCACGTGCAATCGATGTCAATGTCGGGTGTTTTAATGTTGAATCAGTACAAGAATTAGAGCGTATTCAGGAAATTGCTTCAGCAAAAAATAAAATTGCCGCCATTGCTTTACGTATTAATCCGAATATTGATGCAAAAACGCATCCTTTTATTGCCACAGGATTATCTGAAAATAAATTTGGTATTTCGCCCTCCCACTTATTGAGTCTTATTGAAAATATCAAGAACATGTCTCATATTCAACTAATAGGAATAGCCTGCCATATTGGTTCACAAATCACAGAGCTCACACCTTTTCTTACGGCCATTGATTATATACTTCAAGTTATCAAACAACTTAAAACAGCCGGTTTTCCCATACAACATATTAATATCGGTGGTGGTTTAGGTGTGTGTTATCAAGATGAAGAACCACCTACCATTCAAGCCTATGTTGCAGCGATATTAAAAAAAATAGAAAACACTTCACTTGAAATAATTATCGAACCTGGACGCAGCTTACTTGCTAATGCAGGCATTTTATTAACCAAGATAGAATACATTAAACAAAATGATTATAAATATTTTGCAATTACCGATGCTGGGATGAATGATTTATGTCGTCCCGCACTTTATAATGCATGGCACAATATTATACCTGTTAATAAAATATTATCTTCACAAAAAACATTATATGACATTGTCGGTCCCGTCTGTGAATCTAGCGATTTTTTAGGAAAAAATAGAGAACTCACTTTAGTTGCAAATGACTTATTAGCTATTTTATCTGTGGGCGCTTATGGATTTTGTATGAGTTCAAATTATAATTCGCGATTGCGTCCAGCTGAAATCATGATTGATCATAATACTATTCATTTAATTCGTGAGAGAGAAACCATCGATTCTTTAATTCAATTTGAACGATTAATTTAATTTTAAGTTTTTTGTTGTTCTAATTGAATATTAAAATGAAAATTATTTCCTCCATGCTCTTTAACATAATACATGGCTCGATCCGCTACTTTTAATAAAGATTCCATATCTAAACCATCAACAGGAAAAATACTAATGCCGATGCTAGCAGAAACTAATATATGATTATCTTCAATCACCAAGGGTCTTGCCACAGCTTCGCACAATCGCTCTGCAATATCTGAAACAGACTCAATATCTCGAATATCTTCAATAATAACCGTTAACTCATCGCCACCCAAACGTGAAACAATATCTTCATCACGTAAAATACTTTTTATTCGATCAACTGTCGTTAATAAAATTTGATCGCCGGCATTATGTCCATACAGATCATTAGCTTCTTTAAAGTGATCTAAATCAAAATAAAATAACGCAAGAAATTTTTTATCTCGCTCCGCACGTTCAATGGCTTTTTTAAAATCATGCTCAAATAAACTGCGATTTGCAATTCGTGTTAATGGATCATGTGTGGCCGCTAATTGCAGTTTTTGATTAGTGACTTCTAATTCACCCTTTGCTTTGGATAAACTTCTAATTAACGCTTGGTTTTCAAATTGTAATTTGAATGAATTTTTTATAATAGTATGTATTTTACAGGATAATATAATAAGATAAACTAAGTAGATAATTAATGACAACGTAAAGACATTATACTTATGATCTTCCATAAAAATAAAATGAAAAATAAGTGGTACAATAGCAGCTAAACTAAAAGCAATCGCTGCATTACGAATGGGTGCCAATATAGGTACCGCACCTGATGAGACACCAGCTAGAATAACTATAATCATGACTTGCTGTGTGGTATTAGATTCAGATAAAAACCATGAACTACCAGTTGCCCCCCACGTCAGGCCACTTAATAATGCGCCAACAGTAAATAATTCTTTCCATAGATTAAGATTTTTTTCTTTAATAGTAAATTTCATGAATACTTTAACTAAAACCCAACGCATAAAAAGGATAAAAACAACTGAAAAATACCAAGAAAAAAGCACGGTGTTATCTATTGCATTCACTAAATAATAAAAAATAATAGATGCACAAAGCAAAGAGGCAATCAATCCTAATTTTGCTTGTTGATAAATATTTATTATAAGTGCAGTTGCTACTTTTTTATTTAAAGATGTTTGATCTGAAATACCGATGTCTTGATCCATAGACTTTATTTATCTCCTTTCTTAAATAACTAGTATAACGCTATCTTTTAAAACAAGATAATATAAAGAATGTATAATGACAATAATTGTTAAAAAAATTACTTTATGTCCATATTTTGACTTTGTGAATTAAAAATCACAACTAGCTTTGAGCGCTCTCAAAAGTTTATAATGGGGTGGATTGTTAGGAATGAAATTAATGAAAAAAGACCCTATTCGCCTGGTACAAATTAGTGATATCCATCTTTTTGCTGACAAGCAAAAAGCATTATTGGGTGTCAAAACCTATGACAGTTTTTTAGCTGTTTTAGATCATGTAAAATCTTGCACAAAGCAACCTGATCATATTATTTTAAGTGGTGACTTATCTCAAGATTATACTAAAGATTCTTATACTCATTTAATTCAACTTTTAACGAATCTTCCTCAGACTGTTTATTTTGTTCCAGGAAATCATGATCAGCCAGAACTAATTTCTTCTTTTTTCCCGCAAAAAAATATCTCTAAGCTTAAACAAATTATTTTAGAGGATTGGCAATTGATCTTGCTTAATTCACAAAAACCTAACAGAGTATCTGGTTATTTTGCGGAGGAAGAATTAAATTTTTTAGAAAAATGTTTAAAAGAGTATCCTAATCATCGTTCAATCATTATTTTTCATCATCATCCTGTATCAGTTGGAAGTCAATGGCTAGAGAAATTAGGGGTAACCAATGCAGATGTTTTTTGGTCATTACTGCGTAATTTTTCAAACGTGCACACTATCTTTTTTGGTCATATTCATCAAGAACATGAGGGTAGCAAACAAAATATAAAATATTATTCTGTTCCTTCTACTTGCATTCAATTTAAAATAAATAGCGACCATTTCTCTCTTGAAAATTTACCTCAAGGCTACCGATGGATTGATCTATATCCAGATGGACAATTAAAAACAGGTGTCATCCGTCTTGATCATTATATAGGTGAATTTCAAAAAGAAGCTAAAGGTTATTAATTATTGATTATTGATTATTAATTATTAATTGCAATATCTACAATAAAACCACAACAAATCATCTGAGGAATAATTATATTTAAATTAATCTCATGATTTAAATCCATTAATTTTTCACTCATTTCTCCCAAAGAGAGCTTATCTTGCATCCAAGTTAAAATAATCCATTCTACTTTATTTAAACTACTTATTTGCCTGCCAAGATCATTTCGCCAAATAATATAAAAATATTGTTGATTAGGTTGTAAAAAAATAGATTGATCATCTTCATTCTCTTTTTGATTAATCAAAAAAATATGATAAATTGGATAGATTGATTGTAATAAAATAGCAGATCGGGGTAATTTAAAAATAATATTTTTGGCTTGATTTTCATAAAAACGTAATTTATCAAAATCAAATTTTTTATCGGTTATTTGCTGATAGAGTGAATGCCAGCTCCACTCAAAATTTGCAACATCAGCTAGATAACACAGTGTTGCCATTGTTTCAATATCTTTAAGATATTCAGAAAAACCAGCTCCATAATTATTTAAATCAGGAGAAAAAGAAGGATGAATGATAATATAATGATTAATAATATAATTAAAAAATGCCTCACCCACTAATTTTTTACAAACCGGATATATTCTAGTTAAGGCTTGCTGCATCGCACTTAAGATACTATCTTGATAAATAGCTAATTGTTTTTTTGGAGACATATGCTTATTATGCTGTATAAAACTATAGATTTCCATATCTTGATTTTTAAGATTTTCTGTAAATTTTTTTTGTAGCTCAAATAATGTTAGCATATTGATCCATGATTGTTTGCGCAATTTGTACTTCTTCAAGTAATCTTGAAAATATTGGAATATGACTATCCCACTCAATGACTGTGGGTAATGCACCAAATTTTTTTATTGCTTGCTGAAATAATTTTAAAACATCAGAAGAAAAAGAGGCACCATGCGTATCAAGTAAATAATAACCCTTATTTTCAAATCCTGCTAAATGAAATTGTGCTATTCTATTTGTATCTAACGACTTGATATAATTTAATGCATTCAATTGATGATTGTAAGCATTGACGTAGATATTATTAATATCTAACAAAATAAAACAATCAGCCTGATCAGCGATTTCTTTTAGAAACGCCCATTCTGTTAGTTGAGATTGCTTAAAACAAAGATAACTAGATATATTCTCAATCATAATTTTTTGCTCTAGAAAATCTTGTACTTGGCGAATACGTTTAGCCACATGAAAAATAGCTTCTTCAGTAAAGGGAAGTGGTAGTAATTCATGAAAATATTGCTTATTAAAAGATGTCCAACTTAAGTGATCAGAAATCAAAACTGGTTCTACTATTTTAATTAACTTTTTTATTTTTTTTAAATAATTAAAATTGAGAGGATCCATTGAGCCCAAAGACATTCCAATACAATGCAAGGTCAATGGATAATTTTGGCGAATTTTTTCTAAATAAGATAAATTAGGACTGCCTTTTATTAAATAATTATCTGCCAATACTTCAAACCAAGGAATAGCAGGATTTTCTTTTAGAATATCAGAATAATGAGCAGATCGTAATCCAAGACCAACGCCTTTAATATCCATAAAAATAGTCACTCAAGTTTTTTTCATATTTTCTTGATAATTTTTTCTTAAAATTCTTCGCATAATTTTATTCGAGGCAGTTTTTGGAAGCGCATGGATGAACTCTATATCATGAATTTTAAATAAAGGATTAAGATGCTGATTAATTCGTATTTGCATTAATTTTTTAATCTCATTTTTTGGTAATGTATGCAGCGTTGCTGCAAAAATAATGAGTTGGCTTGGACCTACATCAACGGGAGTGACTGCTATTGCAGCTGTTTCAGTAATACCTTCAATGCCCACTAATACACGTTCTATTTCAGCTGAACTGACTTTAATACCAGCTAAATTCATTGTATCATCAATACGTCCTAAAATAGTATAGCCTTTCGTAAGATGTGAAATAGCATCACCATGACGACGAAGTATTTGGCCATCGGATGTGTGTGGCATGTCCGCATAATAGATTTGATCATGGTCAGCATTCAGTAACTCATTGGACAGCCCAATGGATGGGGGAATGAGCGCCACTTCTCCAGTCTCTGCTATTTCATTTTTTTCATTCAATATCACAAAATTGATTCCAAGTGTTGGTGTCGTAAAAACAGATAGATAATTAGGCTGAATGAGTGTACTGGTAATATAGGCACCGCCAATTTCTGTGCCTCCACAATATTCAATAATTGGTTTATATTCCGCAAGTGACATTAAAAATAACATATCCTCGGGGTTAGAACTCTCGCCTGTTGAACTAAATAAACGAATTTTTTGCCAATTAAGCCCTTGCATACACTGATGATAACGCCACTCAGCCACTATGGCAGGAATAACACCTAAAATAGTAACGCCTGCATTTTGAATGAATTCACCAAATCGATGATTCGTTGGAACATCTACATAAAGCGCAAGTGTTGCATGATTGATAAAAGATGCAAAAATAACCCATGGCCCCATCATCCAACCTAAATTGGTCGGCCAACTAATAACATCTTCTGCATAAATATCCTGGTGGAAATAACCATCGCTTGCAGCCTTAATAGGAGTCGTGTGATCCCAAGGAATTGCTTTGGGATGACCTGTGGTACCTGATGAAAATAATATATTACAATAAGCCTGTGGACTTAAAGCAACTGATGAAAACTCGGTTTTTCTTTCTAAAAATTGCTCCCAAGTCAAATCATTTGCTCTTAATGAATCTTCAATGACTACTGCAAAAGGCAATATGATAGCCTTTGGTGCATTTGCTGCAATGACTTTTTGATAGAGTGATATTTTTTTAGTATCTCGTACAAAATAATCTTGAGTAAAAATTCCTTTGGTATTCGCTAGCTGTAAACGCGTAGCTATTTCTTCTGCAGAAAAACTATCAGCAATTGATACAACAATGCCTCCCATTTTAATAATACCTAAATAAATAGCAACAGCAAACACTGTCATAGGCATATAAATTGCAATCGCATCCTGTGGTAAAAATCCTTGACTTACTAAGCTGTTTGCCACTTGATTACTTAAATTATTTAATTCACCATAAGATTTTTTTTGTAACTTTAAATCTTGATCCAAATAAATCAAAGCTGTATTATGCAAAGGAGCCGTAAAACAACTATCAGCAATATTTAATTTGGCACCTGGAAGCCATTGAGGATGCCAAACACCCTGCGGCAAATCCACAATTTTTTTAGGGGGTGTTTTAAAAACTATTTTTAAAACTTGAATAATGCGCTGCCAAAACTCAGCATAATGCTCTACGGACCACGCATGGAATGTATTAAAATCAGAAAAATTTAATTCATTCATCCACTGTGCAAGATGCGTTTTTTGAATTAATTTTTCATCTGGTATAAACGCAGGAGCTGAATCTAGTTGTATTTTCCAGTTAGGAAAAATCATTGAAAATAAAGCAAGATGCAATTGAAAAGGAAAACTCGGTTTTAAGATATTTTTTGAAATTTCATGCCAAGTTACATCAGGTGACAACAAAGGCAACTGACTCAACTTTTTCGCAAATAAAGCTGCATCATCTGCTGACAGTCCTAATGCAATTAAATAATGAATATCAGTAAAATTTTTCATATTAAAGAATAGTAATAGTTGTCATTATAGAAAAAAATAAAAAACTCACCATTCCCGCCTACACGGGAATGACAGTTTTTTATTAAGTTAACGCTATTGCATTATTTGCAAAATTTAATCTAACATTCCATATTGCTTTAACTTCTTTCTCAGCGTTCCACGAGAAATTCCTAAAATTTGCGCCATACGTACTTGATTATAATGCGTGTGATTAATTAAAACTTCCAATAAAGGGCGTTCAATTTCCTCAAGCAATATGCCATAAAAATCAACTGGTTGCTCATTACCAATATTGGTAAAGTAATTTCGCAATGTATCTTTAACGGCTTGTCTTAACGTAGTGCTTTCGACACTTTCTGATATAGCTATTGTTTCAATCATATTTAACTCCATGTTGGCCTTCCTTAAATTTCCATAATGAATGTTATTTGTTTGCTAAACTTGAAACATTTCTGCATTGTATAAAATCACTCAATAAATTTTAATATATATAACTTGCTATTATTCTTCGTTATTATCTACTTGTTCTTTTAATCCTTTTCCTGCTTTAAAAAAAGGCACAATCGTGGGATCAATTGACATCACTTTGCCAGTCTGAGGATTACGAACCGTTCTGCCGGCTCGTTTTTTTATACCAAACCGACCAAAACCTACTAAAGAAACATCATCATGTTGAGTTAACGCTTGTTGAATAGAAGCTAATGCTGCAGACAAGGCTTTCTCAGCTTTCTGTACAGATAAACCTGCATTCTCAGCAATAGTTGCAATTAAATCTGACTTATTCATACTTTGCTTGCTCCTAAAAAATAGAGGAAGTTATTATTTAGCTTCTTCGGTTTCCATTTGCGAGTCTAGCTCAGGTGTCTCAAAAGTATAAGCAGCTTGAGTGGTATCCTCAATTAAAGGTTGTAAAGTTTGTTGCTGCATTGATAAAGCTGATTTTTTAGATGATTTAACAGTCTTTTTTTGAGGTTTTTTTAGTACATTTGCTTTTTTTATAGATTTTGTAGGTTTTGCTTTTGAAATTTTATCAAATTTAGCAATTTTCTTGCTTAAAATAGCAAAATTAGCGTATTTAACAGATAAGATTTTTTTATGTTTTTTTACTTTAGCTAATTCAGTTTCAAGCGTATGGATAGTTTTAGTTAATTGAATAGTATTTTTTTTCAATTCTTTTAGTTGTTTTTTTGCCGCAGCAGAGGTTTTATTTTTTGCTTTAGATAAAGCTGAATAGTCTTTCTTAGCAGCTTTATGTTGAGAATTTAATTTTTTAATAGTAGCCGCAAGTGTTTTTTCTTTTTCTTTTAATAAAGCAAGGTCATTGCGAAATTGACTAGACAACTGTGATACTATCTCTTTAAAATCTTTTTCTAATGACTGAGCCTGCAAAGGTAGATCAGCCTTTTTTTTGCTGATTTTATTTGTGGCAACAGATGATTTACTCGTCTTTGAATGGATCATTTTTTTGCGTGGCATTTGGTTTCCTTAGTTACTAAATTTTAACAGTTTTAGAATTTAACATTTTTTTATTAGAAAAGTCCAGACTTTATCTCGTGATTCTGTTGATTTCAGCCAAAGAAGTATTTAGAGTACAGTTTATCACTTACATTTTTTTAAGATTTGTTAATTTTCAGTTTTCTGTAGGAGTTTTGCATGAGTAACCCAACTTTAAAAGAACAATTACTGGCTTTATCTTTAGGAACGGCATCACCTAACGACCCTTCTGAAAAAAAACAAAAAGAATATAAAGAGCATAAAACACATAAAGAATATAAAGAATATAAAGAACATAAAGAACATAAATCCCATTTAGCAGCAAAAAAAAAACCCGTCTGGCTGGAACACGCACAATATGGTGTTGAACTGCTAAAAGCACATTATCCAAATTGTTTTAAAGAAATGAAAGACACCAAACCTTTAAAAATAGGGATTAAACAAGATTTAGTAAAATACTTAAGTACAAAAGAAGAGATTGTCATAGGCGATAAAGCTTGTATGGTAAACAGTCTTGCGTATTATGTAGGATCAAGTGCCTATCACAAAAGTATGGTTGAAGGGGCTACGCGTATAGATCTTGATGGCCATGCCGCAGGCACTGTTACAAAAGAAGAAGCGACCTATTCACAAGACTGTTTGCAAACTAAATTCAAGAAACGCGACGATAAGTCTAAAAGAGAATAATATGGCACTCACCCGAAGATTTTCACCGATCACTCTACTGATGATTAGCATCAACGGCATGGTAGGGTCTGCTTGGTTATTTGCACCACTCTATGCCGCAAAACTAGCAGGGTCTGGCGCCATCATTGCTTGGATCATCGGCGGAACAGCCACAGCAATCATTGCACTTACTTTTGCAGAAATTTCTGTTTTATTACCGATCGCAGGCGGCACTGCACAAATTCCTCAATTAAGTCATGGTATTTTCACAAGCTTTACTTTAACTTGGCTTGCTTGGTTAGCGGCTTTAACAATGGCACCCATTGAGGTGCAAGCTGTTTTACAATATGCCTCAACTTATTTTACTTCTTTAACTCAGCTTAAAAATGATATTCCTATTTTAACCAGTATGGGTTTGCTATGGGCAACTGTATTAATGTTACTATTTTGTATTATTAATGTTGTCAGTTTTAACGGATTAATTCGTTTTAATTTTTTTATCTTTTTCTTCAAAGTAGCTGTTATTTTTTTAACCATTCTTGCTTTAATATATGTCAGTTTTCATTCTGTTAATTTTATAGATCTAAAAACCAGTTTCACCCCACAAGGATGGCATGCCATCTTAGTCGCGGTCGCATCAGGTGGTGTTGCATTTGCTTTTACTGGCTTTAAACATGGCGTTGAACTGGCAGGAGAAGCTATGCGATCCGCCATTGCCATTCCTTTGGCGATTGTGGGATCTGTGCTTTGCTGTCTTTTATTATATTTAGGATTGCAAATTGCTTTTATTGGCGCAATTTCTCCAAGTCATTTAGCGCAAGGTTGGCAAAACTTAAATTTTGTTGGAGACGTCGGACCTTTTGCGGGACTCGCAGCCACATTAGGATTAATTTGGCTTTTGAAATTATTGTATGTCGATGCAACTATTTCTCCCTCAGGCGCTGGTTTGATTTATGTCACATCAACTGCCCGTATTCTATACGCCATGAGCCAAATAGGATATGTCCCAAAATTTCTTTCTTATTTAAATAAACAAAATTTTCCAGTGGCAGCTATTATCATTAATTTTTTCATTGGCATGTTACTGTTTTTACCTTTTTCTGGTTGGCAAGCCATGGTGAGTTTTTTAGTCTCTGGAATGGTTATTTCCTATGCAATTGGCCCAATCGCACTACTTTGTTTTCGTCGTGAATTACCCAATGAAAAGAGATTATTTCGCTTACCTTTTCCAACATTGATTTGTTTGTTTGCTTTTTATTTTTGTAATCTCATGAGCTATTGGACTGGTTGGGATACAATCTATAAGCTAATGATTGCTATGAGTATTGGTTTTTTATTTTTTATAATTGCCTATTTTCGAAAAAAACTACCCATGACGCCTTTAGGATTTAAATCGATACTATGGGTGATGCCTTATCTAGTAGGATTAACTATTATTTCTTATTTAGGATCCTTTGGTGGGAAGAACATCATTCCTTTTGGTTGGGATTTTTTAGTCATTGGTCTATTCAGTCTTGTCATTTTATATCTAGCTGTCAAAAGCCGTGCGCCTATGACTGCTACTCATCTTCAATTACTTCATGAATAGAAAGTGTTTAAGCACCGCCTCCTATAATAACAGGAACATTGGGTACGCCTGCGGTAAAATCTTGATTTAACCACTGCGCATCATCAACAAAGAGACGCACACAACCATGACTAGCATTGTATCCAGGCACTTCATAAGAACCATGTAATGCAAATCCGCCTTTAAAATACATACAATAAGGCATAGGTGCACCGCCACGCCCAACTGGAAATTTAGTCGAAATACAACCGAAGCCTTCTTTATTATAAATAGCAAAAGTTCCTTGTGGTGTATGACACCCTCGATGAATATCAGGACAATAACCTCTTGCGCCTGAAACAGGCCCCCAATGCACGAGCTGCCCTCCTGCCGTATAGGCACCAAAAGCCAACTTCGATAATGAAACAATAATTATTTTTTTTCCAGGCGGACTAATCTGTGCACTCATTGGCGACCATTCTAATAAATTTAAATTACTTAAGTCATGAGGTATTGCAATAATCATCCCAGGATGTATGCGAGTATTCATGCGATTAATTCGCATAACAATATCTCGCACTTTTGAATCAGTAAATAACTTATCCCAAGTATCACCGCGTTTTACTTTATAGCAATAAAGATCACGACTATCACATATTTTGGTGCCATATAACGCTGCGTTGATAATAGGGCTTGTTAAAAATAAAAGAGTTAAAACAAGTAGATACTGTATGATAAACCTCATGTGAGGGAACTCCTTAACAAAATTGTTATGGAGCGCTCCTTGCAGCTTTTTCCCTGTCCTTACCTCTTTTTATTCTATCCCAAAACAAAGGACGTGCGAAAAAATTATTATTTAATAAGATCAAAATGTTATAAAATAAATGCAAAGTAAATTTTTAGGAAAAAATATGGAAAAGCATTCTGATATTCTTTTTGCAGAACTTTCAGGTCGTTATGGTGATATAGGTCTCATGACTCTTAATCGCCCCTCGGTATTAAATGCATTGAATCACGCTATGTTCAATGCAATGCACCAGCAATTAACAAAATGGCAAACGCAATCATCTATTAAAGCAGTCATAGTCTTAGCAACAAAAGGACGTGCTTTTTCTGCCGGAGGAGATATTCGTTATGCTTATGAAAAAAAAATGGCAAACGCAGCTGATTTACCACAATTTTTTTTAGATGAATATCAAGTGAATCGCCAAATTTTTCATTATCCTAAACCTTATATTGCTTTATTAAATGGTCTAACCATGGGTGGGGGTGCTGGTATTTCTATTAATGGATCGCATCGTGTTGCAACTGAAAACTTTCAATTTGCCATGCCTGAAACTGGCATTGGTTTTTTCCCGGATGTGGGTGCAACTTATTTTTTATCACATGTACCTTACTATTTTGGGTTTTATTTAGGATTATCTGGCGAAAAAATTTCTTCCGAAGATTGTTTAAAACTAGGTCTTATTGATTATATCATTCCAGTTGAAGCCCAAACTGATTTGATTCAAACGCTAGTGAATACCCCCTTACCTGATAAAAAAAATGTAACAGACATTATTCAAAAATTTTCGACAAAAAATATATCCTCTTCACCATTATTTTTGCAGAAAGATTTAATTAAGTCTATTTTTTCTAAAAATACTATAGAAGAAATTATAAAAGCACTGACAACCTCTGAAAATATTTTCGCGCAAAAGATCGGTCAAGTCATTCAAACTAAATCGCCTATGAGTCTAAAAGTGACTTTAAAAGCTTTGCAACAAGGTCAATTACTTAATTTTGATGATTGCATGCAAATGGAATCATCCATGATGATGCATTTTTTACAATCTCATGATTTTTTTGAAGGGATTCGAGCTGTTGTCATTGATAAAGATAAAAACCCTAATTGGCAACCAAATGATTTAGAAAATATTTCAGTTGCAGAAGTTAGCCGTTATTTTGAAAATAGCTAACTAATTGTTAATATTATAATTATTAATATTATATTTTTATTTTAATAAAAATTTATTAATAAGAAAGTATGAAAAAAACAGAATCTATGCTTATAATATAAGTATAAGGTAAATGAATCATTTCAATGTGTTGTGTTATTGGTACAGGATGTACCCCAATATAAACATAATAATGGGGAGGTTACTATGCAATTAGCTCAAATTACTATTCGTGATATTCCTAATTCCGACGCTTTAGAAACTCACATTCAAGAAAAAGCCCAAAAACTCACTCAATTTCATCAACACATAAATAGTTGCCGCGTGGTGGTGGAAATGCCGCAAAAACATAAACATCAGGGGAAATTATTTAACGTAAAAGTGGATCTATCTGTCCCAGGCAAAGAACTGGTTGTGACTCATAAAAAAAATGAAGATGTTTATATAGCCATTCGAGATGCCTTTCATGCATTAGCCAGACAATTAGAATCCTATGCACAGCGAAAAAGAGGTCATGTCAAACATCATGATAAAGCCTCACATGGTGAAATCATTCGATTATTCCCAGAAGAAGGTTATGGCTTTATCGAAGGGGTAGATGGCGATGAACGATACTTTACTGCTGCAAGCGTTGCTTTTCCACGATTTAAAAAATTATCGGTAGGTGATAAAGTGCGTTTTTTAACCCATATTGCCACTCGTGGCTTACAAGCCCAACGAGTGACGCTTGCCAAGCAAAATCATTTTGCTTAAATAAAAAAATCACAAGATAAAATATTGTGGACCCGATCCGCCTTCGGGTGGGGTCCACGTAATATTTTGTTTAGGATCTTTAATATCACAGGCTTTACACTGAATACAATTTGCTGCGTTCATTTGAAATTTAAATATTTGATCTTTATCTTCAACAAATTCATATACACCTGCAGGACAATAACGTTGCTCAGGGCCTGCATAATATTTTAAATTCACATTAACAGGTATAGCTAGATCAGCTAATTTTAAATGACAAGGTTGATCCTCATCATGAATAGCATTTGTTAAAAAAACAGAACTCATTAAATCAAAAGTTATTGTATTATCATGTTTTGGATAAGTTATTTTTATTGAATCCTCTGCTTTTTTTAATTGTAAGTGATCCGCATGATTTTTAAATGTCCAGGGCGCTTTTCCTCGTAAAATATAAGTATCCACTGCAGCATATACTAAGCCCGGCCAAAGTCCCCAATTCATAGCAGGACGAATATTACGAACTTTTTTTAATTCTTGCATCACCCAACTTTTAGCTATTTCTTCAGAATAGCGATGACACTCTATAGATTGAGAGTGCTGTTCTTGTAACGCTTGAAAAATACTTTCCGCTGCAATCATCCCAGATTTCATAGCAGTATGAATGCCTTTAATTTTGGGTACATTTAAAAAACCAGCCGCACAGCCAATAATTAATCCACCGGGAAAAGTCAATTTAGGGATAGATTGATAACCACCTTCATTTAAAGCGCGTGCGCCATAAGCAATACGTTTACCCTTTTCCAGTAAAGCGCGAACAATTGGATGGGTTTTAAAACGTTGAAATTCTTCATAGGGATTAAGATAAGGATTTTGATAATCCAGTCCCACAACAAAACCAATCGCCAACTGATTATTATCAAATTGATAAACAAAAGAACCCCCATAAGTTTTATTATCTAACGGCCAGCCAATAGAATGCATGACAGATCCTGCTTGATGGTACTCCTGCGGGATTTCCCATAATTCTTTAAGACCTAATCCATAAGTTTGCGGATTGCAATTTTGAGTTAAATTAAATTTTTTAAATAAAGTCTGAGTAAGAGAACCACGACATCCTTCAGCAAATAAAGTTTGTTTAGCATACAAGTTAAAACCTGCCTGAAATCCTGCTTTGGGCACGCCAAATCTATCAATACCCTTATCACCTGTTGCAACGCCAATGACTTGATTTTTTTCATCATATAAAACTTCAGTCACAGCAAACCCAGGGAAAATATTTGCGCCTAATTTTTCTGCTTCTTCTGCAAGAAATTGGCAAAATTGCCCTAAACTAATAATATAATTTCCTTGATTATGCATGGGCTGCGGTGTAGGTAAACGATAAGATTTTTTTTCTGTTAAAAATACAAATTGATCCTGCAGTACATTGGTTGCAGAAAACGCATTTTTTTCCAACCAATTAGGGATTAATTCGTTTAAAGCGCGGGGTTCTAATACAGCACCTGATAAAATATGTGCGCCGATTGCATCCCCTTTTTCTAAGATGCAAATATTCAAATTGGGATCACATTGCAAAAGCCTAATCGCAGCTGTTAATCCAGCAGGACCCCCACCAACGATTGCAACATCAAACTCCATTGATTCACGTCTCATGACTCTCTCAATCAATTAAACTAAATTAAAATAAAATAAAATAAGTGTAATATACACTTCCATTGACAGAATACAATTAGCTGAATGATTATTTGCTAATACGTTCATCTAAATTTTCATCCCCTGAATCAGCATGTTTTATCATTTTTTTAACTTTATCAAGATCAGCAGCAGATAATTCAATTTGTGCTTTTTTTAGCGCTTCTTCAGGATTTTTTTTAAATTGCAGCCGAAAAGTTAAATCATTTTGCCAAAGTTGTAAAACATCCTGTAAATTACTCATCGTCCACATTTCCTATTGATTTTTCAACAAAAAATAATTGTATCATAGTATAATAAAATTAAGATAGTGGAGCATCAGTTATGCAATGTTTAACGGAAGAAACAATTAGCTTATCACAACGTAAAATATTACTAGCTGGTTTACCGTGTTTTAATTCTTTTACTGCTAAACAAACTGAAGCGCTTGTCTTGCAAATGACTGAAGTACGTTACACTCAAGGTGACATTATTGTCACCCAAGATACTGTTGTCGATAGTATTTTTATTATTGCAACAGGTATGGCTGAAGTGAGCCGCGATATTATTAAAATAAAAAAAATCACTAAGAAAAAGAAAATAATAAAAATACCCGTTGCCACTTTACAAAAAGGCGAAGCAATTGGGTTAAATGATACAGGATTTTACTCTAAAACAGGGATGCGTACAGCAAATATTATTGCCCTGTCTGATATGCTATTACTTCATCTTAATCTAAAATCCCTTCAAGATTTTTTTAAAATCTATCCTAACTTACAAGTTGACATGATGAATGCAACCGAACAAATGTTACGTATGCAATTGATTAAACAATCTTTACCTTTTAGTTACTTATCTCATGAACGTCTTAAATGGCTTGCAAAAAAAATTGAAGAAATTTCTGTTAAAAAAAATAAAATTATTTTCAAAGAAGGAGACATAGGCGATCGATCCTATTTAATACGTAAAGGTGAAGTTGAAATCCTGACGCAAACTGCAGATGGAACCCATCAGTTAGCCATTTTAAAATCACCTACCTTATTTGGAGAAGCCACTTTAATTACACATATGACCCGCAATGCAACGGCTAAAGCTCAATCCGACTGTCAGTTATTAGAGTTAAAGCATATTTATCTAACTGAATTACTTGAAACGGATGATAATATTGCAGCTATGTTTATGACTTTAATGATTGACCGTAGTCGCCCCATACAAAATTCAAGCATTACCCATCATCATCGCGTGACTGCTGATGGGCAAAAAACTGTCATTCTCAAAAACAGACTCACTGGACAATATTTTAAATTATCAACCGAAGGCTGGTTCATTTGGCAACAATTGGATGGTCAAAAAACCATGCAAGAAATTACCATGCATTTAGCCGATCAATTTAATTTATTTGCGCCTAATATTGTTGCCGCATTACTTTATAAATTAGCTAAAAATGGATTTATTGAAAATGTAGAAGTAACACAACAATCCAAAGATGAAAAACAATCTTTTTGGGTTAAATGTATGATGAAAGCTAAACGTATCTTAGAAGCAAAAATCGCAATAGGTGATACAGAAACCTGGCTAACGCCTTTTTATAATAAATTTGCTTATTTATTTTTTACGCGTTTAGGCAAAATCATTTTTTTCCTGCTAGTTTTCTTAGGATTAATTGCATTTGGTTTTGCAACGCCTAAAGTATTACATTCATTTAAATCTACACATGATACTTTGCTAATGATTATTTTAATATTTCCTTTTATGCTGCTATCAGTGGTACTACATGAATTAGGTCATGCATTAGCAACTAAATCATATGGCTTTGAGGTGCATTATATGGGGGTAGGATGGTATTGGTTAGGTCCGGTTGCATTTACGGATACCTCAGATATGTGGCTAGGAGCGCGTGGGCCACGTATTTTTGTTAATTTGGCAGGTATTTTTACTGATTTTTTAACCGCCGGGATATCTGCTTTACTCATTTTTGTTATTTCTAATACTTATATCCAATGTTTTTTGTGGTTGTTTGCGTTATATACTTATATTTCAGCATTTCGTATGCTAAGTCCCTTACAAGATTTAGATGGTTATTATGTATTAATGGATTTATTTGAAAAGCCTCATTTGCGAAGATCAGCGGTGATGTGGTTAATACAAGATTTACCAAAATCATTCAAAAATCCCAGTTTATTTTTAAAAGATAAATCTGCACTTTGGTACTGGATTGCTTGTATTATTTTTATATTGATCGCAAGTACAATTACTCTATTGGTACAAAATTTTATTTTTAAAATAATCGGGTTACATTCACCTAATCCATTTGTAAGCCTTGCATTACCTCTTTTTGTAATGATTATTTTCTGCTTAGGGATTTTTGCTGAAATTCGTCAACAAAAAGAAGAAGGACTTAAATAATAGTTATAACTTTAAAGGATACTACATGATTAGCATTCCATTTGTTAAAATTCATCTTACCGGTAAAGAATATGATTATATTTCAAAAGCAACGACATTACATGGCGATGGTACTTTCACCCAGCAATGTCATGCGTTGATGCAAAAATTATTTAATTGTCAAAAAGCATTATTAACACATTCTTGCACAGCAGCATTAGAAATGACTGCTTTACTCTTGGATATTCAACCAGGAGATGAAATCATCATGCCATCTTATACATTTGTATCCACTGCAAATGCATTCGTGTTAAGAGGCGGTGTCCCGCATTTTGTTGATATTCGCAATGATACTTTAAATTTAGATGAAACGAAAATTGAAAGCGCAATTACTGCTAAAACAAAAGCTATCGTTCCTGTTCATTATGCAGGTGTTGCCTGCGAAATGGATACTATTTTACAAATTGCCAAAAAACATCATTTATATGTTATCGAAGATGCGGCACAAGGCGTCATGGCTAAATATAAAAACCAATTTTTAGGAACATTAGGACATTTTGGCACTTACAGTTTTCATGATACAAAAAATATTATTTCAGGTGAGGGTGGGGCATTATTAATAAATCATGAAACATATAATGAATTAGCAGAAATTATTCGTGAAAAAGGCACAGATCGTAGCCATTCACGTCGTCAACAGATAGATCAATATACTTGGCAACATGTCGGTTCTTCTTTTTTACCCAGTGAATTAATTGCAGCCTTCCTACTAGCACAACTAGAACAAGCAGAATCCATTACTGCGCGACGATTAAAACTTTGGGATATGTATCATGCTGCATTTGCAGATTTAGAAACAGCCGATTTGATCCGCCGTCCCATTATTCCAGAAGGTTGCGAACACAATGGGCATATGTATTATATTTTACTGCCTCATGCTGAAAAACGTATGCAATTATTAAATATGCTTAAAACACGGGGTATTTCTTCTGTTGCTCATTATGTCCCATTACACAATTCTCCGGCTGGGAAAAAATACGGTAAATTTCAGGGTATTTTAGCTGAAACAGAATCATTATCCGAACGATTGCTTCGTTTACCTTTATTTGTTGATATGGATGAGTCCATTATTTTTAGAGTAGTCGATGCGATCAAAGCTGTAATATAGGCGATGATATAAAATAGGCTTTTTAAAAAAGAGTCAGAAGAAGTTTGGTCTAATCAAGATAATAGATAAAAAAATTATCTGTATTTATATTTTTATGCTAATATTAGCCAATTTTTAAATTTCAAAAGAGAGATGCTTGATATGCCTTTCGCCCATTTATTATTGGCTCTATTAGTTGTCGTTGTTTGGGGGCTTAATTTTCTGTTTATTAAGATCAGTCTTGAAGAAATCTCACCATTATTTCTTTGCGCTATACGATTTATTTTAGCCAGTTTTCCTGCTATTTTTTTCATAAAAAAACCCGCAGCTCCCTTTAAAATAATCGCACTATATGGATGCGTTATGTTTGCTTTGCAGTTTTCCATGCTGTTTATGGGCATGCAGGCAGGAATGACACCCGGGATGGCATCGTTACTCACTCAAGTTCAAATATTTTTCAGTATGTTTTTTGCTGCTATTTTTTTGGGAGAAATACCTTATATTTGGCAGCTAATAGGTGCACTTATTTCTTTTACTGGCATTGGATTAGTTGCGCTACACTTTGATAAGACTATCTCATTAGGGGGATTTTTATTTATCCTCGCAGCATCCGCTGCATGGGGATTGGGTAACTTAATTACTAAAAAAATAAGTCATGTGAATATGATTGCTTTAGTTGTCTGGGGTAGCTTTTTTGCATCCTTTCCGATGCTTTTACTTGCTTTTTTCCTTGAAGGCACGCATAGCCTTATAAGTAGTTATCAGCATTTAACCTGGACCGGCGTCAGTTCAGTCATGTATATAGTTTATGCCTCCACATGGGTGGGATATGGCGTTTGGAATTGGTTGCTTAGTCGTTATCCGGTCAGTATGGTAGTCCCATTTAACTTATTAGTTCCCATTGTTGGTATATTAGGCTCAGTCGTTTTCTTGCATGAACCTTTTTTCCTTTGGAAATTAATGGCTGGTTTTTTAGTCATTGCCGGATTATGTATTAACTTATTGGGCGGCAGATTATTCTCGACTAAAATACAATCTGAAATGGCTTGAAATTAAAATATATACAACATCATCGTAACTAAACAAATATTAATCATTTTCAGAAGTTTAATCACTTATTTTTGAGGGAATGGATTAAAATAGAGAAGTAATCCTACTAGGAGGACTCTAAAATGCGTAAAATTAAAACTATTCTTCTATTATCAGCTATTATTTGTGCTCAGCAAGTGATGGCAGATGATACGATGATGACTTCAGCCACAGATGACTCAGCAAATAATCCTTGTGTTACTATTGTGAAAAGTTGTTTAGCAGCTGGTTTTTCACGGACGACAACCCCTGGAAAACAATTTTGGCATGATTGTATGAAGCCTGTTCTATTAGGTCAAACAGTATCAACAGTGACTGTCGATCCGACTATGGTACAAGCTTGTCGAGCCTATAAAATAGAAAAATTAAAGAGTGAATTACAAGATTTCCAA
>JABDDD010000012.1 GCA_013287765.1 Gammaproteobacteria bacterium | reverse complement strand
GTTCCATCATTAAATTTAAGTTCACTCGACTCGGCGCTAAATAGGTTAAATGCTCACTGCCGTCTAATGCTAATTGATCAAAAGCTTTAACTTTGAATTCTGCTAATTTTTTTGCATCAGCACAAACTATCCAGCGGGCGGCGACTACTGAAACACTTTCATAAACGCAATCAACATTGTATTCATGCTTTAATCTATAGGCAACGACATCAAATTGTAACATCCCAACAGCGCCTAAAATCAGCTGATTACTATTGAGCGGGCGAAATAATTGGGTGGCACCTTCTTCTGATAATTGTTGCAAACCTTTTTGTAACGCTTTTAATTTTAACGGGTCTTTTAAACGGACTAGGCGAAATAATTCTGGCGCAAAATAAGGAATCCCAGTAAATTTTAAAGATTCTCCTTCCGTAAAAGTATCACCAATTTGAATCGTGCCATGATTATAAAGACCAATAATATCCCCAGGATACGCCTCGCTCACTTGCTCGCGATCAGCAGCCATAAAAGTTAATGCTTGACCAATTTTAACTTCTCGATTTAAACCCACTTGAAACATTTTCATACCTTGTACATATTTACCAGAACAAACACGTAAAAAAGCAATGCGATCACGATGACCGGGATCCATATTGGCCTGAATCTTAAAAACAAATCCAGAGAATTTTTCTTCTTCTGGTTCCACAATGCGTGTTTTAGTTTCACGAGGTTGCGGCTCTGGCGCGTAATTTGCAAAAGCCTCTAACAATTCCCGCACACCAAAATTATTTAAAGCCGAACCAAAAAAAACTGGCGTTAATTCCCCTCTTAAAAAAGCAGTTTGATTAAATTCATGACTGGCGCCTTTTACTAATTCAATATTTTGTCGTAATTCGCTGGATAAATCTTGCAAGAGACTATCAAGCTTAGGATTATCTAATCCGACAATTTGCGTGCCTTGTTGCAACACCGCATTTTTACCCGGTTCATATAAGTAAACGGCATCTTCAGATAAATGATAAACCCCTTTAAAATCTCGTCCCATACCAATTGGCCATGTAATCGGTGCGCAACGTATTTTTAAAATCGTTTCAATTTCATCTAATAACTCAATTGCATCACGACTGTCACGATCCATTTTATTAATAAAAGTAATAATAGGCGTATTGCGTAATCGGCAGACTTCAAGTAACTTAATCGTACGATCCTCAACCCCTTTCGCCGCATCAATCACCATCAGCGCTGCATCCACTGCGGTTAAAGTCCGATAGGTATCTTCAGAAAAATCCGCATGTCCCGGAGTATCTAATAAATTCATAATATAAGATTGATAAGGAAATTGCATCACAGAAGTCGTGACAGAAATACCCCGTTGCTTTTCAAGTTCCATCCAATCTGATGTCGCATGCCGAGAAGATTTACGGCCTTTGACCGTACCAGCTAATTGAATCGCACCGCCAAATAATAATAATTTTTCGGTGAGGGTTGTTTTGCCGGCATCAGGATGCGAAATAATAGCAAACGTGCGGCGTTTTTTGAGTGCTTGAGTGATAGGCGACATAAATTAGGAAGTCTAAAAACAGCTGATTTTACTCTGCTTTCATTGCTTGCGCAAATATTAAAGCATCTTCTTTATGGCCATCGCTCGTTGTATAATAATTTTTTCGCGAACTAATCAGTTGAAATCCTAATTTTTTATATAACCGAATAGCGCGATGATTAGTGATTCTGACTTCTAAATAGATAATAGTTGCTTTTTGTTGTTCGGCTACTTGGAAGACTTTTTTCAAAAGCTTCTCACCAAAGCCTTGATGTTGATAATGTGGATGAACACATAAATTTAAAATATGCCCCTCTCCGACTTGAATTAAAATAATCACAAATCCGACCACTTGCTGATCATATTCGATCACCCAACCCAGACTGCCTGCGGTAAAACAGCGTTCAAACACTTCCAATGACCAAGGAGAGACTTGAGCTGCTTCTTCAATGATCACCAGTTGTAGGTTATCTGTTTCTTGCACCTGACGTAGCATAAACGTAAACTCTCAAGCAATCATGAAAAATTATACTAGAAATTATACTAGAAGAGGTTGCAATGGGCTATCGACTTTCTAAAATTGTCACGCGTAAAGGAGACTATGGAACGACGCATTTAGGGGATAAAAAAACGCTGCTCAAGGATCATCCGCGTATTGAAGCGTTAGGATCACTTGATGAATTAAATAGCGCAATTGGCTTAGTGATCGCCTATAAACCAGAGAATTCAGACATCACGACTACTCTTTTACAAATTCAGCAAGATTTATTTGATTTAGGCGGCGAACTTTGCCCGCCTTATCGAATAATAATAGGGAAAAAACAAATTGAACGCATAGAACAAAAAATTCAAGAATGGAATGCAACGTTACCGCCTTTGAAAGAATTTATTTTACCAGGGGGAAATTTAAAATCGGCGACCTGTCATTTAGCGCGGACGATTTGTCGAAGAGCGGAACGAAGATTGGTGACATTAAATCAAGATGAAAAATTGAATGAAGAAATGTTACGGTATATCAATCGATTGTCGGATTTGTTGTTTATTATTGCAAGGATTCTCCCACAAGAGACCTCTGGCGAGGAGGTCTTGTGGGAGACATGAGGCAGAATAATCACTTATCCACCATCACTCATTACTCCATTTTATAGGCCCAACCTCCAACATTATTCTGAGACGTTACACTCTGAGTATCAGCATCATCAAGAAGCTTGCTTCCTTCAGCATAGACACTTACGCTCCTTTCTTCGCCATCTTTAACACGTAATACTCCCGTAGTAAGCTGAGAATTTAAGCAATTAGTTAAAGTACAACCCAAACTTTGCATTACTACAGTTGCAGAACTCTGCCCAACACCACTACTTAGACTTTTAGAACCCACTAATTTTACAATATTCTTCGTAGGTTGGGTAAAAAAGTTAACTATTATATTTACAAAAGAACCATGAAGAGGTGTTGCTAGACTTGTGAACACAGGAACCGCTGGCTGAAGAAATGGAACAACACTACATACCGCCGCCAATCCATAACACACTAAACCTACGGCAAAATCGACCACTAAATTAAGAAAACTCTTGCCGATAACCTCCAGACAAGTTGCCGCTTTCTTCTTATTCGCAGTAACCATGCAATAAATTAAATTTAGGACTCCATCAGTAAAATGTCTTGCATGAGCTAATACATTACCTAAATAAAACAAGGGTTGCGCTATTACTGCGTTGAGAATAAAGAATAGACCTATTCCTATTGCACTTCCTACTGAGGCAGATGTCCAGCCAGTTTTTTGTTTTTGCTCCTCCTCCCTAGATTTATTAAAAAGTTCCCAGAAGTAATTGTAACAATGTGTAAATGGCGCTCCGGCATATTTTAAAATAACTTCACCCAGCAGAAAAGGGCTAGTCGCTATATCGCACAGACGTCTGCTCCTAAAAAATCTTTCAAGCTGTGGAATTATCGACTGATTCGAATTTTCATCCGTATTTATGAAGTATTTTTCTACACATTCCTTATCAGAACTTAAATGAGAAACAGAAGAACACTTATCCTCTATTGCTATTTGATCAAGAACAGAAATCCCAGCATTTCTCCCACCTTCTACTATATTTGCTATAGACAATTGGGTTTTTCTCCAATATAAATCACTTCTTTTTCTAGATGACGACATACTAGTACCTCGTTTTTTCAAAATTCGTGGTGATATTCAATTGCTAATAGCTTACCAGGTAAATATTAAGGCAATATTAAATGAAGTGTATAAATGATCGTTAGCCTGCGCGGAAATGACAAAATTTTATTATATTTCAGTGAATTAAGATTTCCTTGCGTAATATTGACGTTAAATATTTACACGAAACTGTCAATAAATGACAGTTTCGTGTAAAATTCTTGCTAATTCATCTGCATGTGCTTTTTTTGCTGTTAAACCTTTTAATAATTGCGCTTCACTAAAAATAAGCTGTTTCTTCGACTGAACGGCGACCGGCTGGATAATTAATCCTTTTTCATTAACATCAATTTCAATAGGCATATGATATCAACTCTTTTTATCCTCTTTCCTCTTCGGCAAATAAAGATCCGTAATCGTGCCTTCAAACACTTCAGCGGCCAACGGTATGGTTTCAGATAAAGTGGGATGTGGATGAATCGTTAGAGAAATATCTTCAACATCACAACCCATCTCAATTGCAAGCCCGATAGACGCCATTAATTCACCGGCATTGGGACCAACAGCTGCCCCCCCTAGGACACGGTGGGTTTTTTCATCAATCAATAACTTAGTTAAACCTTCATCCCGACCAATACTTAACGCCCGACCACTAGCCGCCCAAGGAAAGACACCCTTACCATAAGCAATGCCTTTGGCTTTTGCTTCATTTTCGGTCATTCCAGTCCATGCGACTTCTGGGTCAGTATAAGCCACACTCGGAATACAACGCGGGTCGAAATAATGTTTTCTGCCTGCAATCACTTCGGCCGCAATCCGGCCTTCTGGGATGGCTTTGTGGGCTAACATTGGGTTACCACAGACATCGCCAATCGCAAAAATATGTGGAATATTAGTTTTGAGTTGCTTATCTACCGCAATGAAACCACGCTCATCTACTTTAACGCCCGCTTTATCAGCAGAGATTTGATCCCCATTGGGTCTGCGACCCACCGCACATAAAATACGGTCAAAACGTTCAGGTTTGTCAGGTGCATTTTCTCCTTCAAATGTAACCCACAGACCGTCTTTTTTTGCTTCCACTTTTGTCACTTTAGTTTTTAATAAAATATTTTTGTAACGCTTTTGAATGCGCTTATAAAGCGGCATCACAATGTCTTTATCACATCCAGGAATAATTTGATCCATTAATTCAACAATCGTAATGTCAGCACCTAATGCATCGTAAACCGTTGCCATCTCAAGGCCTATAATACCGCCACCAATTACTAATAATTTACCTTTCGTGTCTTCAAGTTCTAAAGCACCTGTTGAGTCAATAATGCGTGGATCATCTGGTAAAAAAGGTAATTTAACTGGGCGTGAACCAACAGCAATAATGGCTTTCTCAAATTGAATGGTTTTTTTGCCTTCTGTTGTTTCAATACTTAGCTGATGATCATTGATAAAATTAGCAACGCCTTGCACTATCTCAACTTTACGTTGTTTTGCGAGGGTTTTTAAGCCACCGGTTAAACGATTAACCACTTTATTTTTCCAATCAACTAATTTTTTAGTATCAATTTTAGGAGATGCAAATTCAATGCCGCATTGATTTATCTCATGTGCTTCATCAATTACTTTGGCTGCATGAAGTAATGCCTTCGATGGAATGCAGCCAACATTTAAGCAAACACCACCAATATTAGAATAACGTTCCACAAGAATCACTTTTTTTCCTAAATCGGCTGCGCGAAAAGCGGCTGTATAACCCCCAGGGCCGCTACCTATTACCACTACTTCAGTTTGTAAATCAGTACTCATTTTTATGTTTTCCTATCTTTTTATAACAATATATTTATAACAATATTTATAACAATAAATGCCGAATATCGCTTAGAACTGTCGATAAAAATGCAATAAATCTTGCACCCTCTGCCCCATCAATCACTCGGTGATCATAAGAAAGCGATAAAGGCAACATGAGTCGCGGTTGAAATGCATTATTTTGATAAATGGGTTTAATAGATGATTTTGATATGCCTAAAATTGCAACCTCTGGCACATTCACAATCGGCGTAAATGCCGTTCCGCCTATTCCGCCTAAACTTGAAATTGAAAAAGTACCACCTTGCATATCATTTGGCATTAACTGTTTTTTGCGTGCTTTATCGCTTAAAATACTTAATTCTTTGGCAAGCTCTGCCATGCCTTTTTGATCCACATGACGAATCACTGGAACCACTAAACCATCAGGTGTATCCACCGCAACACCAATATGAATATATTTTTTTAAAATAAGATTATCCCCTGTCGCATCAAGGGATGCATTAAAAGTCGGAAAAGTTCTTAAAGCAGACGCCACCGCTTTTAAAATAAAAACTAACGGCGTTAACTTAATGCCTTGTTTTTCAAAAATAGTTTTTTGCAGCGTGCGAAAATCTTCAAGCTCAGTAATATCTGCTTCACCAAATTGGGTCACGTGCGGCACGAGCAACCAATTTCGATGTAGATTTTTACCCGATAATTTTTTAATGCGAGAAAGGGGTTGCACCTCAACTGTGCCAAACTTGCTGAAATCTACTATGGGTGGCGCTGGTAATGCATTATGACTCACAGCAACCTGTGAGAGTTTTGCTTTAACATACGTTTGCACATCAGCAATAACAATACGATCTTTAGGGCCTGATGATTTCACTTCCATCAGATTTACCCCAAATTCACGGGCTAATTTTCTAACCGCAGGACCTGCATGCACATCTGCATTGTGACCCGCTGGAATCACCGTGCCATTTTTAGGCTCATCAGGAATAGGAGATTCTTCTTCTTTTTTAACAGATGGCTTTTTTTCTGTGGCAGGTTCGGATATTGCAGCTGTTTTTTTGTGACTGGCTTTTGCTGATTCAACCACTGCAACAATTGTGCCTTGTGATACTTTATCACCTGTTTTGATTTTTAATTCTTTGATAATACCTTCTGCTGAAGAAGGTAAATCCATGGTCGCTTTATCTGATTCTAATGTCGCAAGTGGTGTGTCTATTTTTACGCTATCACCTACTTTTACTAATACTTCAATCACATCAACATCAGTTGCGCCGCCTAAATCAGGTACCGTGATATTTTGGGTCAAAGTTATTCTCCCTTAAACTGTCGCAGGATTAGGTTTGTTAGGGTCAATCTTATATTTTTTTAATGCACTCGTCACTATTGACGCTGCAATCGTTTTTTCTTTTGCTAACGCATAGAGCGCAGCTATTACAATATGATAACGATCCACTTCAAAAAAATCTCGTAATCGTTCGCGAGAATCACTACGACCGTAACCATCTGTTCCCAGAACAGTATAGGATGACCCTGTAGAAATAAAAGGTCGAATTAAATCAGCGTAAGCCCGTACATAATCAGTTGCAGCAATGATAGGACCTACTCGATCTTTTAACATCGTGTGTAAATAACTAATTTTTGGTTTTTTCTCTGGGGCAAATAATGCTGCTCTTTCTAAGGCTAATGCTTCTCGGCGTAATTCTGTAAAACTTGTCACACTCCACACATCCGCTGCTATCTCAAAGTCTGTTTGTAATAATTCTGCTGCCGCAATGACTTCACGTAAAATCGCCCCACTGCCTAATAATTGCACTTTTATTTTAGCTGTTGGCGCTGCTTGGAATAAATACATGCCTTTGATAATGCCTTCTTCAACACCTTCTGGCATAGCAGGTTGGGTATATTTTTCATTCATCGCAGTGATATAATAAAAAACATCTTTTTCATCTTTCAACATCTCTGTTAAACCCTGCTGCACAATCACCGCCATTTCATAACCAAATGTCGGATCATAAGCACGACAGGAAGGCACGGTTGATGCGACCAATAAACTTTGCCCATCTTGATGCTGTAATCCTTCGCCCTCTAGAGTCGTTCGCCCTGCGGTCGCACCAATTAAAAATCCGCGTGCACGCATGTCAGCTGCTGCCCAAATAAAATCCCCTATGCGCTGAAAACCAAACATCGAATAAAAAGTAAAAAACGGTACCATCGGAATATGATGCGTAGAATAAGCTGTCGCCGCTGCAATCCAAGAGGCCATACTGCCCGCCTCAGTAATGCCTTCTTCTAAGACTTGGCCATCGACCGACTCACGGTAATACATCAACTGCTCTTTATCTTCTGGAACATACAGCTGGCCGGCATGGGAATAAATACCAATTTGGCGGAATAACGCCTCCAAACCAAACGTACGCACTTCATCAGAAAAAATAGGCACGATACGTTTGCCTAATTCTTTATCTTTTAATAAGACATTAAAAATACGACCTAACACCATCGTCGTTGACATCGTGCGATCGCCCGTGCCTTTTAATATCATATCAAAATGATCAAGCGGGGGGATCGATAAGGGCTGACTAAAAGGCAATCGTTCAGGCACATAGCCTTTAAGAATGGCGCGTCTTTCTTGCAGATATTTTATTTCAGGACTGTCTTTGGGTGGTGCGTAAAAGGCAAGTTCATTCACATCTGAGTCGGCAAATGTTAATTGAAAACGATCACAAAAAACATTTAACTCTTCATTTTTCATGTCTAGTTGATTATGCGCAATATTGCGACCTTCGGCACCTGTTTTTCCTAAACCATACCCTTTAACGGTTTGCGCTAAAATAACAGTAGGTTGCTCGCGATGTTCAACGGCTTTAGCATAGGCTGCATAGACTTTCAGGCGATCATGACCACCGCGATTGAGTTGTTCTAATTCTTGATCAGACATATTTTTTAATAAATCTTGCAGCTCATCTGATCCATTACATAAAAATTCTCGCAAATAGGCAGCGCCTGCTACATAAGCTGTTTGTAATTCGCCATCCACGCACTCGTTTAATCTTTTTAATAATAATCCTTTAGTATCTTTAGCAAATAAAGCATCCCAGTGAGAATCCCACAGGACTTTAATCACATTCCAACCTGCGCCACGGAATAAAGATTCTAATTCTTGAATAATTTTGCCATTGCTGCGAACCAAGCCATCTAAACGCTGCAAATTACAATTGACCACATAGATAAGATTATCTAATCTCTCACGAGCAGCAAAAGTGAGTCCTGCAATTGATTCAGGTTCATCCATTTCACCATCACCGCAGAATACCCATACTTTACGATCATTTTCGGCAAGAAAATGTCGACTTTCTAAATATTTCATAAAGCGCGCTTGATAAATCGCTTGCAGCGCACCTAGCCCTAATGAAACAGTCGCAAATTGCCAAAACTCAGGCATTAACCAAGGATGAGGATAAGAAGATAAGCCCGTCCGTCCCACTTCTTGACGAAAATGATCGAGATCGTCTGCTGTTAATCGACCTTCTAAAAATGCACGCGCATAATTACCTTCTGCGGAATGACCTTGAAAATAAACTAAATCGCCCAATTGATCAGCAGCAGTTCCTCGAAAAAAATGATTTAAACCCACTTCATACAAAGTTGCAATTGAAGCATAAGAAGACAAATGCCCACCCACGCCACCGACTTTTTTCTTCGCCCGCAACACCATGGTGATGGCATTCCAACGATTGAGCGCCTCAATTTTGCTTTCAAGATCAATATCACCTGGATAAGGGGGTTGTTGATCAACAGGAATCGTATTGCAATAAGCTGTTGATAATTCAGCTTGCTTAACTGGCAATCCTTGTTCGGATGCATTTTTTAATAATTGTTCAATAATAAACTTAGCACGCGCTTTTCCTTCATTTTCAATAACAGAAGCAAGCGCTTCAAGCCATTCTTGCGTTTCAGTGGGATCAATATCATCTATCATGCTATCTTTTCCTAGGCTTTTTTATTGTGCGCTATTCTACCTTAATTTAGACCAAAGCGAAAAGAGCTATTTGCAGGGTCTGGCCATAGCTGATATATTGAAAATAAGGGAAAATAAGGGGTCAAGTCTGGATAATTGATATTTTCATCAAATGTTTTTTTGGGATAGTGATATATCAATTATCCAGACTTGACCCTCTTTCTCTTTCTATTTGAACCCGATTTCCCTGGGGACACCAAAAAATATCGGCAAATTTAAGTCTTTCTTAAGGTTAATGCATTAATATTGATCACAACACTAACCTCTAAGGAGAATATTAAAGTGAAAACCTCAACAAGAATCATAATCAATACAGATGACCCTACTGCTCAAAGACAAAGAGATGCTCCAGCTCAGAAACTGCTACGGCCAGGATCATTAGCAGCATTGACATTGCTTGAGAATCGTCAGCCTATTCCCTTAGAAACTCCACCTACTTCTCCTCTTCCATCAGCACCAACATTAGAGGATACTCTTACGGATAAGCAAAAAAAATTGAATGAGGCGTTAAAATGTGCCGTTGTAAAAAATAACTCTGTAGAGGTTGCAACGTTACTAGATCAAGGAGCTGATCCAAATATCCTATCAGGCCTTAGGGGTTCTGTTCCTTTATTAACTATTGCTGCCAGTGCTCTGAACGCATCCATGGTGGAATCATTAATATACGCTGGAGCTGATGTAAATCGAACAGTAAGTAATTGCTCTGATTCTGATTACACTTACACTGCATTAAAGTGTCTGCAAAATTATTGGTCTACATTCCCATATAATCCTTCAACAGCAGTCAATTTTGAAAAAATAGAAAACCTACTTCTGCGCGAGGCTAAGTATGTTAATAAAAAGAAGGAATTAGTTGCCTGCATTGAAACACAGATAACACGAACAGATATACTAGAATTAGATAAAAAGGAGCTAATCAAGCTGCAATCACAGCTGAGACAGGAAAAAAGTCACAACAACAGCAAGTTACCCGAGATTATTAATCAAGTAGAACGCGAGATAGAACGCGAGGCTAAGTATACTAAAGAAAAGAAGGAATTAATTTCCTACATTGAAACACAGATAGCACGAACAGATCTACTACAATCAAAAAAGGATAATCTAATAAAGCTGCAAGCACAGTTGCAAGAAGAAAAAAGTCACAACAACAGCAAGTTACCCGAGATTATTAAAGAAGCAAGACGCTATATGTCAGATCATGCTGTTAAAGGCGTGAAAGGATTCTTTACATTAACCTTTCTTAGAGACACAAAAGGTCAAAAAGCATTTAATAAAATTTTTGATGCAACAGGCACGCTGAAGGAGAAGCCTAAAGGGTTGAGAAAATAAGGATAAGGGGTCAAGTCTGGATAATTGACATTTCCACCATCAAATGTTTTTTTGGGATAGTGATATATCAATTATCCAGACTTGACCCCTTATCCTTGTGATATATCAATTATCCAGACTTGACCCCTTATCCCTTATCTGAAAACTGTAAATCCCGACAAATACCCTGGATACCCAATAATATCCTAGGGCTTGCTCGTTCAATTAAATCAGGATCAATTGAAAATAATGCATTATTTTTAACAGCTGTTAATTCAGGCCAGGATTGCCATTTTTGTTGCCATTGATGGTCAGTCGTACCCAGGATGACATCTGGATTTTGCGCAATAACCGCTTCAATATTAACAATAGGCGCAACACCTGGTAAATCGGCAAAAATATTTTTGCCACCACAGATTTTTAATGCATCATTAATCCAACTCTTGTTTGAAATCGTCATCAATGGGTAAGACCATATTTGGAAAAAAACTGTTTTCGGCGGATTTTTTGCATATTTTTGCTTAAGCTCACTATATTTTTTTAAAAAAATATCACTTGCTTTTTTTGCATTTTTTTCTTGACCCAATAAACAACCCAAAGCACGCATGGTTCTTGGTATATCTAATAAAGTTTTTGGATTAGCATAATAAACAGGAACCCCTAATTTTTTTAGTAAATTAAAATGCTCAGGTTGCCACGCAATCACTAAATCAGGATGTAATTGTACAATAGCCTCTATATTAAGATAATTAAAATTGGCAATAATAGGCAGCTTTTTGGCAGCGTCAGGATAATCACTATGAGAAACTACGCCTACTAATTGCTTTTCTCCACCTATTGTAAAAATCATTTCAGTTAAATCAGGGCTTAAACTAATCACACGTTTAGCAGGCTTACTCAGCACTATTTTTTGCCCTCGATCATCAATTAAGTCACATGCTAAAGCAATCGTATTGATTAATACAAAAACTAAGAAAAAACTAATCACTATTTTTTTCATTTAACCCATAATCAATACTATAATTGCCAATAAAACTAATACCATAATAAACACCCGATCAACCAAAGAAACCACTTGCACGTTTAACGCATGCTCATTTAAATCAAGTGCTTTCATGCCACAAGCACTCAGAAACTGATCATTGGTATTTACGCCTGATAAGAAATATTCTTTAATACACGCAAACACATCCGTAAAATGACCCGCTAACGCAAAAAATAAAGCCAATACTCGAATAGGCAGCCAATCCAGCCATTTTTTAAGCGCAGTCGCAATGCTACTCTCCGGCCGTTCAGTTTTTTCACTGATCAGGTTCACTAATCGATAGAAAATAGCGCCTACAGGCCCTGCCAAAACAAACCAAAAAATCACCGCAAAAATACGTTGGTTAACCGCAATAAACAATGCTTCTATATTATTTTTTTGAGGAATAGTTCGATAAGCTTCTTCCCACCAATTTGCAGGACCCAAACAATAAAGTAAAATAACCGTACCTACAATCAATTCTGGAAGCCCATATAACCAACTTAAAGCAAGATGAACAATAAAACCTGCCACAAGCAAAATAGGTAACACTTCAAAAATAAACAAACAAAACGGCGGCCATTTATTAAAAATTCGCTCAAACCAGTGCAAATAAATTTGAAACCAACGCCAGTGACGCAAAGGCTGCCAATCAAAAAAACGTTCTGTTAATAATGCAATCAAAATAATAATAAACATCATAAGCAGCTTATCCTTAATAACTTAAATAACTTAATAAGTCTTTTAAATGCATCCAATCAAAAAAAGGACCGGGATCTGTTTTACGATTCGGTGCAATATCACTGTGCCCCACAATGCGCTCAGAAATAATCGCAGGATAAGTACGCATCAATAAGGCGATTAATGGCGCTAATACTTGATACTGAATCCTTTCATAAGGTAAATCATCTGTTCCTTCCAATTCAATGCCAATTGAAAAATCATTGCAATTTTCTTTTTCTTTAAAAGAAGACAAACCCGCATGCCATGCTCTTTTATGAAAAGGGACAAACTGCGTGATCACACCTAAACGATCAATGAATAAATGCGGGGCAACTTTTAATGTCGCAATAGTTGCAAAATAAGGATGCATGGCAATAGGCAAGCTGCCACAAAAAAATTGTTCAATATAAGACGAACCAAATTCTCCAGGTGGCAAGCTAATTCCATGAATAACAATCATATCGATCAACATATTCGCTGGACGATCGTCACAATGCGTTGTCGGGAAAAAACGCCCCGGACTTAAGACGCCCGTTGCTGGATTAATATGCAAAAATGTATTCATTATTTGTTGTTCTGTCATAACTTAAAAATTTTAAAAATTAAAATATCATACCAGTTATTTTACTGCTTTATTATAAGTTATTTATTTTAAGATTGACGTTTATAATCTATTTGCGTTACTCTTAGCCAGTTTATGATAGTTTATGATGAGATGATAATACAGAAGATAATATGGGTCCTTCAGAAATTAAAAAAATAATTGAGTCAGGCGTGCCAGGATCGCAAGTCGTTGTGGAAGGCAATGATGGCCGGCATTTCCGAGCAACCGTCATCAGTGATGTTTTTATTGGTAAAAATCGTTTGCAGCAACAACAATTAGTCTATTCAGCGTTAGGGGATCATATTCAAAATGGCACAATCCATGCAATCTCTATCAAAACATTCACGCCAGAACAATGGCATTCCCCCACTTCAAAATAAAGCGAGCACCTTATTTTATGGATAAATTAATCATTCAAGGCAACAATAGTTTAAATGGTGAAATTCGCATTTCTGGGGCAAAAAATGCCGCATTACCGATTTTAGCCGCTTCTCTTTTAACAGCAGCGCCTGTGCGTATTTGCAATATTCCGCATTTACAAGATGTCATGACAATTATGAGCTTATTAGGCCAACTAGGCGCGCGTATCACGTTAGATGAGCGCTCCAATATTGAAGTGGATGCAAATAAAATTCATTCCTATGAAGCCCCTTATGAACTTGTACGCACAATGCGTGCATCTGTGTTAGTTTTAGGACCTTTACTCGGGCGGTTTGGTGCAGCCAATGTTTCCCTGCCAGGAGGGTGCGCAATCGGCACACGTCCTGTTGATCAGCATCTAAAAGGCATGATTGCAATGGGTACTCATATTGAAGTAACCAATGGTTATATCAAAGCAAAAGTAAAAGGCCGCTTAAAAGGTGCGGTGATTGTGATGGATATTGTCACAGTGACTGGCACTGAAAATATTATGATGGCCGCAGTCTTAGCCAAAGGACAAACGATTATCCATAACGCAGCGCGCGAACCTGAAGTAGAAGATCTCGCTAATTTTTTAAATACATTAGGCGCAAAAATTAGTGGTGCTGGCACATCAACTATCATTATTGATGGTGTGGATGAATTAACGGAAGGCGAATATCATGTGCTGCCAGACCGCATTGAAACAGGTACTTATTTAGTTGCAGCGGCTATGACCCGTGGGAAAATAAAAATAAAAAATACCCGTCCAGATATTTTAGAATCTGTGTTGTTAAAACTATCTGAAACTGGAGCGCATATTGAAACAGGTTTAGACTGGATTTCACTTGACATGAAAGGCAATCGTCCACGCGCAGTGAATATCAGCACTGCACCCTACCCTGCCTTTCCAACGGATATGCAAGCGCAATTTATGGCATTAAATACAATTGCCGAAGGCATCGGCACAATCACTGAAACCATTTTTGAAAATCGGTTTATGCACTTGCAAGAGTTATTACGCATGGGAGCTAATATTGCTCTAAAAGGAAATACTGCTATTTGCACCGGTATTGCGAATTTACAAGGCGCGCAAACCATGGCAACTGATTTACGTGCGTCTGCAAGTTTGGTCTTAGCAGGACTTGCAGCCCAAGGTGAAACTAGCATTGATCGTATTTACCATATTGATCGCGGTTATGAATGTATTGAAGAAAAATTATCGCAATTAGGCGCACAGATCCAGCGGGTCTCAAATTAAACTTGAACCTCACGAAATGTAGAATGTAGGGTGGATTAGACGCGTTTTTTGCGCCGTAATCCACCAAATTAAAACAAAGAATATTTATATTTCATCCAAGACGAATCAGACCAGATACGCTTTAACTGTTTTTTTTAACCCTGTCATCAAATCAATGTCAGGCTGCCAATTTAGATATTTTTGCGCACGATGAATTGCAGGAATTCTTCTATCTATATCTTCATACCCTTCGCCATAATAATTGTCTGCTGATAAAATTTTTATAGTTTTATTCGCCGTGAGATTTTCATATCCTGGATAGTCTTTCATTATTTCCACTAATAATTTAGCTAATTGTTTGATACTCACATTTTCAGCTGGATTACCTATATTAAAAATTTGATTGTGAGCAATATTATTTTTATTTTCAATTATTTTTAACAACGCTGTTATTCCATCATCAATATAAGTAAAACAACGTTGCTGCTCACCGCCGTTGACTAGTACAATTTCTTCTTGACGTAAAATATTGCCGATAAATCGAGTGACAACGCGCGCATGTGGATTGGTAAGCGAATCAAGTTTAGGGCCATACCAATTAAAAGGACGAAATAAACTATAATTTAATTGCTGATCTTTTCCATAAGCATAAATAATTCGATCTAATAATTGTTTGATATTCGCATAAATCCACCGTTCTTTATGAATAGGCCCTGTCACGCAAAAACTTTTTTCTTCATCAAACACTGCATCTTTACACATCCCATATACTTCAGAAGTAGAAGGGAAAATAACTCTTTTACGCCATTGCACACATTGACGAATAATCGATAAATTAGCCTCGAAATCTAATTCAAACACTAACAGTGGTTTTTTGACATAAAGCGCAGGTGTTGCAATAGCTGCAAGCGGTAAAACCACATCGCAGTTTTTGAATTGAAAAGTTAGCCAGTCAGATGAGGCCGTCATATCTCCTTGATAAAACTCAAATCGTGGATGAGATAAACAATGCGATACTTTATCAGAAAAAAGATCCAACGCTGCAATCGTCCAGTTTTTTTTTGCTAAAATAGCTTCGCATAAATGACTGCCAATAAAGCCATTTGCTCCTAAAATCAATAGTTTCATGTACATCCCTTTATTATTTTCTTTAAGAATAAAACAGGCAAACATACTACTTTATTTGCTCATTTTGCGCTATAATTTAATATTCTTAAAATTAGAAACTTGAGGGCACTTTATTTATGAGTAATATTTTAGTCGGACGCAACGCACCTAATTTTTCTGCCAGCGCCGTCCTTGCCAATGGCGAAATTGATAATCATTTTGAATTAAAAAATATGATTAAAGATAAACACGCTATTTTGTTTTTTTATCCGTTAGATTTTACTTTTGTTTGTCCATCTGAATTAATTGCATTAAACAATCGCATTCATGAATTTGAAGCACGCAATACTGTTGTGATCGGCATTTCAATTGATTCTGCATTCACACACAGCGCATGGCGCAAAACGGCTATTAATGCAGGTGGTATTGGACCTGTTCGTTATCCTTTAGTTGCTGATGTCAATCATAGCATTGCACAAAATTACGGAATCGAACATCCTACTGCACACGTTGCACTACGCGCTACTTTTTTAATTGATCAATCAGGTATCGTCCGTTCACAAATTGTAAATGATCTACCATTAGGTCGTAATATCGATGAAATGCTACGATTAATTGATGCATTACAATTCCATGAAAAACATGGTGACGTGTGTCCTGCAGGATGGAATAAAGGCGATGTCGGCATTAAACCTACTGAGCAAGGCATTGCAGATTATCTAACAGTCAAAGCAGAAGAACTCTAACAATTTTTCTTTGCCTATTGCATAAACCCCATCAATACATGGGGTTTATTTTTCCCTTCTGTTAAAAAATAAAATTTCCCCTTTCAATTAAGCCTTAATTTATTTAGAATGCATTCGCGAACGTATTTAGCATCCAAAAATAATATCAAGGAGATAATAAAAGAATGAAACAAAATCTAAAACGTGTTGTTGCTCTCATGAGTGTATTAGGTTTAGTAAGTTGCCCTGCCTTTGCAACAGCGCAAACTAAACATTATAAAACAACCTCAGACAATAACTATAAAGATAGCTATAAAGATGAAAGCACCGCAAACTATAAAGGCGAAGCTATTGTCCCCGTCAACATCTGCCCCAATATTAATATGTACACCCTCTGGATGGATTCCATGAGTCAAAACGTAGGTCGCGCAAAACCAACGGTGGGTTGCGACAAACCGATTCAATTAGCAGGCGGCATTAATTTTGATACAGCCTGGGGAAATCTTGATCATGGTTATATGGGTGAAGTAAACGATCGTTTTGCCTTAAACGATGCTTATATTAATGCAACTGGCAACGTCAATGATTGGATCAAAGCATTTATTGAATTAAGTTATAATAACATTCAAGATGATCCGCTTAAAAATGCCAGCACTTTACCAAATCCATTATCTATTGTGCCTGAACCTAAACCTGGTTTGTATAGCGCAGGATATAGTCTTGAAACACTTGATTTGCAACAAGGTGTGATTATTATTGGTGATTTACAACGATTCCCCTTATTTTTACGTTTAGGTAAACAATTCCAAGATTTTGGTCGTTATCAAATTCATCCTATTACTCGCAGCATGACACAAGTGATGACTGAAACTTTACAAACATCAGCTGAGCTTAGTTTTATTAGCGGCTACAACGGCATGGCGTTACATGGTTCTATTTTTGCCTTTCAAAATCCCATGTCTAAAAATAACGGGCATCCAGGGACAAACTATGGTGGTCAATTGGGTCTTGGCGTGATCAGCGATCAACTCGGCTGGGATTTAGGGATTGGTTATATTTATGACTTTACTGGCGTCAATGATGTGGCTTATGCTGTGACATTATTTAATAGCGGTGACTTAGACGGCGAAGGTTCTTATACAAGCCGAGTCGGTGCTGCAACTGTTTATGCAATGTTAAACAGTGGTCCTTTTAGTTTAACTGCGCATTATGTTTCTGCATTACAGCATTTTAACTCAGCTGATTTAATTGATAATGAAGATGATGATGATTTATTTGATGACGATGATGGCGATCATGCTAAGCCGTGGGCAGCAGATATCACAGGTGCTTATGGATTTAATGCATTTGATAAGAATCAAGATGTTTATCTTGGCTATCAAAAATCTGGCGATGCGGTTAATTTATATCTACCCAGAACACGTTGGTTAGTGGGTTATGGGATTGATATTTTGAAGAACACCAATGTCGGTTTTGAATTTTCTCATGATCAAGATTACAGTGAAAGCGACGAAGGAACAGGAGAAGGCAGTTATCGTGGTGTATTACGTGTAGGCGTTAAATTCGGTTAATTCTTGTTTTATCAATTAATTACTAATCGTCCCGCGCTTTTAGATTAAATCTAAAAGCGCGGGACGATGTCTTTTGATATTTTCTCATACTAAAAAACTAAGCACTTTCTTTTTTATAATAAAAAATGTATAGTTTAAATTCAATTTTTAAGTGATAGGTTAAATTATGTCTAGATCAGGCTCCAACAGCAGCAGTGGAAAAACAACAAAAATGTTAGATATTAGGCCTGATTCTTCACCCGAGAAAAACAGTGAAACTTTATATAAGCTGTTACTGGAATCGGAATTTAAGAACTATTCCTTGGTAAATATTGAAAAGCTAGTTAAAAAAAGCAATCTTAAAAAAACATTCGGTACTAGCAATAAAACCTTATTACATTTAGCCGTCTTTCACGATAACTTTGATATGACTGTATTGCTAGTTAAACATGGAGCATCAATAAAATGTAAAGACAATTATAAAAAACTGCCTCGTTATTATATAGAGCTTTCGTGTAATCAGACAAAAAAGGACAATTACGAATTATTGCTTAACCCTATATTCACTCCGTATAAAACATTGCGAGATTTATGTGAGATGACAACAGTGAGTAAAGCATCTCTAGATAAAGTACTAACAAAACGTAAACTATTCAACATTGAAGAAAACCTTTCTTCAACTCTATTTTCCGCAATCGAATATGGGAATATACCGCTCACTCAATTTATTTTAGAGAATTCAGAAAGTAAGATAGATCTCGATCAATACTTTGTGGATGAAAGTCATGAAAGAAAGACATACTTATCACAAGCTTTACAAACAAAAAACCGAAACCCAAAGATAGTTGAATTATTATTAAGTCATAATGCAGATATGTTAATCACCTCAGTGATGCCCTCAACTTACCATTCTGACCTAAGTGCAATTAAAGCAATATTTCAATCATATGCCAATATTTCGGTATTTATGCGCTTTTTATTATCTTATGATCCTACCAAAGAAAGCGCTGGACTGAATGTTTTTTTCCACATAGGAAAAGTGACAAATGACACTATAACTGATGAAAATCTAGAAAAAATATACAAAGAAAGCAAGAACGAACAAGAAGATTTAGATGAAGCATTAGAATATGCAGTTATGCCTTGCCCAAAAAGAATAGGGCCTCAATCATCAGCAAGGGTGAGTCTCTTAAAAAAATTGATTGATCTTAAAGCAGATATAACACAAAAATCACCTGACGGAGAAAATATTTTATTTACTGCCATTGGAACTTCTGATAACCGCGGCTATGCTTCCAACAACGGTATAATGCAATATGATAATATTAGCGAACCAGAAAAAGATATTATTGAATATTTAATTTCAGACTGTCATATCTCTCCACATGAACCAAATGCATCTGGACTAACACCATATCGGTGGGCAAAAAAAATATGGCTCAAGCCTGTAACAAAAAATAATTCAGAACTAAAAGATATCACTCAGCATCAGGTGGTATCTTATATAGCAGCATATCCTTTTTTTAGTGCTCAAAATTATCTTAGCGACTGTTTAGCAAAAAATATATCACCAGATCTGACAAAAGCAAAATCTTTATTCACCGCGGCTAAATTATCCAAAATTAATTTTGATCAATCAATCAGAACAAATTTAATATTTAAAATTTTAGAGCAAACTCCCTTTCCTGATGACTGGGAAGATAGCCTGAGATGGTTATTACAAAAAAAATCTACTACAAACGAAAGAAAAATGCCTGAGTCAGAAACCCAATTTAAAGATGAGGTCGATCTAAATGCACAGGGTAAATCTATCCTCTCTTGCGCCTTAAAAAAGGCTGATTTTAAAATCATAGACATTTTCTTGGCAAGCGGTGTGGACGTTACTAAAAATAAGCCACATCTTGTTTTAGATAAAAAACACCATGAAACCTATATCAATTTACTAACTAAATATCCTAAAAATTTATCGCTTGTTTCATTTATTTATATTTGTGTAGAGTTAGATAGTATTCCTACCAAACTACAAATAGATACTTTTCTGGGTAACGCAACTCATGAAGAAAATTTTGCTGCTTTCCTTCATATTGCAAGTCTTGGAAAACCTTACCATCAAGCGATGGATTTATTAATAGAACATGAATTAAGTGTGGCAGACAAACATCCAACGACAGGTGACACGGTCTTACATTGTGCTGCTAATGCAACTGACCCTGATCCTGATATTATAAAAAAATTATTAGAAAAAAAAGCAGACCCTAATTGTTTAAATAAACAAAATAAAACGCCTCGCTATTTATTAAGAGAAAAAGAAACAATAGACTTGTCTCTTTTTCCTGAGCTGCTTCACAGCAAAAAAAATCTCTATCATCTAATTAATGAAATTGCGCTAGAAAAACGAGTACCTACTCAAGCAGACTTTGAACAAATCATCTCTAAAGAACCGACATTTGTAGATCATGCGGGCAATAATGCACTTCATATCGCAACCATAAAAGGCTACCATATTGCAGTAAATTATTTATTAGAAAAAGAACTTATTGATATTAACGCAAAGAACTATAAAGGATATACTCCTTTAGTTTGTGCTATTCTTGAAAAAAATGCTTCTATGGTTGCTGAATTATTAAAATACTCAACTATAGATATCAATGCAATAGATGGAACAGGTAAAACCGCTTTGGCTCATGCGGAATTACAGAAAGATGAATCAATAATACAGCTATTAAAAGCATATAAGCCTACACTTAAAGCAGAAAAAATAACGATTGCACCTGACTCAAAAAGCGAGATTGATTTAACTCCTAGTGTAAAACTAAAACCAGGAGAGGACTTATCCCGATTGATTCGTACCATTCACACATTACAAGCAGACCTCGCTGATAGAAAATTTGCTAATTTAAAGAAAGAATATTTCGCTTTGTTAGAGGATACAGTCAGTGCAGTGCAAGAAGATAAATTATTACACGTAGATGCTGATGGAAATAACGCCATTCATTTAGCAGCTTTGCTCGGGTTGACTTCACAGTTCAGTGGACTAATTGAAGCTTTTCCGCATTTAGCTAATGTTAAAAATAATAAAGGACAAACAGCTTTAATGCTTGCCATTCAAGCAAAAATTGATATCGACCCTGATTTTTTATCTAAGTTTTTTGACATTGCTATAAAAGATAACGAAGGACAGTCTGCGTATCACTATGCTGAAAAAGAAACAAATAGTAAATTAATAACTTGGCTATATCGACCCAGTGCATCTTCGCAAGCACTAGAGCCTTGCGCCCCCCATGAAGATGAACGTCAAGAATATTTACGTAACTTAAAAAAAGCCTTAGACGCAATACATCACTATTCTTTCCCGGATGCAATAAAAATAATAGCAACAATACTGAATTACATGAAAGTAAACATCATGCAAAAAGAGGAACAAAAAATTGTATTACAAGCAATTCCAGATAATATAAAAAAACATGCTGATTTATTCAATCAAATCATCTCAATTAAAGATGAAAGGTTACTTATTTTATATAAACTGGCTCTTGATCCTGACACAATTGCACCTACAATATCTCATGAAGAAGCAAAGACTTCAATCATCCCATCTATTATAAAAAAAGAAGAAGATGATGATGATTTCTTATTCGTTGAGACAGAAGATGCAAAAGAAAAACAAACTCTTACCCCCGCACAAACGGTATTTAAATTATTCGCTTTAAATGATAGAGAACTTCTTTCTTCTCAGCAAGATGATTATAAACAATATCCCTTTAAAGCAAGACTTCTATCAGCTTATCTTAAGTTAAACGTCTCAGAAAATACAAAAAAAATAGCAAGCGAATTATTGCAGGCTTTTGCAACTAAAGATCTCAATCAACTTGCAAAATTTATTCAAGAAAAAAGTAGTTTTGAAAAATATAAACCTTTTATTATGTTAGCAGATAGTTATATTTCTGAATTACTTAATCCTGAATGCCAACTCTTTAATTCGCATTTAGCCAAAGCACAGGAATATTGGCAGCAATCTCTTGATTGCCAGTATCCAGAAAAAATGGAGCATCTACAAAACATGATTGCAGCCTATAAAGACGCAACTAAAGAAATATCAGTTTCTATTAACGAAATAGAAAAAATAACCAAAATGCCCGCTGCAAAAAAGCTTAAAGCTAAAACTAACTATTCACCAGAACTTTTTAGCACAGCCAGTCAGACAACAGCCGTGGTAAACAGCGATGAAAAACCCAAATTTATTAAAGAGAGAGGTGCTTAGCTTAACGCTGTTTTGTATTGCGTACGAAGAATTTATTTATATTGCTGATGCCACGTTTCGAATTCTAAAGGCTTCAACCGAAATCTAGCCATATTCCCTGCATGAAGATTTAGCAATTCTATTTCCGTTATTTCTCTAAAACGCGCTCGATCAGTCTCTTGAATATGACTCTCAATCCAGGTTTGGATATAATGAATACTTTCTTTAACATTTAAACAATCACGCACGATAGCTCCAATCAGCTCAATAAATTGTTCCCTGTATTTCAGACGAAAAGGATCAGGCTCCCCAAGCACTTGCCGAGCAGTTGTATATCGGGCAGCAGATCGTTCATACGCCCAAACAAAAATATCTCTTAACAAATCAATGCGATTTAATTCATATACACCTAATATTCCATCGACGTAAGCTTTTTCAGGAACATCGACAAATGAAAGCGGAGATAGATTATTTCGAATCAAAGAAATATTTGCTGAAAGACGAGAAACTCGTTTGTTGACATCCTCAAATGGCTGCAAATAAGGTAAGTGCACCATCACGAAAAATGCTTGTTCAAAAGGATCATGAATCTTGCAAGCAACAGCAAGTATTTGCTGAAAACATTCATCAATTAACTGAGGAATACTTAATGGAGAATAAGTGGTTTTGGCAATAGCAACAGGTATATGTCGTAATCGTCCACAAGCTGCTGCATTACTTAATAAGTTATCGGATAAAAGTGCATGCAAATTAAGAATAGTCGAACGATCATATGTGATATCTTCAGCCGATGCGACTAAAAATTCAATAGCAGCTTTATGGTTAAGAATCATTTGTGTATCAGCAATACTTTTATTGTCAGACTTTTCACCAAAATCTAATAATCTTTCTGTCTCTAACAAAGAATACTCATTTCCTTCCAAACGACTTGAGTTCCAAGATAAATCTATCAATAAATGATTTAAAATTTTTCTTGCATAGGTTCCTGCTATCGGTACTGAAGTCGGATGATTACCGATCACTTTAAGATGCTCACGTATAGAATGAGAAAGATAATAGGTTTCATTAGGATGGTAAGTATCTAAAAATTGACGGTTATATTTTACAGAATGTCTATTTTCTAAAGGCTGATTAACATAATCTCGTATCGACCGACTTTCCATCGTAAGAGGAATTTGAAATACGCCATAAGGAGGCGCTGCAGATAGAGAAGTTTGGTACTTACTACTAGCACCCTTACCTAAAATAATCACACGGCCTTGCTCTATGAGCATATTAAGACGTCTTTGTAGCGTGCGCTGTGATAGTCTCATCTCATCTATTGTTAAAAGTTCATCAAGTTTTACTCCAGCAGGATAGCGGCTAATTATTTTTTCGATAAAGTCTAACTCAACTTTTAATACTATTTTTGGCATAGATACACCATTCTATTATCATTTTTTTTGTCGCGATAATGTCATTATGCCACTTTATTTGTCGCGACTCAATATATCGCGACATATCCCAGCTGCTGGGCTTCTCTTATAAATAAGCCCAAGCTGCTAATTAATTGAATGATAAGATATTTTTATCTGGCTTACTTAATTGTTTACTTTTTAATCAAATTATAGTACAATAACCATTCTATATCCATTAGGTCATCCAATTATATGAAGACAAGAAGCCGAAAACGTAAAGCTGCCTCTCACTTTCATTTAACGCCTACTACTAAAAAAGCAACCGCTTTACGCTTAAAGTCTTACAAAAATCGCAAGCCGAATTTGCTGGCTATTCGCACCAAAAGAAAACCGACTAAATCTGCTATTTTAATCAAAGAAACAGTCGTTGAAGAAAAAAATCGCCCAGCTTTTACCAGCCTTTTTACTAAAAAATTAGAGCAAATTTCTTGTCACAGACCTATTCACTCTATTATTTTTGATGAAAATGGCTCACCTACTAAAATCATCACCCCTGAAAAGAAAACCGAATTATACCGTACCGGAAAATTAGGCGATGCAGATTTCTTTTCAGATGATGTCCTAGATGCTAAAAAATTAGAAAGAAAACCGTTGGCTGATCTAACCAAACGTGATACTTTTTTATCATCAGCTGCTTATACCGCTATTAAAAAACCCACGACGTCCACCAAAGTGCAGAGTATAAAAATAACACCTGCTTTATTAAAAACAACAGCTCGAGAAATTAAAAAAAATAACAATCGCCGCAGCTGTAGCCAAGCACAAGTCATGGTTAAAAAAGGAGTCAACTCAAAAAAAGGCAGTGCAACACAATATGCTAAAGCCACAAAAGATTTTCCAAAAGAATTAAAATGGGAGTGGTTACATTTAATTGCCCATCGTTTTTTAGGGAAAAAAGCTCAAAATGAAAATAACTTAGTATGTGGAATCAATTTCGCAAACACAGATATGATGTTTGCAGAAGCTGAAATAAATTATTTAATGACAAAATATCCTGAAGGTATTCAATTAGATATTGAATGCGAATTAATTGCTAACACACAAATTGCTAAAGTAATTAAATATACTATTACTACCCGCGATTTTACCCTTAATTTAGTTTTCAATACGCAAAACCCTGTTAAACCTGTTATTACGCATCAAGACTACATGCATGCGCTTTTTTCTTCTTTGTCTGAGATGCAGACCCAACAACCATCAAGCCCGCCCTCTTCTACCAGCCAATTTAAAATTTTTAAACCAGCAAAGCGTAAGCTTTTTACTACCCTGACTAAAACCCCAGACAAAACTCCTCTTCGAGTTTAAGGTTTTTGCAAAAAATTTAATAAATAACAAAATAATTCTGCAGTTCTCGTTGCGTCATATAAAGCAGAATGCGCTTGATTAACATCAAAATGTATATTGGCAGCCTTCAGTGCACGAGCCAATACTGTTTCGCCTAATAGCGCGCCTGCCAATGTCGCTGTATCAAATGTCGTAAATGAATGAAAAGGTATTTTTTTTAAATAACTGCGCTTGACGGCTGCTTTAATAAAAGCTAAATCAAACCACGCATTATGACCCACTAAGACCACGCGCTGACAACGTGTTTCTGCTAATAACTGTTGAAAAACTTCAAAAATACGGTGCAATACTTGCGCTTCTGGGATGGCAAATCGTAAAGGATAATCAGGATCAATCCCGGTTATTTTTAACGATTCTGGATCCATATTAGCACCCACAAAGGGTTCTACATGGTAATGAACAGCAGGTCTGGGACTAAAAATATCTGCCTGTAACCTAATAGGCACAATGGCAATTTCAAGTAAAGCATCCGTCAGCGGATTTAACCCAGAGGTTTCCACATCCACAACAACTGGCAACAACCCTCTGAAACGCAGGGCTAAATTGGATTTTTTTTGAGCTGATAACAATTCTATTTCCTCATAAAGGTTGAATTATACACAAATTATAGGTATCTTCCTTCAAAGAGTAAGATTCTGAATGATATTTTTAAGGGCCCCTATGATTTTTGAACATCCAGTATCAAAACAAAATGCTTTACGCGATGCAATAACAAAAGCTTATCGTCAAGATGAGACCACTTGCGTGGATGCTTTAATAAAAACAGCTACTTTACCACAAGATGCGCTGCATCGTATTCATGAAAAAGCAAAAATACTTTTATTAGCAACACGCCAAAATAGCAAGAAAAAAAGTAGTTTAGATAAATTTTTACATGAATATGATTTATCAAGCGAGGAAGGCATTGCGCTTATGTGTTTAGCAGAAGCTTTATTACGCATTCCGGATGCTAAAACAGTTGATCTTTTGATTAGTGATAAAATTGGATCAGCTGATTGGGAAAAACATCTTAGCCAAAGCGATTCTCTTTTTGTCAATGCAGCCACTTGGTCATTAATGCTTACCGGTAAAATTTTATCGCCAACACTTGAAAATCAAAAAAAATTATCTACTAGTTTGAAACGTTTTTTAGGCAAAGCAAGCTCGACGCTCATTCGACCTATTGTGTTACAAGGCATGAAAATTATTGGCAAGCAATTTGTTATGGGTAGCACAATTGATGAGGCCATCCAACGTGCAAAAAAATTAGAAGCCAAAGGGTATCGTTATTCTTATGATATGCTAGGAGAAGCTGCACGCACAACAGAAGATGCGAATCATTATTTTAACAGTTATCAAAAAGCAATTGCAGCAACAGGTGCTGCAGCTTGCGGATTAAATCCTATCACAGGACCTGGGGTTTCAATTAAATTATCAGCCCTCCACCCTCGCTATGAAGTGGCACAACGTGATCGTGTTCTTCAAGAATTAACCCCTAAATTACTAACGCTTGCTAAAGCGGCCAAAGAACAAAATATTGGTATGGTCATTGATGCAGAAGAAGCCGATCGATTAGAGCTTTCACTTGATATCATTGAAAAAGTATTTAATGATCCAGCCTTAGATAATTATGCAGGCTTAGGATTAGCCGTACAAGCTTATCAAAAACGTGCGCCTTTTGTGATTGATTGGTTAGCCTCTCTTGCCAAACAAAAAAACCGACGTTTTATGGTGCGATTAATCAAAGGGGCTTATTGGGATTATGAAATTAAACAAGCCCAGCTATTAGGTCTTGAAGGGTATCCGGTTTTTACCCGAAAAAATTCAACGGATGTCTCTTATCTTGCCGTTGCAAAAAAAATATTGGGCTTACCCGATTGTTTTTATCCACAATTTGGCACACATAATGCCTATTCTGTTGCGGCTATTTTAGAAATGGCAGGTGATAGAAAAGATTTTGAATTTCAATGCTTACATGGCATGGGCGAAGCTTTATATGATCAAATAGTCAGTGCAAACATTCCTTGCCGAATTTACGCACCGGTTGGCAGCCATAAAGATTTATTAGGTTATCTCGTCCGCCGATTATTAGAAAATGGCGCAAATACTTCGTTTATTAATCGTTTAGCAGATGAGAATATACCCGTTGAACAAATTATTTATGATCCAATCGAACGCATAGCAAAATTAGCTGAAAAACCACATCCCCATATTCCATTACCTAAAAATATTTTTAGTCCAGAAAGATTAAATTCAAGCGGACTTGATCTTTCAAATACGCACACTTTAAATCAATTAAAAGAAAATACTGATAAAATAGATCATACTCAATGGTTATCTGGATCAATTATTGCAGGGGAGATGGTGACACAAGGTGATCCACAGCCGCTTTTTTCTCCTGCTGATACCCAACATACACTAGGTCATATTTACGAAACCACACTAGAACATATGGAAGAAATAGTTTCCAATGCAACACACGCTTTTTCTGATTGGGCCAATACGGATATACAAGAAAGAGTAGCTTGTCTTGAACGTGCTGCAGAATTATTTTCGCAAAAAATGCCTGCTTTTATTACATTATTATGTCGAGAAGGCGGCAAACATATTAATGATGCTATTGCTGAAATACGCGAAACCATTGATTATTGCCGTTATTATGCCGCACGTGCACGACAAGATTTTAAAATTCAAGTACTAAAAGGACCAACCGGCGAATACAATCAATTATCTCTACATCCACGCGGGGTTTTTATCTGTATTAGTCCATGGAATTTTCCATTGGCTATTTTTACCGGCCAAATCGTTGCAGCGCTTGTCACCGGGAACACTGTGATTGCTAAACCTGCTGAACAAACGCCTATTATAGCAACAGAAGCGATTCGTTTATTGCATCAAGCGGGGATTCCCGCCTGTGTATTACAATTATTAATTGGCAAAGGCTCGGTGGTCGGGCATTACTTATTACCTGATGAACGTATTGCTGGTGTTATGTTTACTGGATCAACAGAAACTGCGAAAATTATTCAACGCAGTTTAGCAAACCGTAATGGGCCTATTGTGCCTTTTATTGCAGAAACAGGCGGTCAAAATGCCATGATTGTTGACTCTTCTGCTTTAGCAGAACAAGTCGTCATAGATATCCTCCAATCGGCTTTTAATAGCGCAGGACAACGCTGTTCTGCCTTGCGTGTTTTATTCGTACAAGAAGAAATGGCGCCACATTTATTAAATATGCTTAAAAATGCCATGGCAGAATTAACCATTGGCGATCCTAGTTTATTAAAAAATGATATTGGTCCTGTCATTGACCAAGAAGCGTTAGAAAAATTGCAAAATCATTTTAATAAAATGCAGCAGGAAGCTTCACTTATTTATCAAATACCCTTGACTAACACGCCCGCCGGATATTATTTTGCCCCTTGTGTATTTGAGTTAAAAAACTTAAAGCAATTGCAACAAGAAGTATTTGGGCCTATTCTCCATGTCATACGCTATCAGGCACACACTCTAGATCAAGTCGTTGCAGCTATTCAAGAAACAGGATACGGCCTCACCTGCGGCATTCACAGTCGTATTGATGCGACGGTACGATATTTAAAAAATCGATTGCCAGTGGGTAATTTATATGTCAATCGTAATATAATTGGAGCAGTTGTTGGTGTTCAACCCTTTGGTGGAGAGCACCTCTCAGGAACGGGCCCTAAAGCCGGTGGCCCGTATTATTTACCGAGACTCTGTCTTGAACGTGCGCTTTCTATTAATACGACAGCAGCGGGTGGCAATGCTTCTTTAGTATCTTTAAGCGAGGATGAACTATGAGCCATACACATCATCATTCCCATACACATTCTCATCCGCAATCATTTAATTTAGCATTTGCCATTGCGGTGATATTAAATTTTGGTTTCACAATTTGCCAATTTTTTTATGCATTTAAAGCAAGCTCTATGAGTTTAATGGCGGATGCTGCCCATAATTTAGGGGATGTATTTGGTTTATTACTAGCATGGGGTGCCAATTGGTTATTAACTCGCCCTGCGCGTAAACGCTATAGTTATGGCTATAAACGCACAACGATTTTAGCTGCATTGACTAATGCTTTGATATTAGTTGCAACAGTTGCACTGATTGCATTTGAATCCATTGAAAAACTGCTTCAACCCAATTTAATCAATGCTAAAATTGTCATTTTTGTTGCCTTAATTGGTATAGTTATTAATGGCAGCACAGCGCTTTTATTTATGAAAGGGGCACATGATGATCTAAATATTAAAGGCGCTTTTATTCATTTGTTAGGCGATGCTTTAATTTCGATTGGTGTGGTGATTGCTGCATGCATAACTTATTTTACACATTGGCTGTGGATTGATCCTGTCATGGGTTTATTAATAGTGCTTATTATTTTATGGGGAACTTGGGGATTATTGCGTGATTCTGTACGATTAATTTTAGATGCGATTCCCCATCATATTAATGTGACAGGCATTGAAAATTTTCTACAATCTTTTAATGGTGTCAAAGCCGTGCATGATCTGCATATTTGGGGATTAAGTACTAAAGAAATTGCATTAACTGCGCATCTTGTCATGCCAGATAATTATTTAAAAGACGAAGATTACAAAAAAATAAATGCCGTGTTAAAAAAAGAATTTCGCGTGGATCATGCAACTATTCAAGTAGAAAAGGGCAGTGATGATTATCCTTGTGAGCGTAGTGAAATTTGTTAGCAGCTTTCTTAGTTCTTATAACGAGTCGCAGGCAGCGAAATTAACATGTAGGGTGGATTAGGCGTTTCTTTGCCGCAATCCACCAATTATAAATGGCAAATTTTAATTTCACGTCTCTGAATATTTTAAAAAAAATCAATGGGTCGTGATAAAAATAGGTTTCACTAATCGAATAAAATCTTCATAACTCATCTGCACCAATTCTGCATGGGAGCCTGAATTAAAAGTAATATTCTCATGCGACAACTGCCTTGAAACATAAACAGGCATATTATATAAATTCCCAAAAGGTGGCATCGCGCCAATTTCACATTCTGGAAAACTATTTTTAAAATCTGCTTCACGAGCTAAATCAATATCATTTGATCCTGTTATTTGTTTCAAAGCAGAAAAACTAACATGATCATGTGCTGGCAAAACAACCATTGCTAATTTTCCATCGATTTTAACAATAACAGTTTTAGCCATTTGCTTGCCAGGCACGTGCGCTGCTGCTGCAATCTCTTGCGCAGTGTAAGTAGGTGTATGGTTAATACAAAGATATTTCACTTGATGATCATCTAGAAATTCTTTTAACATTTTGTTTGGCATAACCTCATCTCCTCGTAAAATGCTTTTATTCTAATATTCTACCTACTATTATAATCCAGTTTGTTATTTTTGTGGGTGAGCGTAAAATAAGTTTTATTTAAATAATAGCTAGAATAATCATATGGTTAAAATAAATACGTTAAATCTTAATAAGTGGTTTGCTGCCTTTATCTTATTACATTTACTTGCATGGACAATAGCACCTATTTTAATGCGATTTAATCTGCCTATGGATGCGATGGAAGGTGCAACGTGGGGTAAGCAATTAGAATGGGGATATGATAAAAATCCTTTTATAAATGCTTGGATCACAGGATTTGCCTTTCAATTAGGCACAGATAAAGCTATTTATTTATTTAGCCAATTATCAGTCGTCATTTGCTTTTGGGCAACTTATCAACTGATTAAAAAAATAGTAACGCCTTTTTATGCCATTGTAAGCGTACTCGCACTAGAAGGTTTACAATACTATAATTTACATGCTATTGATTTAAGCGATAATACATTAGAATTAAGCACTTGGTCTTTGACTATTTTATTTTTTTATAATGCACTCACGCAAAAAAGATTACGCGATTGGTTATTAACAGGATTATTTGCAGGACTTGCCATGATGACAAAGTATTATTCGGTATTATTGCTAATATCTCTTAGTATGATACTTTTTTTAGAATTTAAAAAAAATGATTACAAAAATCCCTACGTCTACTGTGGATTGCTATTATTTTTAATAATCATTACCCCTCATTTATTTTGGTTGGCAAAATATGATTTTATAACTATTCATTATACTTTAGGAAGAATATCTGCTGAAAATACACTATGGAATCATTTATTTTTTCCAGGACAATTTATTTTTCAACAGGCAGAAGTTATTTTACCTATGTTCTTATTGTTGCTTACTTTATTTATTGGTAAAAAACCATTTAGACTTTCATCTACACTAACATTAACAACATTTAATCAGCGCTTTTTATTTTTTGCAGGCGGTGGGCCTTTTTTATTAACAATTTTTATATCGTTTTTAACAGGCATTCAATTACGTGCGGCGTGGGGAATGCCGCTATTCTCATTATGGGGTATTGGTATTTTATTATTTTTGCAGCCACATATCACTTTTCAAAAATTTTATCGGTTTTTTATTTTTATTGTATTGTTCTTAATATTAAATATAACAGGTTACTGCTTAGCACTCTATCAATCAGCAGAAACATCTAGTGCCAATTTTCCAGGAAAAGAAATTGCAAAGACTTTAACAAGCATTTGGCACACACGCAACCAAACTACTTTGAGTTATGTTGCAGGCACTCGATGGATTGCCGGCAATATTGCTTACTATTCACCGGATCATCCGACTGTTTTTATTGAATGGGATAAAAATAAAAGTCCGTGGATCAATGAATCGCATTTTAAAAAATCGGGTGCACTATTTGTTTGGGATACAGCTGCTAAAGAAAAAATTGCAATTGATGCTATTTATAAAAAATATCCTAAGATGACGCCGATTAAAACTTTTTATTTTCATTGGGATAGAAATCCTAATTTACCTTTGATTACTTTACAGGTTGCATTTTTAAATCCAACAAAATAAGATGCTTATTTTAATATATACTATACACATTAAGGATAAAAATTTTGATTATCGACTGGGAACTTAGCCTGAAATTAGCGGGTAATAATCAACAAACAGCTGAAGACTTGCTCGCTTTACTTATAAAAACTTTGCCCAATGAATTATCAGACATTAAAAGTGCTTTTGAAAATAATCAACACTATTTATTGAAAAGATTATTACATAAATTACATGGCGCTTTATGTTATTGTGAACTGCCCAACTTAAAACAAGCAGTTAAAGCATTTGAAAGCGCATTAAAAAATAATGAAGCAACACTTTTTCCCCTGCTTTATTTTCAACTAACGCAAGCTGTGCATGATTTGATTAATTTCGTTAATAACAAAATCAATCTGTTGCAAAGTGGTATATCGACCGAATGAAAATCGTGCAGCCGCTAATGCTTGTCTTTCACTTAACCCTAACGCCCGTAAAACATAGGATGCACCCTTGCCTTTTGTATGACACGCAGAACCAACAGAAAATGCCACATTAGGCAAACGTTCTATAAGATCATGTGCGTTTTGATTAGCAAAATGTACGCTTATAATTCCTGGGTAAATATTTTTATGATGATAAGGCACAGTGATATTGCCAAATGGATGAATAAGAGGAATACTTTTTAGAAAATGCTCGCGCAAAGATAATATAAACTGATAATCCTGTTGCATCAAATTCTTTGCAAGAGCAAATGCCTCGCCCATCCCCACAATTTGATGCACCGGCAATGTCCCAGAACGCATCCCTTGTTCTTGACCACCGCCATGTAGCAAAGGCCCTACGCGCACCCTTGGTTTTCGTCTAACATATAGCGCGCCTATTCCTTTAGGGCCATATAATTTATGCGCAGAAAAAGACATTAAATCTACGGCCATGGTTGTTACATCAATCGGTATTTTCCCAACACTTTGCACAGCATCAACATGCAATAAAATATTATGTTCAGCTGTCATCTCAGCAATTTTTTCAATTTCTTGAATAACGCCGATTTCATTATTAATATGCATAATAGAAACTAAAATAGTCTCTGGACGAAATGCTGCTTTTAACTTTTGTAAAGAAAGCATGCCATCTATTTCTGGCGTTAAATAAGTTAATGAAAACCCTTGTTTTTCCAAATATTGGCAACAATCTAAAACAGAAGGATGCTCGGTTTTAACAGTAATAATATGCCTGCCTTTTTGTTGATACAATTCGACCGCACCTTTTAAAGCAAGATTATTTGATTCAGTCGCACCCGAGGTCCAGATAATTTCTTCAGGTTTTGCATGAATTAACTCAGCTACTTGTAGACGCGCTGCCATCACGGCTTTATTTGCATCCATGCCCAATCTGTGTGTAGACGCAGCATTGGCAAAGCATCCTGAAACAGTTAAAAATCTTTGCATTTTTTCAGCAACTATTTCCGCAACAGGAGTAGTCGCTGCATAATCTAAATATATCGGTAATTGTAATTTCATGATACGTTCCCATCTGAACGTTGATAAATTGCAAAAACTCCGACTTTTTTGTAATAATGATATGGCTTCCATGCCTCATAAAATTTTTTATTTTGCGAAAAATAATTAATAAAATTAAAATTATTTTTTAACGTCGCTTTCGCATCAGATGTATTTATAATTAACCAGTCGGGGCGATTTTGATCCAAGTCATCTGCTACTGCATCAATTAAAAATTTTTTATCTTTTTTAATTTGTATGGGCAATTTTCCTTTTTTTTCGATCAGCTGCAATCCTTGTAACCACCAAAAAAATGGATACCGCCCAGCATAAACACTGTGAGCTGAATAAACTAATGTAAAACAGTCCCCAGTGGTGTTGGCAGAAAAACAATAAATAGACGGTGGTTTTTTTTCTGTCTGAATATAGGCAATTAATTGATTTAAATAACTATGCTTTTTTACGGCTAACCCAAAATGGGTCGCGATTAAAAAAATATATAAAGGCACCATCATAGTGACGAATAGGGCAAGATACCCATCTTTTTTTAACACATATTTTTGATTGGAAGAAAAAATAATAAAAATATAAAGTAGTAATAATACGACTGATAATATAATAGCAGGCAATATATGATAATACCAACCCGCTCGCGGAATAACAACGGCAACCACCATGCCAATAAAAGCCCATAATAAAACACCGACAAGTATTCGATACTTTTTTATTTTATTAAAAATAAAAAGACACGCTATTGCCACAAAAAAGCAATAACTAACCGACACATTAGCTAAAAATGTTGACCAGGAAGTCTTAATACTTATAAAATATAAATCAGAAATAAGAGGCAACATTTGATAAATATAAGTAGGATAACCAATAAAAACCCAAATCAAATAAATGCTTAATAAACTCACGATGGCTAGTGGTAAAAAACGCCATCCGCTAAAAATATTTTTTCTAACAACCATTAAATACAATTCAACTAAAATAAAAGGCGCCAAAAAATAAGGTTTCATCCCAATCCCTAAAGCCGCCATCACGGCAATGAGGCAAGCCAACCCTTTATTTATTTTTTGTTGCTGAGCAGCTATAACCACCGTGAATAAATACGGCATGACCAGCATAATAAAAAAATGTTCTCGTTGACCAAATTCACATGCTGGCAAAAGCAAAAAAGAAAATAATAATCCTAGTAATATTACATAACGAAGCACATCATCAGATGGTTTAATTATTTTTTTTAATAAAAAATTAGAAAGACCTATTGAAAATAAAGCAGTCAAAATAATATAAATTCGCATCACCAGCACAATATTTAAAGCTGTCCATTTTTCAAAAAATATGACGGGAGAATAGATAATAAAAATCATCGGTGGATTGGTTTCTAAAAAATTATTTAAATAAGTCCCCCCCTTTAAAAACAAACGCGTATCAAATAATAAACTACCCACATCTCCATTCAAAAACATATGTACTTGCAAAAAATAAGCACTGATAGCACATAGTAAGGCTATGCCTGGAAAAAAAATATTCTTTCTCATAAAAAATTTACTCATTAAATTTTAATTTAAACCAGACCAAATGACCAATATGCTTCAAATAACTTATCACAATACGTAAATTTAATTTACTCATCCCATTTTTACGCTCTGAAAAATGAATGGGAACTTCCACAATATGACGACAAGAACATTTAACCATAATCTCAAGACCAATCTTCCAACCAATTGCTTGCAACGGATGTCCTGAAAGATAAGTCTTTTTATGAAAAGCCAAAAAACCTGACAGTGGATCTTTAACCGGAGCTTTAATTAATGCTTTAGCAAAAAGCGCTGCAAAACGAGAACAAAACCGCCGCATCAACGGCCAGGCTTCATCAGAACTACCTCCGCTCACATAACGTGAGCCAATCACTAAATCAACCTGTGGCATTTGCAATGCTGTTAACATATCAGGAATTTTCTCGGGTGGATGACTTAAATCTGCATCCATAATAACAATAATCGGATAGATCACTTGATTTAATCCTTGTATAACAGCTTCACTCAATCCTCGTTTACCTTGACGAATAATAAGCCGAAGAGCGGGATAAGATTTCTGTAAATCACTCACAATTTCTTCTGTTCCATCTTGGCTATTATCATCCACAATTAAAATTTCAAATTTTCTATTGGAAAAATTAATTTGATGAATACGATAAATTATTTCTGGAATATTTTTGGCTTCATACAAAGTAGGCAAAATAATGGAAAAATCAGTTGATGGATGACTTATCATTTTCATTTCCTATATTTATACGTTTATATAATCGATAATCACCAAAATGCGTGGTGTAATGATAATAGGCCCATTCTGTTCGAAAAGCCGTATTTTGCGATAAATACATGATCATCTCATCTGCATTAAAAATAGCATTATTAAAAATAACCCACTGCGCTCGTTGTAAATCAATGGTTACTTGCTTAATAAGATAATTTTTATCTTGATTTGCTTTAAGCGCAAGCGATATTTTTTTCTCCTGCTGACGCAATCCAGTATACCACCAAAATGAGGGAAATCGCTCAACATATTGACCATGCATTGCCTCTAGAAAAGGAAAACAATCAAATGTTCCCAAAGGAATACAATACACGGCATGCTCACCTGATTGATTAATAAATTGCGCCACTTGATTCATCGCATGGTTTTTCTTGGTATGTAATCCATATTTAATTTGGGCATAATAACTATAAAAAGGCACGACAAATATAAAAAAACTTAACAATATCTTCATTTCTTTATCTTTAATCTGTCCAAGATAAACAGCCGCTAATAAATAAGCCATACTAAGCGCGGGTAAAACATGATAATACCAAGAGGTTCTTGCAAGTATGGCTGCTATCAATAAACCCATTAAGGCTAATAAGATGATGATACTCAATTCAGGGACGCGATCTTTTTTATAAAAAAATAAATAAGAAAAAATCATACTCATACAAAAAAGAACGTAAGGCGGTGCAAAAAAAATAATAATTGATTGCTTAGAAAAGGGTAAATAATAACGAGCAACCAGCGGCAAAATGATGGTTAAATAATCTGGTTGCCATAGATAAATTGAAAGACCATAGACTATAAAAATTAATAAAATAACTAAGCATTCTAAACGAATAATAGTCATATTTTTAATAAAACCATATAACTCAACTAAACCAAAAGTGACTAAAAAAAAAGGCTTTAGCGCAAAGCCTACTCCTGCCATACAGCCTATTAAAAACCGCAAAGAGTAAGAAAGCTTTTCTTTTTTAAAAATTAAAACACTGGCTAATAAATAAGGCATGATTAAAATTATTAATAAATGCTCGCGCTGACCAAAAGCTAAGCTGGGTAAAATAAAAAAAATAATCAGCAGCGTATAAAACAAAAAATAAGTAAAAGCAGCACTTTCATTTTTTAATATTTGTTTCAAAAGAACATAACAAAATCCTGCAGAAAGGCAGCTTCCTAAAAAAATATATATTCGGAAAGCAGTTGCATCACTGACAGCTAAATAATATTTTAATAAATAACAAGGCGCATACAAATATAAAATCATCGGCGGGTTAGTTTCAAAAAAATCAGTTGCATACTGCCCACCCCTGAGTAATTGCTCAGATGCGTGCATTAAATACCCTACATCACCTGATAACAACAAATGGCTTTGAATGAAATATCCAATTAGCAGCAAAGTTAACCCGGGCATAAAAATAAATAGTATGCTTTTTTTCATCATGATACATCCTAATGTAATTATTTTTTATACAATTTAAAAGATATTGGCAATTTTGTATAGTTTTTTCTAATCATTTATTAACAATGACTTGATTTTCTTATAATAATTAATATGATAACAGTGCACCATTGGGCGTTTAAACCTTAAACAATTGAAAGAATTGGAGTCAATACGGATGATTGAACTATATGGGTCACCTACGCCGAGTTCTTACACTATCGCCATTATGTTAGAAGAAGTGGGATACAACTATTCTGTTTTTCCCATTTCTAAAAATAATAATGATCAACTTGAAATTGAATTCTTAAATCTTTCACCTAATAATATTTACCCTGTGATTTTAGATCGTGATGGGCCTAATAAAAAACCGATGGCTGTGTTTGAATCAGGTGCAATATTAATGTATCTTGCAGAAAAAAGCGGGCAATTTATTGCGACAGAAAACCCTTTAAAATTTGAGATATTGCAATGGTTATTATTTGAAAATTCTAAAATTGGCCCAACACTTGGGAATACTAAGCACTTTATGTATCACGCACCGGAAGAAGTTCCTTATGCTGTTAAACGATTTAATAACGAAACAAAACGTATTTTTTCTATTATTGAAAAGCAATTAGCTGAAAATCCATTTTTAGCGGGTGATTATTCAATTGCAGATATTGCGACTTATCCATGGTTAAAAGAATTTGATCGTTATGGCATTGCAGAAGAACAAATTCCGAATATGTGTCTTTGGATGGAAAAAATGAATGGGAGAGCAGCGGTTAATAAAGCATTAGAAGCAGTTGCTAACTTGAAAGAATAACCCTGATCTCTGACAAAGAATCTTTCCTTAAAAAAAACAGCTTTGTTGAAAAAATTAAACTTTTAACACCCTCTTAAAAAAGAGGGTGATGATAATTTTAGTCACGGAAATGGCACTTTTATTTGATTTGTTTTTACAATAGATGTAGTATACTCACAAGAGAGTTAAAAGAAGATTCGACATGCCCATTATTTCAATGTTTTATGGGATCATCATTCGCTTGTATCTAATTGACAACAAGCAACACAATCTCCCGCATATTCATGCTAGATATGCCGAATTTGAGGCTTCTATTGAAATTAGTGTGGGAGTTAGCCGTTAATGGCGAAAATCCCTACAAAATTGCCCCACTATGAGAGGTTTCTATGTATTGGGATGTTAAGACTGTTCAGCCATTGCCTGATTACTGCATTTATATTGAAATTGAAAATGGTCAAAAAGGCATATTTGACATGAAACCCTACTTAGATCGTGGAGCTTTTCATGAATTGCGCGATGTCCATTATTTTAATCAAGTAAGTATCTTGCTCGGGGCTGTGACTTGGCCTCATGAGCAAGATATTGCGCCTGAAACATTGATCACTGAAATGCAGATTTGTGAACAAAAATGACGGGGCAACAAAATAGCTGAAGCTAGAGTGTTAGAGCATCGCCGTTCATTTGAATAAATTTAACGCCGCTCGATCATCCCTAAAATCCCCCGCAAAATATTCATCTCACTATTTTCTAACCTTGCCCGATTAAAAAGACGACGCAATTTTGGCATCAATTGACGTGGCATGGTTGGATTTAAAAAATCTATATTCACTAAAATACGCTCTAAATGCTGATAAAAAGCCGACATCTCTTTACTATTTGCATAAATACATTTTGCAGGAGGTTCAAGACTCTGTTGTTGATCTAAATGCGCGACGCGTAACTCATAGGCAATGACTTGCACAGCCGCTGCAATATTCAACGAGCTATAGTCTGGATTGCTAGGTATTTGTACATGAAAATGACAGCGTTGTAGCTCTTCATTCGTTAGCCCCGACTGCTCACGCCCAAAAAGAATAGCAATTTCTGTATGAGAAGGCTCCACAAATATTTTTTCAGCCAACGCTCGTGGGCTTAGTATTGGGAAGGCAAGCGTTCGCGACCTCGCACTTGCGCCAATGACCAGGCTACAATCAGCGATTGCCTCATCTAAAGTATCAACAACAATTGTTTTAGCTAAAATATCCAGCGCGCTTGCAGCCATTTCAGCTGCTTTCACATGGGGGAAACTAACAGGATTAACTAACAATAATCGCTCTAACCCCATTGTTTTTATTGCCCGCGCAGCAGCACCTATATTTCCAGGATGAGAGGTATTGACTAGCACCATTCGGATTTGATTCAGCATAAGGGCTGAGATTTTACTCTGGTTTTTATTCCTTGTCAGCAACGATTAATATCGCTATATTAGCCTTCCTTATTGATCAAGTGAGATTTAAACATTGCGAGACGCCATCCTCAATATTGCGGTGACTGCAGCACGAGCAGCAGGCACAACGATTATTCGTTCGTTGGATAAATTAAGCACTCTTAAAGTGAGCGAAAAACATCCAAACGATTATGTCACCGAAATTGATCAAAAAGTGGAACGAGATATTATTGCCGTTATCAGAAAAGCGCATCCTAATCATGGCATTATTGGCGAAGAAAGTGGTGAAACACCGGGTCAAGAGGATTTTGTTTGGATCATTGACCCAATTGATGGCACACGCAATTTTATTCACGGATTTCCGCATTTTGCGGTTTCAATTGCAATACGTCATAAAAATAAAATCGAACATGGGGTGATTTATGATCCGATTCGCCAAGAACTTTTCACTGCCAGTCGCGGCAAAGGTGCGCGTTTAAATGAACATCGCATACGAGTGAGCAAACACACTAAACTTGAAGAATGCCTATTGGGCACAGGCTTTCCCTATCGACATTCTGAGGAATTAATCAATGCCTACACTGAGATTATGCGCGCTTTGATTCCGCAATGCGGCGATATTCGTCGTGCTGGCGCTGCTACTTTAGATTTAGCCTATGTCGCAGCCGGCAGACTAGATGCTTTTTGGGAAGTGGGTTTAAAATTATGGGACATTGCTGCTGGTATTTTATTAATCAAAGAAGCAGGCGGTTTAATTTCAGACACAGCAGGAGGCGATGATTATTTAAAAAATGGAAATATAGTTGCGGCTAACCCTAAAATTTTAAAATTATTACTTAAATATATTCAGCCTCTCATGAAAAATATTGAGTAATGCATTACTATTAACCTTTTTTCTAAATAATATAATAAGAGATTTTTTTTATGCCTACTTATAAATTTGATACTTTCACTATTGAAAATGCTCCAGCAACATTAGATCGTACAGCTATTACGAAAACCTATCAAGAATTGGTCAATATGAATTCTAAGCATACTATGAAAATAGTAGATGGATGTTATGACGACTTAAAAAAAATAGCAAAAGAGTATGTTTCTGCCAGTAAAACGCAAATACTCGAAAACGCTTTAGCTTATTATGCTTTTATTACAGTGGAAAAAGAAAATATTAAATTTGTTACTGATGCGAACTGGATCATGAACCGAGCTGTTGAAAACCTAAATAATATCAATAACTTAAAACGATTTGGAATAGGTGTTATGCCATCCAGAATTTTATGGCTAGCTAATAATGGTTATTCTTTTAAAGCTAATCCTGCAGAAAATGGCGAAACACATTTCATTGCAAGCCCCTCTCAATCAACAAAGACTACAAACCCTGTTTTTGACTGTAGTAACTTATTCGATCCAGCTTCTTATCCCACAGCCGTTGAAGAACTACAAGAAAAGTTTTCAAAAGTTGTATTAGGAAAAAAACATGAATATAAGAATTCTTCTATTTACTTTCCCCATAGAGGTGCTGTTTATAGAAGACTTCCACTTCCATTGGCAGCGCCTACCCAACGAACACCACAAAAATCATTGACTAAAGCAGATAATTTACAAAGCTCAGCGACAGAAGATGCAAAAACAAAAACAGTTGCCCCCAAAGTAAGACGATCATTTATGAAAGCACCAACCAGACCATCAACACTGTTTGCCCAACCTAAATCAATAGAAATAATCGATAATCAACGATCAAGCACTGCGACATCTTATTATTCAACAATACCTAAAAAAAATAATTAAAACAATTTATAGACAAATCCCTCCCAACCTCCCTTTTTCAAAGGGAGGGGTACTTTGCGAATAGATTTTTTCTAATTGCTGGGCAAGCATAAGTAAAGTTAATTCATCACCCATTTGACCTGCAACATGAATACCAATCGGCATGCCCTGGCTATCTTTAAAAAGTGGTACAGACATCGCCGGTTGACCCGTGATATTAAAAAGTGGGGTAAAAGGCGTAAAAGCAAGATATTTAGCGGAAATACGCCGAGTCAATTTTCGTAGCATCGGCCCATAAGGCACACGTCGTAATATTTCTAAAATATTTTTCTCAAAAGGTGGCGGTCTAAATTGGCCAATCATAGGCGCAGGGGCTGGCATGGTCAATGAAAGCATGCAATCATAAGATATGAAAAATTCTGCAAACTGCAATCTGACTTGATCTAAAATATAATGCGCCCACACTAAATCTTTAGCACTAAAATATTCACCTACTTCACATAAAACAGCCGTTGCCGTTTCAAGCTCGTGTTTATTCGCTTTTTCTTTCAGTTGTAAACTTAAAAGCGCAACATAATCAGCAGTCTCTGCTGCAACCATAATCATAAAAGCAAGCGCCACTTCAGAACTATTAATATTCAACGAAACAGGTTCTATCTTATGACCTAAATCTATTAATACATTTGCCGAACGTATTAATGCTTGGTGATAATCTGGATGAATCTCAGTTTGAAAAAAAGGTTGCTGAAGTAAAGCAATTTTTAAAGCAGGCACCGGCTTTGCCAATGAATCTAAATAGGAAAAATTTACTTTTGGTAAAGAAATAGCTGAACCCAACTCAGGTCCACTTAAGATATCTAACATCGCCGCACTGTCTCTAACAGAACGCGTTAAAACATGTTGCACCACCATACCTTGCCATACTTGCATAACTTGCGGGCCTATGGGCGTTCTGCCGCGACTCGGTTTCAAACCAAATAATCCGCAAAAACTCGCTGGAATTCGTAAAGATCCTCCACCATCTCCACCATGCGCCATAGGTACCATACCCGATGCAACAGCCGCAGCAGAACCACCACTTGAACCACCGCTTGATTTCGTTAAATCCCATGGATTACGTGTTGCACCAAAAAATTCAGGTTCAGTCGTTGGACTTAAACCAAACTCAGGTGTATTCGTCTTTCCGACAATGATTAATCCAGCTTGTTTAAATCGTTTAACTAACTCACAATCTTGTTGTGAAATATAATGGCGCGCAAAACGACTACCAAACCGCTGTGGTTCGCCTGCATAATCTGCTAATAAATCTTTTAATAAAAAAGGCACACCTTGAAATAATCCGGGAAATAATCCGGGAAATAATTCAGATGAACTATTTCGTTTGACTTGCAATCGCGCTTGATCATACATTTTATGAATAACAGCATTTAACGCCGGATTTTTTTCCTCGATACGAACAATACACGCTTCTAATAATTCTAAGGGCGATACAATGCCTTGCTGCACTAAATTCGCAAGACCTAAACCATCAAATAATTCATACTCTTCAAAAGTAGCCATAAAAAATTAAGGTCTATCATCTAATAACTCTTTCGAAACAGGTAATAAATGCTGCCGGGTTAAACCCAAAGCAAGTGATAATGAACCTGCGACATAAATAGAAGAATAAGTTCCAACGATAATCCCAATAATTAAAGCAAGAGAAAAACCATATAACATGCTGCCGCCTAAAAAGAACAAAGCCAATACAACCATTAAGGTCAAAACAGATGTCATAATAGTGCGTGACAAAGTTTGATTAATAGATTGATTAACCACTTCAACGGGAGATGCTTTGCGTAATTTACGAAAATTCTCACGAACTCGGTCAAAGATCACAATCGTATCATTCAGAGAATATCCAATAACTGTCAAAACAGCAGCCAGTGCAATTAAATTAAATTCAATTTTTAAAAAAGAAAAAATCCCTAAGATTAAGACAGGATCGTGAATAAGCGCAACCGTTGAACCAATGGCAAAACGCATTTCAAAACGCAAAGCAATATAGATCATTGTTCCTAACAAAGAAACAACAATCGCAAGCGCCCCTTTCGTCGCTAATTCTTTTCCAACCACAGAACCAATATAATCAACCTGCATCGGTTTTGCATCGGGTAAGGCATGCAATACTTTTTTTAAGATGATATCTTTATTGGCATCTTCTGCATCTGTTTTTTTTGCAGCAAGCGTCACTAACACATCTTTTGAAGTCCCATAGCTCATCACAACCGCATTTTCAAAACCGGCTTGATCTAAACTATTACGAATATCAGTCAAATGCGCCTGTGTTGGAAAAAGTAATTGAATTTGCGTCCCGCCAGTAAAATCCAATCCCCAATTCAATCCATAAATACACAAAGAAAGGATAGAAAGTAAAAATAACACAGAAGAAAGAATAGCCGCTATTTTACGCTGCCCCATGAAATCAATTTTCGTATTTTGTTTAAAAAATTCCATTATTTAGATACCTATCGAGATTTTTTTGATTGAACGGCCGCCATATAAAGCATTCACTACCGCTCGTGTGCCAATAATGGCTGTAAACATAGAAGTTAAAAGACCAATCGTCAGCGTCACTGCGAAGTTTTTTACCGTGCCCGATCCTAAACTAAACAAAACCACAGCAACAATTAACGTTGTCACGTTTGAATCAACAATAGTAACAAGTGCCCGTTCATATCCTGCATGAATACTGGCTTGCACGCCCATGCCATTACGTAACTCTTCACGAATACGCTCAAAAATTAAAACATTTGCATCCGCTGCCATCCCTACGGTTAATACAATCCCTGCAATACCTGCCAATGTCAATGTCGCGCCTAACAGTGATAGAATAGCAACAATTAAAATCAAATTAAGTCCCAACGCCACATCGGCAATCACTCCCATGACGCGATAATAAATCGCCATAAAAAAGACAACTAATAAAAGCCCCACAATAACAGAGGTTACACCCATTTTAATATTTTGCTTACCAAGGCTTGGACCTAACTCACGCTCTTCAATCACTTGGAGGGGAGCAGATAAAGCACCTGCACGTAATAATAATGCCAATGTATTGGCTTCATTTTGGCTAGATAAATGGGTAATTTGGAAGCTATTGCCCAAAGCTTGTAAAATATTAGCAACACTAATGACTTTATGCTGGGTAATAAATTGAGTAACTTTTTTGCCATTTATTATTTTAGTAACGGGTTTAATTTCAACAGATAATACCGCCATCGGTTTCCCGATATTTTCTGCGGTAACTTTGGTAAATAAAGCCTCTCCGCCACCGCCTAATCGCACTTCTACATCAGGCTGGCCATCTTCTCCAGCACCTGATCTTGCGCTAGTAATAGAAGAACCACGTAAGATCACTGGACTCTTTAGGAGAACTGGTTCACCTTCAAAATAATAAAGTTTGGTACCAATCGGCGCTGTCCCCTCGACGATATTTCGTGCATCGCTTTCAACATCAACCATATGGAATTCTAAAGAAGTTGTATTACCTAAAATACTTTTTGCTTGTGCGGTATCTTGTACCCCGGGTAAGTCAACTGCAATGCGTGATGCGCCTTGTTGTTGCACAATGGCCTCAGAAACACCTAATTCATTGACGCGATTACGCAGCGTATTCATATTTTGTTCTAACGTATCTTGACGAATTTGCTGTATTGCTGCAGGCTGCAGTGCGCCTGTAATAGTTAAATCACTTTTTGTCCAAACAAACTCAGGAAACTTTGATGTGAGCACTTGTAAGGCTTCTGCAACAGTGTCAGTAGTGCGAAACTGCAAACGAATGCCTTCATTATTTAAACGTGTGATGCCCGTATAACGAACTCTTTCACTACGTAAAATAGAAGAAATGCTATTTAAGTCGCCTTCTACCCGCTGTTTAATAACAGAATCCACATCCACTTGCATTAAAAGATGCACGCCCCCGCGTAAATCTAGGCCTAATTTCATCGGAATAGCGCCGATTGCAATCAGCCAATTCGGAGTTTTGGCAGCTAAATTCAAGGCAACTAAATAATTTTCTCCAAGTGTCTCTTCGAGAAGTTCTTTGCCTTTTAATTGTAAATCTTCAGAGTTAAATCGTACTAACAAACTCTGCTTTTGTTGATTTATTTGTGTATCTATTTGTTTATAAGGCAAATGAGCTTGATGTAATCTATTTGCAATAATTGTTACAGTATTTTGATCAATAACAGTATCTGCATTAGCACTTGATATTTGGACTGCAGGATCATCGCCAAAAAAAATAGGGGCTGCGTAAACAAGTCCAATCAATACAATCAGCAAGATTAAACTATTTTTCCACCAAGGATAGTGGTTCAATATCATAACGCTTTATCCTTAAAACACTTACGAAATCGATTTTAATGTGCCTTTAGGTAATGCATTGGCAATGGAATTTTTTTGTATCACAATTTCAACTGTGTCAGTTAAAGCAATGGTGACATAGTTATCATTGATTTTTGTAATCCGACCTAACATGCCACCCGCTGTTATAATTTCATCCCCTTTAGCCAGTGCACCCATTAAATCGCGATGTTCTTTAGCCCGTTTGCTTTGTGGGCGCCACATCACAAAATACATAAAAAGAATAAAAATCACAGTCATAAAAATCAGTGAAAAATTTCCACCCCCGCTCTCGCTTGTCCCTGCTGTGGTGGCGGCATGAGCATTATTTATGAAAAAGCCCAACATCTCTTGAAAAAACTGCATATTTTTTATTCCTTTTAACATCAAAACTGGAAGGTGCTAATTTACCTTATTTACGTATGGAGGTGCAAACAATTCAGGAAAAAGATTATGTTTTAAATTGACAACTTTCTGCCAAAAGTGCTTCCCAAGCATCTGGAGGGTTTCCTTTGTTTAGCATTCCCTTAAATACTTTATAGGCATCTTTTTTGCTACCATATGCTCTTTTTGTATTTTGATCATTTACCCATGCAAATACTATAATTTTGCTTTCTTTGTGGAATCTAAAAAATAATCGATACTGCTGAAAAAATTTTGCTCTAAAC
>JABDDD010000011.1:422-46793 GCA_013287765.1 Gammaproteobacteria bacterium | reverse complement strand
ATTGCAGGATGGGGCCCGATGAATTTAAATACCGGTTTAAATACTGTTTCTACCTATTTTCAGAATTCATATCTCCATGAGTCGATTACCAGTGCTTCATGGATGAATCAAACCATTAAAACCATTTGTTCAGAGGCGGGTAATCTTGATCCAGCAGTATTAAAAGTTGGATTAACCGCCTATATTCATGCTCGTCAACAAGGATTAGATAACAAACAACTTTTAACATTAGTGGATTATTCTAAACCTTCTGATGAACGCAGATTGTGGGTGATTGATGTTAAAAATTTAAAAGTTTTATTTAATACGTGGGTTGCTCATGGAAAAAATAGCGGTGCTGCCAGTGCCACTTCTTTTTCTAATCAATTTGGCAGTTTAAAATCCAGTTTAGGCGTGTTTCTCACAGAAGAACCTTATGTGGGTGGTGATGGTTATTCATTACGTATTGAAGGCCTTGAGAGTCATATTAATAATAATGCTCTTAAAAGAAATATTGTCGTCCATGGTGCTTGGTATGTTGGAGGCGATATTGCAAAAACCCGCGGCATGCTGGGTCGTAGTTTTGGTTGTTTGGCTGTGAGCAGAAATATTGCAAAACCATTAATCAATACTATTAAAGATAACACTTTAGTGGTTGCATATTATCCAGATAAAAATTGGTTAAGCCATTCGGCCTTTTTATCTACTTAATTTTAATTTAAATACAAATAAAAAATGATATTTATTTTTTTTAAATACTCTATAAATTGACGGTAATTTTCGTTACCATGAGACCTGTTATAGTTATCATAAGCTTATTACATGCAACGCTTGAGGAAACATATGAACTTGTCACAAGTCACTTATATTTGGATTGATGGTTCAAGCCCAACCCAAACATTACGCTCTAAAACTAAAATTGTTCCACTTTTTGAAAAAGCCGTCACACTTAAAGATTTTCCTCAATGGAATTTTGATGGCTCCTCTACTTACCAAGCTGCTGGGCATGACTCAGATTTAACATTACAACCTGTTTGTTTTGTCCAAGATCCTATTTTAGGACAGCCTAACTATTTAGCTTTGTGTGAAGTATTAAATCCAGACGGTACGCCGCATATTAGCAATAAAAGAGCTCATTTAGTCAAAGTGATGGAACACATTGCTAAATCACAAGATCCATGGATTGGTTTTGAGCAGGAATATACCCTTTTTAATGGTCAACAACCGTTAGGTTGGCCTGATCGAGGCTATCCTGCACCTCAAGGCCCTTTTTATTGTGGTGTTGGCGCAGATGAAGTATTTGGCCGTCATTTAGTAGAACAGCATGCGCAAGCTTGCATGGATGCTAATTTAATGCTGTATGGTATCAATGCAGAAGTCATGCCAGGTCAATGGGAGTTTCAAATTGGTTATCGTGGTATTGAAACAGAAAGCGCTGATCCAATAACTGTTTGTGATCATTTATGGATTGCTCGTTGGTTATTGTACCGTTTAGGCGAAGAATATGGTATCAGTGCTAAGCTTCATCCAAAACCTGTCAAAGGAGACTGGAATGGTGCAGGCAAACATACTAATTTTTCAACAAAAGCGATGCGTGATCCAAAAAATGGTATAGATGCAATTAATAAAGCAATCAAAGCACTAGAAGCGCGGCATAAAGAACATATTGCTGTGTATGGTAGTGATTTAGAATTACGCTTAACCGGCAAACATGAAACAGCTTCTATTCATCAATTTATTGCTGGAGTGGGTAATCGGGGTGCCTCAGTGCGTATTCCAAGACCTGTCGCATCAAAAGGATATGGTTACCTAGAAGATCGCCGGCCTGGCGCTAATGCTAATCCCTATGAAGTGGCAGCTATTTTAGTTGAAACTATTTGTGGTGATGCAGAAAAATAGTGTGTCTGTCTAAAATATCATGCACCTTTCTTTAAAGGCGAAAACTTATATAGTTATCGCCTTTATGATCATAAATTAATCAAAAATAGCTTGCTTTCTATGTGCTAATAGTTTAATATATCTACATATTTTACTTTCCGGCATATTTAATGATTACTTCTAATATATTCAATGCGTTAAATTTCAATACCGATCGACTTCGTGCTTTAGGTTGTTGTCACGCTTGCGGAAGTAAGACTACTTTATTTTGTGACCATGGAACGTCTTTTGATCATTTTACCGATAAAAAAGCAGCTGATTATGCAGAAAAAGCATTTTATATTGAAAATGAAGAAGAGGGTAAAGAGGAGAGTCAAAGAGGTCAAGATGATCATACTTTAAATATTAAACTCCCACAGCTAAGACCTGATTTCACCCAAAAAGAAGCAAAATTAGAAGAAGTTGCGCTACAATATTTATTTAATAAAATAAAAATAGCACTCGATCAGTTTAAAAATTACTTAAGACAAATGGGTTTAGATGTTGCTCATTACAATGCTAATATTAAAAATGGAAAAATAGTGATAAATATTCCTGACTTGAATCACCGTGATCAATTCAAACAATTTCTAAATAGCCGTATTCGAGAAAAAAATTATATCCCAAAAAATAATCATCCGCCTCTTCCTCATTCCCAATCCAAAACACGACCTGCGCCAGGAATGAATCGTCGGTTTTGATTTATTAGACCTCTTTTCAAACTTCTCTGCCATTAGTTTATAAATAACAAGCATGTTTGATTTTTAAATTCAGTAAAATACCTAATTGTATTCATTGACCTTGCCTATTAAAGTGATTAAATGAAGAATCTTATAAGGTGGTCTCTATTGATAATCAATAAAAAAATATTTGCAATATTAGTATTATTTTTATATTTATTTTTTCACATGAAAATTATTCTTGCACAACCTGATTGGAATGAGTGGGTATTTGCACTCAAGCAAGAAGCTGTTGCTCAACAAATTGATCCTGTCTTATTCGATATGATTTTTAACACAATGAATGGACCTGATCTAAAAATACTAAGATTTGAACAAACACAACCAGAACATCGCATGACTTATCTTGAATACCAGCATACTCGCGCTGATCCTTATAAAATTATGTTGGGTCGTAGGGAGTATCAGAAAAATAAAAATATATTATTCGATATAGAACATGACTATCCGGTTGATCCATGCTTTGTCGTAGCACTATGGGGAATGGAAAGTAGTTATGGGCGCTACACAGGACATTTTTCTGTTATTCGATCACTTGCTACTCTTGCTTATGCATCGCAACGCAAAGATAACTTTCGGCCTGAATTATTTGATGCTTTAAAAATTCTACAACAACACCAAGTTGATTTAGATCAATTCAAAGGAGAATGGGCTGGTGCTTCTGGGCAACCGCAATTTTTACCATCTAGTTGGTTTAAATATGCAGTAGATTATGATCAAGATGGCCGTAAAGATATATGGAACAGTAAAGAAGACACTTTTGCTTCTATTGCCAATTATCTTATTAAAAATGGCTGGCAAAACAATATGCCCTTTACTATAGAAGTCAATTTACCGGCTTATTTTGATATTGGCTTAATCGGGAAAAATATAGAAAAAACTGTGGAGGAGTGGAGTCATCTAGGGGTTGTCACGACATTAGGAGATCCTTTGCCTTACCCTGCACTTTTAGCTTCTATTGTACAACCTTATGGAGGTCCTACTTTTTTAACTTATCCTAATTTTAAAGTCGTTTTGAGTTATAATAATTCTATTTATTATGCAGAAACAATTGGGTATATGGCAAATCAAATTTGTGGGAAATAAAAACAATGATAAAAATATCGCCTAATATTCAATTGGATGAAGCAGACATGGAGATTACTTTTATTCGCTCCCCAGGACCTGGAGGACAAAATGTCAATAAAGTTGCGACCGCTGTTGTCTTGCGTTTTAATGTGATGCAAGCAAGTTCTATTCCTGAAGATCTGCGGATGCGTCTATTAATCAGTCAGAGAAAAAAACTCACCACGAAAGGTGAAATCATCATTAAAGCCTCGCGTTTTCGTACACAAAACCGTAATAAACAAGATGCGTTAAATCGATTGTCTGCATTAATTGAGCAAGTGGCCATTCCCCCCAAAAAAAGAAAAAAAACTAAGCCAACATTTGCCTCTAAAGAACGCAGGTTAACTAACAAAAAAAAACAAGCAAACATTAAATCATTACGACACACGCCCGTCTAATAATAAAGAGGTAGGGTGGGCAAAGCGTTTTTTGCGTGCCCACCAAATATAATCAACTCTTTTTGGTGGGCACGCGGATAAAAAACATCCGCTTTACCCACCCTACATTTTATTTACATTCGCATCTTCAGGTGTAATGGGTATAGACAAAATTAATGTGGCAGTTTATAAGGTAATTCTATTTTAAATTGTGCTCCTTTGCCGATGCCATCGCTTGTGACTATAATGGCACCGCCCATTTCTTTAGCCGCAATAGCACAAGAATGTAAGCCAAAACCATGGCCGTCTTTTTTGGTGGTAAATCCATAGGCAAAAATATTTGTCAGATTTTTTGCAGGGATTCCTATTCCATTATCAGATATTAAAATAAAAAATTTATCCTGCTTGGAATTAGTAAAATCCAGGTTTATTTTAATTATTTTTTGCAAATTAGTATGTTCTTTTATAGATTCTTTTGCATTATGTAAGAGATTAACAATGATTTGTAATAATTTGACTTTGTCTACCATAATCGGTTTTAAATTTTTATATTCTTTTTCAATCAAAATTTCTAAGTTATTGTCAAGGCCTGTGATAAACAAAGCTTCTTTAATTGTTGCAGCAATATCAACAATATCTTCTATTTTTTTTAGTTTACTTAATTCTTGTTGCATTGAAATAATAGTTCTAATATGTTGAATATTTTTAATTAACATGTCAATTTCTTGTTTTAAAATTACTTGCTCTTTCGCCCAATATTCTGCTAATAATTTTAAATAAGCAGGTAATTGAGAACCTCTAGAGTCTTTAGTTAAAAAGTCAGGTAAATCATCAAGATGTTCAGAAAGTAATTTATCTAAAAGTGATAATTCAGATAACTTTGATTTATTAATTTGTTCGGAAATCATAGCAGCTGAAATATTAACAGTATTCAATACATTTCCTACATTATGTAACACAGTGGCTGCAACTTCTGCCATGCCTGCTTGTCTAGCAAAAGCAAGCATTTTTTGATTTTGCGCTTCTTTATGCGTTGAAATCAATACTGCAATACCTAAAATTAAAAAAGTGATCCCTGCTATGCTAATGGCTAGAATGGGTGGATTTAGAATAACATGATTCATGTCTATCATGGGTTGTGGAGTAAAAACAGCTGCCGCCATTCCTGTATAGTGCATACCGCAAATGGCTGCTCCCATAATAAAAGCACTAATAAATTTAAGTTTAAATCGCATACTAGAGATCACTTGGCTACTCTTTAATGCTAAATATAAAGCTGCTTCTGATGCTATAATTGCAATCAGAATAGAAAGGAAAAAAATACTAGGTAAATAATGAATGTCGACCATATTTTGCATAGCATGCATTCCAATATAGTGCATGGATGCTATGGCAATTCCAAACACAATTCCACCCAAAACTAAATGCAGCACATCAATTTTTTTAGTTTTAAGTAAAAAAAGTGCAAAACCCGAAGCTAAAATAGCAACAACCAGAGAAACGAGGGTCCAGCCAATTTCAAACATCATGGACATTCCTGGCATAGTAAATGCTAACATGCCAATAAAATGCATAGACCAAATACCTGCGCCCATGGCAAATGCACCACCACACAGCCAAAGTAAGCTACTCAATTGCGTGTTATTGACATCTCGTAGACGGTTTGTTAAATCAAGCGCAATATAGGATGCAAAGGTTGCAACAACATAAGAAAGAATAACTAAGTTAATATTATAATTTCCAATCATTTCATTCGCAGGAATAGGGCCTAATTGAAAAAAATTAGCTAGCATAATTCACTCCTACGAATTTGTGACAAGTTTTTTTTGAGAAGGATCTTTAAAAAACGTTGTTAATTCGTCCACAGTCAATGGTTTACTGAAAAAGTAACCCTGAATTTCTCCACATTTATATTCTTTTAAAAAATCTAATTGATTTTTATTTTCAACTCCTTCTGCTAAAACTTCTAAGTTTAAACTTTTAGCGAGCGCAATCACTGCGCGTATAATGACATTATCATCCCCCTTATTATGAATTTCTTCAATAAAAGAACTATCAATTTTTAATCTATCTAAGGGAATTTTTTTCAGATAACCTAAACTCGAATAACCCGTACCAAAATCATCAATAGCAATAAAGATTCCTAATTTTTTTAATTTTGTGATAGTATCCATTATTTCTGTACTACTAATAATGACATTTTCAGTTAATTCAAGTTCTAAATATTTTGATTCTAACCCCGTTTCTTCTAAAACATTTTTAATTAAATTAACCAAATTTTGTTGCTTAAATTGTTGTGTTGTAACATTGACTGTCACTCGAATAGGAGAATAACCTTGTTTTTGCCATGCTACATTTTGTAAGCAGGCGGTACGTAATACCCATTCACCAATCGGGACAATGAGGCCAGTTTCTTCAACTAAGGGGAGAAAATCAATGGGCGTTAACACTCCTCTGGTAGGATGGTTCCAGCGAAGCAATGCTTCAACTGCCACAATTTTATCTTCCAAAAAATCAAATTGAGGTTGATACACTAAAAAAAATTCTTGATTGACGATTGCTTCACGTAACTGGACTTCTTGTTCTAGTTTTTCTAAAGTGTGTGCATTCATTTCTTTTTCATAAAATTGAAAGTTATTCGAACCTAATTCTTTTGCATGATACATCGCAGAATCGGCATTACGCATTAATATATCGATAGAGGTACCATCTTTAGGATAAAAACTAATGCCCATGCTTGAGGTAACGTTGACTTTTCGATTTGCTATGTGAAAAGGTTCTTGAAATACTTTTAAAATGGTACGCGCTTTATTAATCACAGCTTCTTCATTATTGATATCTGCTAAAACGATTACAAATTCATCACCACCTAGGCGAGCTAAAATATCGTCTTTTCGTAAAATATTATGTAATCGATCCGAGGTAAGTTTTAATAAGTCATCTCCCACCGCATGACCTAAGCTATCATTTACTAATTTGAAGCGATCCAAATCTAAAAATATTAAAGCAAATATCGTATGACTTTCGTCTGATTTTTTAATAATATTTCGAATATTTTCTAGTAACATTAAACGATTTGGTAAACGAGTTAAAGCATCATGTGTTGCTTGAAACTTTAATTTTCCTAAAGTTTGTTCAAGCGTTTCGGTAGTATTTTCCACTTCTTTTTCAAGCATAGAGGTATATTGTTTTGTTTCACGAAATAATTGCCATTTTGTGGTGAGTGCACAGGCCAATTGACGAACCGCTATATGATCGAATGGTTTTTTTAAAATAAGTAAATTATCTTTTTTTCCTAAATGTTCTACGGTTTCTTCCCAAGAATAATCAGAATAGGCTGTGCAAATAACAATTTGTATATCTTGATCGAGTTCCCAAATATATTTAATGGTTTCTATTCCATCCCATCCAGGTGGCATACGAATATCTACAAATGCTAGAGAAAAAGGCTTTTTTTCCTCCAAAGATTTTTTAATTAAAGCCACACCCTCTTGGCCTTGAGAGGCAGTGGTAATTTCAAAATGTGGCAATGCTAAATTGTTTTCAGGTTGTTTTATGCTAAATAAATTTAAGCTTAACTTATCTAATTCCGAATCGGATTGAACTTTAGTCAGGATTTTACGAAAATCATCCTGGATAGAAGAATTATCATCAATAACCAAAATTCTAAAATCGCATTGATTATTTAATTGATTACTCATATGCGCGTCCTTTTAGTTACATCTTAATAATATTATACTCCTTTTAGTTCTCCTTAACTTACTTTTAACTTATTGATTAATTGTAATATTATGTTTAATAACTTCTTTTTCTTAGTTCTTAGAATGTGCCCACTAGGCAGCAGGCTCATTCATATCAGTTCATTTTGATTTTATAAATTGCTCAGAAACATCATTTACATATTCCAAACTTGCAATTGGCATACTAAAGCGAGGCGCATTTTCAGACAAATTAATTTTTGAAAATTTAACAGCATGCAAGGATAAATCATTATAAGTACGATAATAAAAAACTTTATTAGTTAAATCTTTGAAAACCACCCATTGAGTAATATCATTGATATATTTTCCACTCTGTGGTTCGCGAGCAATTCCCTGAGGGATGTCTACATTATTCATTAAATGTTCTGCCATATTTAATGCATTGACTGCATTTTTTGTAGTCAATGCCACATGGGCGTAAATAGCTGTTTTAACAAAGCGTGATGGGGGACTTATATCACCAGGAATACCAACCATACCATAGCCTTGACCTGTTACAGCAAATACTTCACCGTTGACTGCAACGGAAGAAGGATTTAATGGTGATAGATTAAGATAGTTTTTTAAATTGGTTGTTTGCCAGTCATAGGTTGGTGAATTAGTCATGATACCGATACTATCAAAAATATGCATTTTTTTATTATTATATTCCACTACAATTCCTTTGCCTGATGCGTCAGTAATGATATAGTGCACAGGAAATGTCATTGCGCCAAGAGAAGGCTCTAAGTTCAAATAAGGGTATACATTGGATAATGCCTGACGTACTTCACTAACAGTTTTGAAATTACCGAGCACCCAGTCCCCAAAACTCATATAAGGTAATGCTTGACTCTCATGACCTGCTGGTATGTCAGGATAGCTTGCGAAACCTGGAAATAATAATTCGCCAAAACTCAAACCGACTTCGTTCATGCCATCAACAACGGTGTCGATGCTTAAGCCATCAAGATAAACATAACCATATTTTGCTTTCCAGGACATAGCTGATGCACCATTCTGCGTAACAGTGGTAAATGAACGACCTTCAGGAGAGCTTCTTATATTTGAATGAAAATCTAAAGAAAATTCTAAACTACGACCAATAATGATGGATCCATCTTCAGCTTTTACCATGACATCAGTACAAGCAGAGGCAGTATAACTTATATTAAACATTGAAAAAATAGCAACTAAGAGTAAACATTTCTTTAGCTTTTTCATGATAATTCGCTCCTTGAAATTATAAAATTTTCTTACATTCCCATCATTTAAAACATGCAAATGATTTGCTATTTTATTAGTATATACAACTTGATTGTTATGAGCAAACTGGAAGAGGCTGATAAATTAGATGAAAATAAATTTAAAACAATTTTCAAAGATATTTTCTTGATAATTAACTATCAATTATACTCAGACTGATCTAAAGGATATTTAATTATCCAATACACTAAGGTGCTCAGTAATATCAAAATAAAATACATCCACATTAAAGGAATAGCAGTATTAACACTGATAAAACTTGTAAAAAATGAAGCGACACTAGTAATAAGCACATTAATTAGAAACATAATTGCGCTTGCAGTACCAGAAATACCACGAAACATCGAAAGTCCCTTCCCCATTGACATTGGAAAAATAAAACCGGTAGCGAAAAATATTAATATACTAATAAACATGATTAAATAAATGCTTTCAAAATAAAAGTAACTCAATATGACAGCTAAAATAGTTACCATAAAAGATATATTAATCACAAATAAAAATAAAATATTTAAATTATATGTCTTTTGTAAATGACGGCAGAAAATAGTAGAAATTAAAAAGATTAATCCTAAAATAAACGCCATATGTCCATAAAATATAGCGGAATAATGTAATTTATTTTGGATTAAAAATGGTGCTGCCGTATTGAAAATAATCATGAATGAATAAGAAAATCCCATTAAGAGAGACATTCCTAAAAATATGCGACATGAAATGACTTTAATAAAATTACTTTTAATAGTATAAATATTTAAAGAATGTCGATTAAAGTGAGTCTCTGGAAGAATAAAATAAATAATAATTAATTCTAAAAATGACAATGATGCAAAAAAAACAAAATTAGATTGCCAGCCAAAATAATGCTGTAAATATCCACCAATGATGGGGCCAATCACAGGGCCAAGTCCCCACATTGCAGCCATAATAGCGCTAAAGCGTACGATTTCAGTTGAGGATAAAATGTCAGTGTAAATTGCTCTGCATAATACGGCAACACTTCCTAGCATCATTCCTTGTAAAAGTCTTGATAGCAACAACATTTGAATAGTAGAAGAAAATATAGGAATAATACTTGCGATAACAACGCCTATTAGCGCTATACGCATTAACTTTTGCCTTCCTAATGCATCGGTTAAAAATCCGATGAAAAAATTGCCTAAGGCGTATCCCAAAAGATAAATTGAAATAATATCTTTGGTCAGTTTATTGGAAGCGCCAAGGCCTGATGCGATAGCTGGCAAGGAAGGCGCAATTAAATCAACAGCCATTCCAACAAGAGGCGATAAAAAAAGCAAAGTTAAAATAAGCCATTTTTTTCGTTGCTGTGATAGTTGGAGAGTCTGAGTCATAATTTTCCTCGTTATTAAATATTGCAAATTTCTTCGATATTTTTCCCTATTTTTGTCAATAAGTCGTTAATTAATTTTTTTTTTCTTGAGACTAAACCCTTTTAGCTGCTTTGGATGGTGTTTGTGGTTATTGTTATTGATACAAGTTTTTATTTTAACACGAATCAATTAGTTATGAGGTTCTATCGCAAATCTGCTATCTTTTTGACTTATTTTTAAAAAAGATGTAAAATAATATACATGGCCAACCAGGATTGATTAATCTCATGAGTAGCTCTGATCGTCGAATCCAAGATAAAACTATCTCTGCAGAAGAAGAATCCACTCAACCAAAGGAGATAAAAAAATCCCCTCTTCGCGAAGGTCTTAAAAAAAACCTTCGTATTGAAACAAGTGAACGAAAAATATCTGATAGTAAATTATCTTTTATCGTGCATTTTATAGAAGATAATGATATGGCTCAAAAAACAATCCGAAGAGTGATTGAAACTTATCGTTATATTTTCAGGGGTAAATCCCATGCACCAGTAATGCGAATGAATAAAAATGTAGAAAGCCAATTAAAACTCTTAATTAAATATATCAATCCTGAAACTTCTTCAGAAGAAAAGACGAAAATAGCTGATGAATTCATGCAATTGCGAATGATTGTTATAGATAACCAGTTAAGAACAGAAGAGGAATTTCAGTTCCCACTAAACTATCAATATCTACATGGACTAAAATATCTTATGTTACTACTTGGTTTTTTAAGTAAAGATGCAGCTCAGCTTGCTGATGTATGTAAACAAGAGAACATCCAATTTAAACCTTCGAAAGTAGAAGCCCTTAGAGTGATTACACAAGAAGATATTGAAAATACGCAAAAAGCTTATTCGCAAGATGTTGCTAATTGTTTGAAAGAAGGTTTTGATATCACTGGAGCAAGTTTAGAAAAATTAAAAATTGCCGTAGAAGAGTTAGGACTAGCAAACATTTTACCTATTATTTGTTCTGATGAACAAGATTGGAATAAGCATGATGCCATTGCTTGCGCGCTTGTAATACATCTATATCATGGAGCCAATTTGGGAAAGAAAGTATCAACTCATAATTTGTCTATTGCACTTGATCATCATGCCAAAGTTCATCCTCATAGTCGCGTTAGTGGTTGGGGTTGGAAAGGAAAAACAAAGACTTTTATTAAAACAGCTTCTCAAGAAGGCTTTACTCCTAAACCAGGCGGTGAAGCGCAAACACCTCTTGCAACACCGACTTCTCCGAAAATACCTACGACCTTAACAGAGCCTTCTTTAAGTGAATTAGCATTATATTCTCCTAAAAAAACAGGAACTAAACTAATTAAAAAGAAAACTGAGGAACCTACTTCTGATAAACTTAAAAAACCACCTTCTCCAACTAGTAGCTAAAAAAATAACTTATCCTACGAATGTTTATTGAGTAAAAATTTTTCGGCGTAAGCTGGCATAGCGCAATTGTCTGTTAACTCAATTATTTTATTAGTAGAATTTTTATAAAAAAACAAAGCAAATAGGGTTATTAAAATACAAAATAATAGATAATAATAGGGCGCTTGTATGCTATTAAAAGTTTTAGTTAAAAAAGTAAATGCTAATGGGCCAAAGCCGCCAAAAAGGGCAACGCCTGCACTATAGCTAAGCGCCATACCTGAATAACGTACATTCGGCGGGAAAAGTTCTGCAATGAGAAGCGCATAACAACCGTTAATGAAGCTTGCACCTATCGCTAATAGACAAACAAAGATAAAAATGTCTATGGTTTTTGGAACGAGAAAAAAATTAAATCCAATATAACCAATAATAGCCATGATAAAACAACCGATTATAGCCAGAATTCTTCGATTTATATAATCAGAAAGCGCCCCAAATATTGCAGTAAGAGTAGCTAAAATCAAAAAGCTAGTTACATTCAGCAAAAAAGATTGGGTCATTTTGAAATGTAAAAAATTGGATAAATAAACAGGTAAATATAAAAAGAAACTAATCATCGTACTGGAAATCGCCATTAAAATCATACCAATCAAAATAGGTTGACGGAAAGTTTTAAATAATTTAATTAAAGGAATAGGCTCTAATGTTTTTTTAGCTTCCATTTCTTGAAATATAGGTGTTTCTAGGGTGTTTCTTCTAATGAGATAACTAAAAATACCTAAGATAAATCCAATTAAAAATGGTAAACGCCATCCCCACGCCACCATCGCTGCATCACCCAGATAATAATTTAAGATGAATCCGACTATTCCGCCTAACGTATTGCCAAGTGTAATACCCATAAATACAATACCGATGCCCAATCCTCGCTTTTGCATCGGCAGATGCTCGGCAGTAAATATTGTTGCACCAGCAATTTCTCCCCCTACCGAAAAACCTTGCACTAAACGTAAGCAAATTAATATTAAGGGAGCACTTATTCCGATAGATTGATAGGTAGGCAGGCAACCGATTAATAAAGTAGCAACCGCCATCAACAAAATAGTAAGCGTAAATGCATTTTTTCGACCATATCTATCTCCTAAATGACCAAATAGAATGCCTCCAAAGGGTCGCGCCAAATATCCCAGTGCATACACCCCAAAAGTGGTCATTAACATAGTGGTGGAATTAGTATTTGGAAAAAAATTTACCCCAATGTATTGGGCAAATAAAGCATAAATAGTGAACTCAAAGAATTCTAAAGCACCACCCACACTCGATAACCCAATAATTTTAATTTCTGTTAAAGACATCCTGGACTTTCCATTTTGTTCATTAAATTGAGCAAGTAATAATACTTAATTTATTGAAAAATGCAAATTTTAACCATAAGTAAAAATGGATTTCTTCAGAAATTGAAATGATAAATCTAAGCCATTCAGGAGCGCTTATCGACAATCATGGTGGCAATTTATAACAAAAGCAATCGATTGCATGATCATTCACCATGCCAACAGCTTGCATATAAGCATAGCAAATAGTACTTCCAACAAATTTAAATCCACGTTTTTTTAAGTCTTTTGACAGGGTATCTGAGATAATTGTTTTATTAGGAATAAGGTCAGAATTTTTCCGGTGATTTTTTATAGGCTGATTATTGACGAAATGCCAAATATAATCAGAAAAACTACCCCACTCTTTTACTATTTCAAGATAAGCTTTAGCATTAGTAATGGTCGATTCAATTTTTAAACGATTTCGTATAATTCCAGAATTATTTAATAGCTGATTAATTTTATGTTTGTTATATAATGCGATTTTTTTTGGATTAAAATTATCAAAACAAGAACGATAATTTTCTCGTTTTTTTAAAATAGTCAGCCAGCTTAATCCTGCTTGAGCACCTTCTAGAATTAAAAATTCAAATAATAGTTTATCATTATGAATAGGTCTACCCCACTCATGATCATGATAATCTATATTAATCAAATCATCTGTTACCCATCGACAACGAATTTTATTTTTCATAACAGCGACCTTAAACAGACTGACTTAGCTCGTGTATCATTTGTATGTTCTGTGCGTTCGATGATAAAATATTTCTAGACCATAAAGCAAGGTTTAATATACTTAATAACGTGTCATAACATTAACCATTCTATGAGCAGATTCATTCGGATTGATATTTTGCGGATAATTTGGAGTAGGTGAAAATGAAGTAGTGACAGCTGAGTTTTTAGCAGCACAGCCAGACACAAATAAAATGAATATAATATAGATAATCATGCAAAAGTGTTTTAGGTGAGTCATCTGGATCATCCATTATCATAAATTTTATTTAGTATATCTATTTATTTATTTTTTGTAAAATAATATTTATTGGAGCTAAAAAAACCTATTTATCTAGAAAATTTTTAATATTTTTAAAAAGAATTTTTGGTTGATCTATATAAGGAAAATGTCCACTATCTTTAATTAAGGTCAATTTAGATGAAGGAATATTCTTATGAAGTTGTTCCATGTAATATAATGGGATCACGTCTTTATCGCAGGCTACAATCAACGATTGTTTGTTCAATGTTTTTATTTTTTTATACAAATTGAAAGAATTTTTGGTGATATCGTCATAGAAAAGATTATAAATTTTAAAATTATTGATAGCCGCTTTAGGGGTCATTCTAAGTGTGAGTGTGTGGGCTAAGCTAGGATTTGAAAAATAATTTTTAAAATAGAGACGGTAAAATCTTTCGACTGTTTCAGGATCCCCTTGTAAAAAAGCAACTGATTGACGTATAGAATCTAGCTCAGTTTTATGAGTATCAACAATTTGGCTGCGATGTTTCACAAAAGCTATATAATCTGCGCTAGATATTGGAACTGAATTTAAATAAATGATTTTATCAACATGTTGCGGAAATGCTAAAGCATAGAACGAAGCTAATATACCACCAAAAGAATGTGCTAATAGCGATATTGTTTTTAATCCAAAAGCTTCTCTTACTTGATTTAGATCATCAATATATGTTTGAAAAGGGTCTAATAGCCAGTCATCCTTTCCGATAGAACTGCCAGTGCCTCTTTGATCATAGAAAATGGCAAAAGAAAATTTTCCTATTTCAATCATTTGCGGCAACAGATAGTTGAAACCTAAACCAGGTCCTCCATGTAAAACAATAACCGGAGAATTCTGATTGCCAAATGTACGACAAAATAATTGAGCGCCATTAACTGGCACAAATAATTTATTTTCTTCGATAATTTTCATCGATAGTTACGCTCCAATCGCGTAGCATTCCGCGTGTTTTAAAGTTGTCTGTCAGCGATCCATTCTACCACGAATAATTACTCGCTAAAAAAAATGGCAATCTTTTAATATAACTATAGTTAGTATTACCCTTATATTCTTTTAGTAATCACCCTTAATTTTTCTAAATAACTGAAGGAATTAGGATAAGTCAGGATTGGCTAACCCTGATGAACGTAGTAACATTAAATGATTCCTCAACACTATTTAGCAATAGGAGTTACCGTAATGTTACTAGATCATCCTATTTCGGAAAAAAATAATCAATTTGATATGAAAGATGCCATATTAACCGCACATGAAAGAATTCGTGCTTTTATACGTGAAACGCCACTAGATTATTCTATTTATTTAAGTCATTTGACAGGTTGTCAGGTTTATTTTAAAAGTGAAAATTTACAATATACTGGTTCATTTAAGATTAGAGGCGCTTTAAATAAATTATTAACATTAAATATGGAACAACGCAGCCAAGGAGTCATTACAGCTTCTTCTGGCAATCATGGCGCGGCAGTTGCTTTTGGCATGAATAAATTACATATTGCAGGAATGGTTTTTGTTCCTGAAAATGCATCAAAAATTAAAGTAGAAAATATTCGTAATTATGGTGTACCTATTGAATTTTATGGCAATGATATGATGCATACTGAATTATTTGCCATGGAATATGCCAAAAGGCATAAAATGGTTTATGTGTCTCCTTACAATGATATAGATGTCATTTGTGGACAAGGCACTATTGCTACTGAAATAATAGCTCAAATGAATCAAATCGATGCGGTATTCATCCCCGTCGGCGGTGGTGGCCTTATTTCAGGTATCGGCAGTTTTTTAAAAACAGTTCATCCTCATATACAAATTATCGGTTGTTTACCAGAAAATTCACCAGTGATGGCTGAATCCATTAAATCAGGCCATATTATTGAAATGACAACTTCTGAGACGATTTGCGATGCAACAGCAGGAGGGGTTGATCCTCATACAATGACTTTAAACTTATGCCAACAATACGTTGATGAATATATCTTAGTAACAGAAAATGAAATTAAAAACGCCATATTAAATGTCATGCAAATGCAACATCAAATGATTGAAGGTGCAGCTGGGGTTGCGTTAGCCGCTTTTTTAAAAAATGCAGATCGTTTTTTAAATAAAAATATTATCATTATTTTAAGTGGCGCTAATATTAGTTTTGAAACTTTAAAAATAATTTTATCTTAATCATATTTTAATAATATTTATTTTTAATAATAATAATCATCTGATGTACGTAAATCCCAATCAGAATTGTAATAATAATAAGGATTATAAGTATCCGGAGCATAAACCGGCGGTCCATAAACCACATTAAAACCAGGTGTTGTCATCACCTGCACCGTGTTACAACTGTTGCAAGGATTGCAAGACGACCATGTATTGCAAACTGGGGCTGCATAATAAGCAGAAACAGTGGCTGTAGAACAACGAGCCCGTCTTGGCGCCTGACAAGGAGAACGAGTACGACACCCTGTGCGGCAGCGATACGCCACACGTCGTTCGCATTTATAATCCCGATAAACACGACAAGGCGGCGCACTCTCAGCCACCACCATCGTGGGAGTAGGGGCTGGAAGGATATAATACTCAGCAGATGCGCTACCACTTGTTAAATATAAGGTTAGGAGTAAGACACTATTCTTAACTGAGAGAAGCTGATTTAGCTTGACCGTTCTCATAAGACGTCCCCTTATAGATTCCCTTAATGAATATTTTAACATTTAAGCGTCAAAGCAAAGTAGATAACTTAGAGCAGAAGCTTTTTAATAACTTGAATAGACAACAAATTAAATTTTTTTAAGGCTTTTACCTTGCCCAATAAGTAATGTAGTATCAATGAATTATAGGTTGCTTAAAATGATCATAATAAATTCATTTCTTTCAAGATAGATAATAAATTTTTCTTGTAAAATTGTACATATTATTATTAGATCGAGTAGAATAGTTTTCTTTTTTTAAATACTAAATACTAAATATTAAATACAGAGTGTTAAATAAAATGACAAAAAATTTTGATCCGAATGCAGCTGCATCAGGCGATGGTATTTTTGGATTACCCTTCACAGAAGAGGAAGCGCAGTTGATATTAATACCCGTTCCTTGGGAGGCGACTACTTCATATGGTGGTGGTACATCTTTAGGGCCAGAGGTTATCTTGAAAGCCAGTAAACAAGTTGATTTATTTGATTTTGAACTAGGCAATTTTTTTAAAGCAGGTATTGCCATGCAGTCTGCATCAAATAATATGCAAGATTGGAATACTAAAGCACGCAAAGCCGCAGAGTATGTTATTGCTCATCAAAATACCATGGATGACCCTCAAGTACTCGCTGAATTAAAAAAAGTGAATACTTATAGTTTAAGCGTCAATCAAGAAGTCTATAGTCAAGTCAAACAACTATTATTGGCAGGCAAAAAAGTTGGATTAGTCGGCGGCGATCACTCTACACCTTTTGGTGCTATCCAAGCCTTTCTTGAAAAATATCCCAATATGGGAATACTACATTTTGATGCGCATGCCGATATGCGTCATGCATATGAAGGATTTCAACATTCTCATGCTTCGATTATGTATAATGTGATCACTCAAACAAACCTGCAAAAATTAGTTCAAGTAGGCATTCGTGATTTTTGTGAAGAAGAATTCGACTTTATCAAAACAAATTCTAGTCGTATACAAACCTTTTTTGATGTTATTTTAAATAATAAAAAAATGAATGGTATCAGTTGGTCTGCTATTTGCGATGAAATTGTAGATAGCTTACCAGAAGAAGTTTATATTTCATTTGATATTGATGGTTTAGATCCGCGTTTTTGTCCACATACAGGTACGCCAGTTCCTGGAGGTCTTGATTTTTTTGAAGCACTTTTTTTAATAAAAAAAGTAAAATTATCTAATAGAAAAATAATAGGATTTGATTTAAATGAAGTTTCACCGGGTACCAAAAAACACTCAGAGCATCCCGATACAGCAGCCGAATGGGATGCAAATGTTGGCGCACGATTGTTATATAAATTATGCGGCTTTGTGTTGCAAAGTTAATTTTAATTTTAAATTTATTGAAAACAATAAGTATTTGATTGAGTTAAATTAGTATCTGTTTGAATTTCATTATTAATAAGTTGTAGCAAATTTTCATCGACTATGTTTAAGATGTCATCTTGGTTTGCAGCTTGTTCTAATAACGAATTAGAATCTGTGCTACCAGTGATGACATTTGATACATTTGATTCAACACCTGTTATAAATAATGCTGGCGTAAATCCAGTAAAAAAGAAAGGATCACTAATTTGGCCTTGCGTTGCGCTTGTCAAAACTAAAGAGCTTAATAAACTCGTTGGATTAGTTGTTAATATTCCACCATTACCAATGGCGCTTTGAATTCTGGTAAAACTCGCAAAAATAGTGTTATCTGATAATGTTAAAGTACCACTATTAAGCACAGAACCAGATTTAGGTCCAACTGTTATATTCACTGCTTGTGGAACAGATGAAACATCAAGCACATTAATATTACTTATATTACCGCCATCAATAGCTATAGCGTAAGGACCTGAAAATTTAAAAGTCGCTATTCCATCGGAACTTCCGCTTAAAGTTCCTATATTATTAAAAGCACTGACAAGACCTGATAAATTACCACTATTGGATCCTGTAATATTCCAAGTTGAAGAACCATCGATTAAATGCAGCGTATTATTCCCAGCACCACCGTTAATATTATTAATGAATGCAGAGGAACTCACCGCAAACGTATCATTCCCACTACCACCTGTTATATTATTTAAGGCGCCTGAAATATTAAAAGTATCTCCATTATTGCTGCCGATTAAATTAGAAATAGCAGTATAATTAGAAATAGTTGCCCCACCTGATACACTGCCGTTTACACCATTAACGTTCCAAGTATTTGCACTTGTCGTCGTACTAAAATTTAAAGTATTATTAGTGCCGCTGCCTCCGCCTACTAAACTTGTAATACTGGCGCCATTATTTAAAATATACAGATTAGTACCCGCACCGCCATTTAATAAGCCTATCGTACCGCTAATAGTATAAGTTCCTGTATTGCCGCCATTTAATGTCCCGACATTACCGCTTCCAGTAACAACAATTGTTGTATTATCACCAACACTAATATTATTGACGCTACTGCTAATATTTATAGTATCACCTGAAGTGGTAGAAGTAATATTAGGTATTTGGGTGAAATGACCAATGCTTGCCCCTCCGCTAATTGTCCCACTATTGTTACTATTAAAATCAAATGTGACAGGATTAGTTGGGCTCGTAATTAAAAAGTTATCAGGTCCTGCGCCGCCGTTTAATGTATTCACATTTCCGCCAGCAACATTAAATGTATTGCTATTAAGTGCGCTGCCCCCTCCGTTTAATGTGTCAATATTAGCACCCGCATTAATCGTAAAGTTATTTGCACCTGTTCCGCCCGTGATATTAGCAAAATTAGCAAAACTTGTTGCGATAGGACTTGTGATATTGCCGCTGCCTGCACCATTTAATATCCAAGTACTGCTGGTATTAGGCCCTATTAAAGTATTATTATTTGAAAATGTTCCGCCATTTAATGATACGATACTGCCACCGCTTTGTATGGTAAATATATTATTACTGCTGTTAGTCGCTGCATTGATATTTTGTATATTACTAAAGCCTGTTAAACCACCGCCAGTACCTTGGTTTGCGCCTGTGATAAACCAGGTCGTTGTAGTTGGATTGGTACCCATATCAATAGTGCTATTACCACTACCGCCATTAATAGTCCCGGTAAAACCGCTATTATTAACAAAATCATCATTGTTGCCACCACCCACTAAAGTAGTAAATCCTGAAAAAGCATAAGTGGCACCGGGTGTTAATAATGAGCCGGTATTGCTTCCTGTTAAAGTCCAAGTATTTGCAGTATTTGATGCTGTTAAACTATTTCCGCCTATTAAGTTATCTATATTTGAAAAAGTAATACTTGGAATGCCTGTTACCCCAGTTATATTTCCACCATAAGCGCCATCCACAATCCAATTTTGTGTTGCTAAATTATCTTGTATCGATAAAATAGCAGTATGACTTGCCCCGCCTGAAACGGTCAAAGACTGTAAGGCATTGCTTGAGTTATTGAGAGTAAATGTATCAGCGTTTGCTGCAAGACCTTGCAAAACTAATGCTTTTCCCGTGCCATTGATATCTCCGTTCACTGTAATATTTCCAATATTAGTACTAAGCGTAATAGTAGGCGCTGCAAGAGTAATATCCGGTGCGTTTAAATTAATATCGCCATTCGTGGTGTTGAGATTACCATCGAAAATATAATGACTACTCGTAAAACTTTCACCATTCCCAATAATTATATTATTACCTGATAAGCTATAACCAATATTAGGAGCAACCAGACTTCCTAATGCTGTCGCCAGGATGGTATTAGAAGCTGCATTTCCACCTGAAACACCAGCAATAATTTGATTATTTAGCAACTGAGCACTATTGATAGTTTGACCATTATCTTGAAATATTAAATTGCCAGTTGAAGCGCTGCTAGGATAAATTAAAATATCAGTGCCAATAGGTATATTACCATTGGGGACAGGATTACCGCTATTTGTTGAAAAAAGATAAGAATAAGATCCGCTATTATCAGTCACTGTAGTAATAGGAGCTGCGCCATTCAGCGACAAGTTAACAGTCACACCGCTGCTAACAGGAGTGATGCCATTATCACTATAAACTGTCCCTGTAAAAGTATGTAACCCTTCATTAATCAGATGAGGGTAAATAACACCATCCACAATCTGCCAGGTGGCATTTGATCCTGGCGCCCCAATATTCCATCCTAAAGCTTGATAAGTACTAGACTGCGATAAATCATTAGGCGCACAAAGTGGACCAAAGCAGCCTCCCACTAAATTAGTGCCTGTCGAACCTCCCCCCACTCCTTGGCTTTGACCTGTGGTGACAGTATCCCAAGCACTATTCTGAGCGCTATTTAAGGAAACTGAAGCATCAAAGCCTAAAATGCCGCCAGTTGCTATTCCACCGGTGACATTCATCAGGCCAGTACTATAAGTATTGTCAACGACGCCGGAACCATTAGTAACACCTGCGATTCCCCCCACGCCGCCATTGGCACTAGAACCTGCGCCTGACACAGTGATAGAACCCGTATTATAACTATTGAAAATACCACTACTAAAAAAGCTTTGATCACCACCTGCTATGCCGCCTACATCAATATTATCCGAAGCAGAAACAACAGTAATAGACCCTGTTGAATAAGACTGACTAACTGTACCGTTAGTAGGAGCAATTAATCCTACTAATCCCCCTACATTAAAAAAACCACCAGTGATATTTGCAGCAACAGCAGCTGAACTATAGGAGTTTGTAAGAAGGCCATCTATCACGCCAACTATGCCCGCAACCCGCCCATCAGACCCATTTAAAGAGATACTTCCTGTCGCGTACACATTGGCAATGCCGCTATTGGTTTGACCTACAATAATACCCGTATTGTCACCGTTTCCATTCACAGTTACTGAAGCATTCGTGAGTCCAAGATTAGCAACAAGAGCAGAGGTATTACCGATGAATCCGATATTTTGATTAGTGCCTGTAAAATTAATATAAAGATTATTAATCGTGTGTCCTTGCCCATCAAATTCGCCAGAAAAAACAGTAGTATTATTACCAATAGGCGCAAATCCACTGCCTGTATTCCAGGAAGCAAGCGATGTATTTGATGCATCAATATTGGTACTTAAAGCAAAATTTTGATTCCATAAAGTAGCACTATTAGCAGGATTAGATAAGCTTGCCAAACTGCGTGTGTTCGTATCACCAAAGGATCCTAAACTATTAATTAACATATATTGCGTGGGAGAGGGTGTGCCACCACTATAGAGTGTGTCTTGGGTTCCAAAGGTAGTGGGATTATAATAAATTTTCACTTGGCTGCCTCCACCTAACATTGAAACCAATCCGCCGGCAATACTGGTAACAGTTCCTGTTCCCGTTCCGGTATTATCTGTTTGCAATGTAACACTGGCGCTACTGTTAGCCCCATTGGTAATCGCGGCATCTAAAACAATATTTCGATAAGCACTTAATGTTAAGCTGTTAGCACTTGACCAAGTGATTGGGTCAACGACGGTAATGTCTCCTGTTCCTGCGCCATTTGCATTATTGGTGGTCACAACCACATTACTATTTGCAAGAGCTGCAATTAGAGTAGCCGTTGTTAATAAAGAATCTGCAGTGCTACCAGACGCATCATAACTAGTAGGACTTGTTCCCGAATTCGTATTAGCCGTTGTATCAACGCCTGTCATTCCTGCTGTCGTTGCATTAGTTTGATTATTGGCAATATAAATACTAGTGGGATCCAATAACCATGTTCCTTTGGTACCGTAAGGTGCACTTAAATTAATTGCAGCCCCTGACACATCTAAATAATGTCCAGATGTTTCTGCAAAACCGCCATTCCCACTATGTAATCCGCCTGTTGCACTTAAATTTCCATGAAATTCTGTATGATCATCTGACCAAACAATAATATTACCGCCATTACCAGAATCAATTGCATTAGCACTTAAAATAGCACCTGCATCAACTGTCGTTTCTTTCGCATTACTTTCAGGACCATTTCCTTGTTGATTGCCACCCATTAAAATAGTACCGCCCCCGGTTTTACCGTCAGCATAGATTCCCGCAGATTGAGTAATATGCACATCTTGGCCTAAGACTTTTATAGTGCCCCCATTATCACTCTCCCCTGATGCATTCATTTGTCCTGCAACCACAGCAGTTCCGTCATTGGCATCTAAAATAATAACGCCATCTTTTTCAGCAATTGAACGTGCTTCAATCACGCCTGTCATGTTGACTGCTTGGTCAATGATATTACTTGCAACTTTTGCCGTCATTAAAACAGTTCCTGCATCAGCCAAAATTGTTCCGCTATTGTTAACGCCATTTTTTAGTTTATTGCCATTTGCATCAATTGCAGCTGATGAACTACCTTCATCTATAGTAAAATTAATTAATTGATCACCACTTAAAGAAACTGTGAATTTATCTCCAGAGGCTAAGATGACATTTCCCACGTGTGCTTGAATTAAACCTTCATTTGAGACCCCATCCCCAATTAAAGCGACTAAACCATTTTCTTTGGCAATGATAGTACCTTCATTAACAATTGCGCCATTTCTTGTGGAAGGTTGATCAAATACATAATGACCCGATAAGAAATTTGCGTTAGAAATATCAGAGGTTGATGCTATAATGCCGCCGACATTGACATAAGCATTGGGTCCAAAATAAATACCGGCTTGATTGACTAAAATAATTCTTCCCGTTGCAGAAAGATGCCCGAAAATTTGTGAAGCGCCTTGATTTGGATTAATCCTGTTTAACGCAATACCTTGAGCAGGTTGTTGGAAATGCGTACTGGCTCCTGATCCAATATTAAAACTTTGCCAATTAATAATGGCTTTTTGGCTTTGTTGATTAATTTGCAAATGATTTGCAGACCGAGTGATCGTCGCATTTCCCGCCACTACATTTCCACCATTTGGAAGTGCATTAGGAGAGGGAGCCGCTTCGGTATTTGAACCTAATATCAAAAGAATAACAGCCAAAAAAACCAAACATTTTTTCATGATTATCTCCGGCTAACCTGTTCTTAATTTAAGCATTTTTGTCTCTTTTTTAAGTATAGGTGATTTTTTTAAAAAAACAGTATAAAAATTAATTAAATAATATATTTAAATACAGTAAGTTATGACAAAAAAGAGCCGGTTATTTCTCTCTAGCAGGTTGACGGGAGAATAAGCTAATGGACGCTTGATCAGTTGGTAAGATAATCATTTCATTGATGTTGACATGTGATGGGCGGGTTGCGCTATAAAGAATTGCATCTGCGATATCATCGGGTGTTAATGCTTGAATGCCGTCATAAACAGCACTTGCTCGCGCAGCGTCTCCTTTAAATCTGACTAAACTAAAATTTGTTTCAACTGCACCTGGATCAATTGTTGTGACCCTTATTTTTGTGCCGCTTAAATCCATACGTAGTCCCATGGATAATGCATTCACCGCAAACTTTGTTGCACAATACACAGCGCCTTTAGGATAAACTTGATGACCCGCAATAGAACCTATATTAATAATATGCCCTGAATTTCTAGCAATCATTTGCGGTAAAATTTGCTTTGTTATATATAATAATCCTTTCACATTAGTATCTATCATTTGCTCCCAATCATCAAGACTGCCTTCTTGAATAAAGTCAAGACCTGCAGCAAGACCTGCATTATTAACTAAAATATCTACTTGTTGCCATTTCTTCGGAAGTGCTTGAAAAACTGTTGCGATAGTATTTTTTTGACGAACATCTAATTGTATAGGGTAAACTTCGATATTATACTCATCTTTTAGCTGCAATGCGCTAGAATTTAAACTTTCAATATTTCTTGCACATAGCAATAAGTGAGCGCCCATTCTTGCAAATTGTTTAGCAGTCGCCTCACCAATGCCGCTTGATGCACCTGTGATAAAAACAATTTTATTTTGAATGAGCATGCATGATACCTATTACTTTAAAAAATTCAAAGTACTTTAACATACACAAATAGGATAATGAAATAGAATAATAAAGCTATTTTGCTATGATAGTATTTTTTTATAAGGAAAAACTCTATTGATTAGTGTTCTTGAAATAACAGCGACTGTTTCTGGTTTTTTAGGTGCATTCCTTGCAGTACGTGCCAACATTTGGAATTGGTTTTTTGGTATTTTGACTGTTTCTTTGCATTTTTTCCTTTTTTTTAGAGTGAAGCTTTATGCAGATATGGGACTACAGTTAATTTATTTTGGTTACCAATTTTATGGATTGTACCAATGGTTATACGGTAATGAAAATAAAACTGCATTGACTATTCGCAATCTCACCCCTATGCTTTTATATCGCGTGCTGTTTATTAATTTTATGCTATTTTTTTTATTGTCATTTATTCTTTATTATTATACTGATTCAACTACAATTTATATTGATTCATTTACAACAGCTGTTAGTTTAATCGCGCAATGGATGATGTGTAAAAAATACCTAGAAAATTGGTGGTCTTGGATGCTAGTTAATATTATTTCAGTTGATATGTATATCAACAAGCATTTATATTTTACTGCTATTTTATTTTCGGTACTTTTTATACTTTGTATTTTTGGTTATTGTACCTGGCGAAAAAAATTTCTAGAAATTAAAATCAATACCCAATGTGGGGCCAAATAATTTCATTCTCCACTCAAAAAAGTCACTGCCTTCACCATGTTCATAGTGCTGATAAAGATAACGGTACCCTAAATATACTGTCGTATGATTAAAAGATTTATTCGTTGGCTTGTATCCTAATAATGCATTCAAATTATAGCTATACTGCTTGGCTGCATTAATACCACCAATATCGCCTGCTAAAGTAATAACCCAATGGACACCAATATCATCTCGAATACGCAAACCCACAATAGGATCAGTCCAGTCTTGATCTTCATTATCAGTAAAATCACCAAGCGTTAATTTAGCAGTGTTAACTGTATAACGTGCGCCAATATAAGGTTCAATTTGTACGCGACTGGGGACTTTTCCAGGGATTTCTTTTTGATCCACAATATAAGAAAATCCCCCAGTAAATAAACCAAAATGCGTACTGAGTTGTGCATCAAAGGATCTAATATTATCGTTATCAGATAAATCAGCATAGAGTCCGTTTAGGAAGATGCCAAAGGGGCCTTTGTAGGCATCTAACCATAACATTCCTCCACCGTCTAATTGTTTTAAAAGATCTGAGAAACTTTCGGAGATGTGACTGGTAAAAGGTCCTGACTGGACAGTACCATCCATACCAAGCGCCCAAAGATAAGGCGCAAAGTCAAATTGCCAATCAGGATCATTCGCATCGGCTGCATGAACAACATAAGGCGCGAGGAATAAACAACCCATTACAATCCATTTTTTTATATAGTGCGACATATTTGTTCCTTCCATGTATCAATATATCAAAATATCAAAATATCATTTTTTAATATAATTACGTGCTCCAATTGCACCCATTATGTAAGCCCAACCACAAAAAACCAGATCAATGCCTACAAAAAGTCCAATGATATAAAGACCTGAAACAGGCCAGCTGGTCATAATTAAAATACCCAGGAGTAAAGAAATAATTCCATTTAGAAATACCCATCCCCAATGAACATAACGGAACGTCAAGCTATCAATTAAACGGAAAATACCGATAATAGTAAAAAAAATTCCTAAGATAAAAGTGATGGAAATTGAGCCAACCACGGGATGTTTAATGAGTATCGTACCGGCTGCTACATATAAAATGCCCAGCAGTAAATGTAGTAAAAAGCTGCCTATTTGATGTCGCCATGAAGTCAGCGCGCCAATAATAACAATAATACCGCCAATTATTAATAATACGCCTATTAACATCACAGAAATTAAGGTGGTAGCGGTTAAGGCTAATAATGCATATAAGCCTAAAATTTCGATTAAAATCCCAAAAGTTAAAAACCAAACCCAATTTTTGCGATAAACAGCAAGCATTTGATCCTGTGTGCTTGATTGCATATGACTTCTCCATAAGTTAACGAAAAAATTATAGCATAGATATAAAAAATATCGTCAGAAATATTAAATAACTAAACACGATAAGCATCTTTAGCTGTTTCATTGCCTGATCTTAATTGTCTAATTTTATCTAATTCTGCATCATAAGGATCATGAGGTCTTGGTACAAATTGCGCCCGTAATCGTTCTTTTGTCGCAGGTCTTGGTTCTGTTAAATAATAAAGTGCCAAAGATTTTCGACAAATCCCTAAGGGGGAAGTCAGCGGCTCTGGATGGCCGTGCCAAGAAGTATCATCTGTTGCAAAAATAACGGCACGATTAAAAATAGGTAAGATTTTTTTAGCACATTGACTCATATCTTTTTCCCATAATTCTAAATAGCCACCATAGTCTGCTTGCCAATTTTTATTTAAATAAACGATTAAGTTAAGTCTTCTTTCTAGTTTTAATATGGGGTGAATACTATAGTCAATATGTACATCCAGCTTTCCACCAGGTTTAATACAATGCATACCACCGCCATGCATGAGTGGATCAGATTTTAAACCTGTTATTCCAGTGAGTTGGCTAAAAAATTTTAAATAATGATCGCTATTTAATTTAGTTAAAATACCTAAAATATAAGGCGGTAAATTTTCTATTTGATTACAAGCAAGTTTGATCTCAATACGATTATTGTATTGATACCAAAATGCTTCGTCTGCATTAGGAAAAACATCACATAATGCTTCTGCCACTTCTTCTTTAAAAAAATGGTCGATAATAAGATGCGGGAACGGTTGCGCTTTGGCAAAAGACTCTGAAAGAATCTCATCATTATAGTGAGATAAAATAGAATAAGACATTTACTTTAATACCTGTAGTAATCAATTAATCCATCATAATAAAAAAAAAATTTAAAATCTACTTATCTTGATCTTTGTCAGTATTTACTGCCATAATTTAGTTGAATCTTATTAAAGGCTCACATTTTTGAGTGTCTATCTATGACTATTTTATTTCAAAAAAAATTCTATACCCATGATATCAGTTCTCTATTAAAACTAGCTATTCCTTTGATTTTAAGCGGACTAGTGGAGTCTTCTATTGGGTTTTTTTCAACAATTTTTTTAGCACATTTAGGCCATAAACAATTAGCAGCCGGATCAATTGTCACTTGGTTGTTTGCCACATTAATGGTTATTTTATGGGGTTCGCTCACTGCGATCAGTCTTTTGGTATCACAAAAATATGGAGAGAAAAATAATCTCGGTGTGTCTGCTATTTTACGTGATGGATTGTTGCTATCGCTGATACTTGTTTTACCTACTTTTTTACTGCTTTGGAATATGGCGCCCCTTTTACTATTATTAGGACAAAGTCATGAAATTGTGATTCTAGCGACTTCTTATTTACGTGGCCTTGCCTTTGGATTGTTGCCGGATTTTATTATGTTAGTTTTTCTGCAATTCCTGATTGGCTTGGGTCATACCAAAACCACAATGACTTTTATATTATGCTGGGTACCTATTGCAATTTTTTGCAATTATGGTTTAGTATTTGGTCGGTTTGGGTTCCCTAGACTTGAGATTGCCGGATTGGGATGGGGGATGACATTAAGCTATTGGATTACAACTGCCTGGTTAGTATTGTATGTCTCTACCCAAAAAAAATATCGCTTTTATATAAAAAATATTTTTAGCAAACAGCCTCTTTTGATCAAAGAAATTTTAAAAATAGGTATCCCAATGGGAGCAATGTATTCTATCGAAATCGGCTTTTTTTTGGTTTTGAGTTTATTGATGGGCAGGATAAGCAATCAAGTATTAGCTGCTAATCAAATTGCCTTGCAATATTTAGGGCAATTAATGAGTATGATTTTTGCCCTGGCACAAGCTGTTTCTGTGAGAATGGGGCAAGCCTTAGGCGCTAATAATCCATTGTTGGCAGAACGCACAACTTATGCGGGTATGACGCTTGCCTTTTCTTTTATATTTTTAGTTGCGCTATTTATTTGGATATTTCCAGAAAAATTTATTAGTCTTGATTTAAATATTGCAGATCCGCAAAATACGATAGTGGTTCATTATGCAACAATATTTTTAATGGTGAGCGCTCTTTTCCAATTATTTGAGTGTATTCGGATTACTTTATTTGGTTCTTTGCGCGCACTCAAGGATACGCATTTTACTTTGTTTATATCTATTATTAGTTTTTGGTTGATTGCATTACCCTTGGGATATAGTTTATCTTATACAATACTAGGTAGTGTGGGTTATTGGTGGGGAATGGTCTTAGGCACAAGCTGCAGTGCTTTATTACTGTGGATGCGTTTTAAGTTCAAAATGAAAAAATATCATCTCATTCATGAGTCGCCAAAAAAGTAGCTGGTGTAAGTCGCTCTGGATGTAGAATAAGTGCTTCCTTTTCTTTTTTACTCATTTTTTTTATGTAATTCTCAATCTTCATTGCAAGCGACTTACTTCCTTTAATTTGCCATGATTGCGCAATTTTTAAGGGTCTAAAACTTCGAGTATATTTGCTTGCATTCCCCGCAAGATGATCTTGAAATCGTCGAACAAGATCAGTGGTGTAACCCGTATAATATGTTCCATTTTGACAACAAAGTATATAGACCCAATAACAATCATTGCGCATAAATATTACTATTTAGCTTTAGCAAGACGCGTCTTACGCGCTTTCATTTTTGTTGTTGGAGCTTTTTTACTATTCTTTTTGAGAGAAACTTTCATGGGCTTGGCCGATTTTTCTTTTAATTTGATTTCTTTTAATTGGTCTCTCATCAGCTTCAGTTTGTTTGCGGTTTCTTTAATTTTAGCTGATAATTTCAGTGACGCTGTTTTTTTCATGAAATGAAACTCCGTTAATTATAAATTTAAAAAAGCATTGTGCCAGAAAAAATTGATTTAGCAAAATATTTTAAGCAAATTTTGAAATAAAATCGAAAATTCATCTCTTTTGTTCGTTATTCTAAGTTTTTAACATAGTTTAAAGCAGCTTCACAAAGTTAATAAAGTTGTTTAATATAAAAAATGTTTTTCAAAATAGATGGAAATGCTGATGTCGTATCGAAATGGATGTTTAGGGTTGGCAATTATTTTTATTGTTTCGATTTATATATGGGGTTTTTTATATAATCCCACTAAAGACATAACCCGGTTTCATCCCACTGGATTAAATACCCATTTTGTTGCACAAAACTATTCATCATTTGATGATTATATTCATCAAACAGATTTGATGGTTAGAAAAGCTCATGAAAAAGCACATTACCATTTGAACGATGCAGATATTTTTAATAATTCACCCAAAGAATTATTGCCCGATCCTCAGTTATGCCCAAAAAACAAATCCAATCAATATGACAATGGTATTGTATTAATTCATGGGTTATTCGATTCACCGTATGGAATGGCGCAATTAGGTCAATTCTTTCAGCGTCACTGTTTTGTAGTGTATGTTCCTTTATTACCAGGGCATGGCACAGTTGTCGGTGACTTATTGCAGGTCAATTTCCAAGACTGGATAAATATAGTTAACTTTGCAACTATAGAATTATCTAAAAAAGTTAATCATGTTTATCTTGGAGGACATTCAATAGGCGGATTATTGGCGATTAACCAAGCTTTTTCAGCAAAGTTTGACATAAAAGGGCTGATACTTTTAGCACCTGCTTTGGAGATGAAAACTCAACTCACACCTTTAATTTCGCCGTTATATTGGTTAAGTCAATGGATTCCTCGGTTACGTTGGTGGCAACTTGAAAGTGATCAAGCGCCCGTTAGATATGAATCTGTGCCTATTAATCCTGTTTATCAAACATTTAAATTAATGGAACAAGTGAAAGATCAACTCCGCCATCAAAAGCTTACTTTGCCTGTTTTTATTATGCAAAGTCTTGAAGATGAGACGATCAACTCCGCAAAAACGATTGATTTTTTTAATTCGAATCACAATTCTAAAAGTCAATTACTACTTTTTTCTGAAAAAAAACCAAATAACTATTTATATGACGCTCGCACTGCTTTATTTTTAAGTTATTTACCCACACAAAATATCTTAAGCATGTCACATTTATCTCTCACTGTACAAATGAGTGATCCAATTTATGGTAAAAATGGGGAATATAAAGATTGTTTATATTATCAAGAAAAATCGCCCGTCTGGAAGCAATGTAAATCAGGGGTGCAGACAAAATTTGGAGAAGTGACGAGTGAAAATGTTAAAATAGCCGTTATCCAACGACTGACTTTTAATCCTTTTTATCTATTAATGCTTGATAAGCTTACTCATTTTTTGCAAGCATCATAATTCTTTATGCAAATAATCTAATAATTCATGTTGAGACAAATGCATTAAGTTTTTTTGTATTTCTTTTTTAATTAAATTTTTTACATGAGGATTAATGTGTTGAAAGAAAGCACCGATTATTTCAGGCGGCATAATAATAATGAGTTTATCATATTCATCAGAATTTCTTCCTTGGTTAAGCACCAAGGCAATCTCTCGAGAAAAATTGTCAATTTCAACATCTTTGGGATCAGTATGCGGTGAATAAGCACCACCTGTAGTGCCATCGGTTTGATATCGACCTGGTTTGTCAGAGGTTAGATACTCACTTTTTTTAAGTCTAAATTCTTGGTGACTTATTTCTTTGATTAAATTTAAAGTAAGTGGTTTATTGTTAAAAAGATAAATACAGCATGTATTTGAATTGGCAGCAACAACCCAGGTCATAGAGCGTCTCCCTAAATTTTAAAATATAAGCAAAATACAATCAATTAATTATTTTTAATTATTTTAATCGTATAGGGCCTATACCGCTGATAATACCAAATACAGATAATAACCAAATGATAACAGCAATGACCACAACTACATTTAATATAGTTTTGATAGGTTTAGCCATAGGAACATAAGTATTAATTAACCATAGTAAAAAACCGACGACGACTAAAACAATAACAACATAAATTAAAGACATAAGTCATTCCTTTTGAGTGTGTGAGTTAATTAAAATCCCTGGTGCCATTGATAGCATAACCACAAATTGCTTTGAGAACAATGAATTTATTATATATTTTAATGCTAGGAAAAATATCTGACAAAAGAAGGTTAGCTACATTTTTTAGAAAAGCTAAGTAATTTTTTTTCAATTTTTTCATTAAAGTCTTTAATTTTATTATTTTGATCATTTATCATTAAAAGCTGAATGGCATCATCAATTGTTTTAATTGGATAAATAAAAAATTGATTAGCTTTAGCCGCTTTTACCACTTCTTCTTTTAGCATAAGATTATTAATATTAATAGCAGGAATGATAACCCCTTGTTTGCCATTTAAACCTCTTAGAAGACAAATATCAAAAAATCCTTCAATTTTTTCATTGACTGCACCGACTGTTTGGACATTTCCATATTGATCTAAAGAGCCTGTTACTGCTAAACATTGATTAATGGGCATCTCAGCCAAGACGGATAAAAGTGCACATACTTCGCCAACAGATGCACTATCTCCTTCAACTGCACCATAAACTTGCTCAAATGAAATACTTGCATGTAATGAAAATAAATTATTTTTCCCATATCGATTACCTAAAAAATTAATAATTGTCAGTCCTGCTTTAGAATGAATAGGTCCTGCCATATCAATTTCCCGTTGAATATCGACCATTTTAGTTTTTCCCAAGCGGGCAGTTGCCGTTACTCGTAGCGGATTACCAAATGAAAATCTTCCAATTTTTAAAACAGATAAACAATTAATTTGCCCGATTGTTTTTCCATGTGTATTAATATGAACAAAGTGTCGTTCAATTTCTTCATAATAAAGCTCTCTAACTCGATCGAGTCGATAGGTTTGTGCTTTTATAGCGCCCTTGACATCTTTGACTTGGATTATTTTTCGCGTAGCTTTATTAGCAAAATAATTTGATTCAATGACCAAATCATAAATACTACGGATGTGGGCTGATAATTTTTGATTATCATGCGCTAATCGACTGCTATAATCAATTATTTCTGCAACGGCTTCTGCATTGAGTGGTTTTAAATTTTCTTTATGCGCAATGGTACCAATTAACCTTGCATATAAATTAATATTTTTTTTGCTGCGGGTAATATGTTCGTCAAAATCGACTGTGACTTTAAATAATTCATTAAAATCTGGATCATGCTCTGATAGCGAATAATAGGTTCTTCGAGTACCTAATAAGACCACTTTCACATTCAAAGGAATGGGCATAGGATTAACAGAAATAGGATTAAAAGTATCTGATGTATGCTCAATAGGTTCGATAGTTATTTTTTTAGTATATAATGCGCGTTTCAAGGCTTCCCAAGCAATTTTTTCTTTTTTTAATTTTCTTGCTTCTATTATCAAATAGCCGCCATTAGCTAAATGTAATGAGCCTGGTTTAATTAAAGTAAAATTAGTCGAAGTGGTTCCCAATTGCGAAGAATATTCAACTCGGCAAACCAAATTTGAATAGCTGGGATTTTCTTCAATAATAATAGGTGCTCCCTGCTTTTTTTTGCTATGATCAACTAAAACATTCACTTGATATTTTATAAGATGCGTATTTTCGATCAAGAAAGAAATAATATTAGTTGACTCATCGTATTTAATAAAATCACCAACGTTAATAATAATATCACGCTCAATTGCTCTTAAAAATTTAATCACTTGTTTATATTTTTCATATTTATCTTTTAATTTTTTTATAATTGGTTTGACAACATTTGCCGTCATTCGCAATTGCAATTTTTTCTCGTTAATATGTCTTTTTTTATATAATTGAATAATTTTAAAATCTGTATGAGTGTTATCTTTCACTTCATTTTTACGATTATTAAAATCTTCTAAGATATTTTTCAGGCGATTTCGGTATTCATCACTTTCAAAAACAGACAATATGCTGGTACTTAGATTATTAATCAGTATTTGCATATCTTCTTTTAAAAGTACCCCCAATCCTGGTGGCAATTGTAATGCTATGGGCTTTTCTGGATCTTCAAAATTATGAATATAACACCAGTCAAATGGCACATTCTTTTTTTTGGATTTTTCTTTTAAGATTATTTTTATTAAAGAGCGCTTTCCAATGCCTGGCGGACCCATGGCATATAAATTAAATCCTTGATTTTTAGTTTCCAAGCCAAAACTAATTGCTTGTAGAGCACGTTCTTGTCCGATAAATTCATTTAGTAATTTTAATTCTGTGGTCATTTTGAAATTAAGTTTATTCGCATCTAATTTCCGCCGCATAAATTTATGATTTAAAAAATTTATCTTCTTCATAAAATCCTTTTTAATCATTATAATGATTACAATAGAATATAATATATTATATTCTATTCAGAGATTTTTTTAAAAATTAAACTTAATTTATCGAATGAATGGGGATTAACCCCAAATTAACTTAGTAATGTTCCTACTATAGAATATCGAAAAACTGATTCATACTAAGGGTTCTTAGGGAAATTTAGCAATATTATTTCAACTTTAAGGAGTATAACCATGAATCAGGATAGAAATCAACAAGATAAAAATAAACAAGACCCACGTCGACAAACACCTGGCCAAGGTCAAGACACACAACGCAAAGACCAAAACCCAGGTCGAACTGATCAAAATCAAAAAAATAATCAAAACAATCAAAATAATCAAAATAATCAACGATAATTTAAAAAAATCCTATAGAAAAAAGGATATTTTCTATAGGATTTCATTTTCTTATTATGCTTTTGTTTATTATTTTTATTCTTATTTTTAATTCTTTGAGTATTATCAAATAGTTCTTCTTATACAAAAATAACCCTTTGAAAGAGAAACAAAAATTTAAATAACGTGCTTAGTTATTTCAGGATTATAATATAGGTGTAGGCTAAAATTTTATTTATTAATTAGGAGGATGCCGTCATGATGAATAAAGAAGGTTGTGGATGCGGTGGTTGTGCAAGTTATTCTAAATTACGTCCATGCTGTTTAGGGGTTGCTTTTGGTGTCACTAAAGCTGTGTGCCTTATTGTATTAGCATGGGTAGGATGGTTATCAGGTTATTATGGTGTTTCTATTATTCAAAATATTGCTGATATTTACCATGGCTATGCACCCACTTTCGTTGGGGGATTAATTGGCGGAATTTGGGGATTAGTCATAGGATTTATACTAGGTGCTATATTTGCATGGATCTATAACCATTGCTTTTGTCGCTGCTGTAAAAAATCATGCAGTGTCAAAAAAGAAGAAGTCATTAAGTAAGTTATATTGAATGACTTAAAGCACAATTTTATTATAAAATTGGGTTTACCCAAGCGCCGTTTTTGTAGACAATCGCATTATCAAGGTAGACGGCTTCAGTATCCACAAAAACATCCACGTGATGCCAGGTGTTTCCGCGCTTAAAATTAGTTTTTTTATAAACACCATGTTTCGCGCCAAGTGATAAATGGATACCACACATGCGTTCATAGGTACCAATATCACTGACAATACGATCTTTTGAAAAAGCACGATTCATACCAAAACCGAGCTCTCGCAACCAAACTTCTCCTTCATCTGCACGAATATTTGCAAGCACCGTATCAAATTCAGGTATTGAATTAATGACGTCCACCACTCGTCCGCGGCTCACAATAAGAGTGATAGGAATATCAACTTTATTGACAGAAAAAGAAGTATCACCAAATGCAAAGAGTCGAACACGGCCATTAACGGACGTCAGGTCTTGTGCTTCTGTAAATACTTCGCCGATAGGAAATTGACCGCCAATGTTTTTCATGCCCGTATAATCGCCTATGTTTAATTTTGCAGGCTCCAGGGCTGAGCCAAAAACGAGGCGTTCACCTTCGCCACTATCAACAATTGTCCCTGCACTTGAGCGATCGATGAGATTTTTCAGTGCGCGCCCAACACCGCGAAAATAGACCGGGTCGTACGCCAACGATTCAATATAATACATTTCTTGCAATCCTACCATGCGCGCAAGGTGAGGATGTTCAATGACTTTTAATGACTGTTCAAAGAGTTCAACACGAATACGAAAATCTTTCAGGCGAAAACTAGTTGACTGAATCAGTACAACAAGCTCCATAGGCTCAAGCTTCTTAAAAGTTGCGAGTACTTCTGCAGAAGAGGTTGCATCAAAGTCGATGAAAATGGCTTGTGGCAGACAACGACGATAAGCCTCCGTCAGAATAATAGCTAGTGGAGACTGTGTATCCGACACAATGAGCGCCTTTTGCTGCGGAGAATATAAAATAGCTAGCAAGAGGATATCGCGAATATGTTTTTCCGCTATAGCGATGATATCTTCAGGAAATTGCTTAATTTCACTCAATTGATAGAACCTTCATAATCTAAAGAATAACGACCTGAGTTGCAAATTCTCCACGTTCACTTTTTTCTATTGCATACTTTACCCGCTGGCCTTGTTTTAGTTCTTTATATCCAGCCATAGTGACTTGAGAAAAGTGAACAAATATTTCATTATCTTTATCATCCGGCGTGATAAAGCCATAGCCTTTAATTTTATTAAATCGTTTAACAGTACCTTCTTGCATTGGGATCATTTCCTGATAGTGAATAATTTAAAATAATGTTACCCTATTTTTTTTATATTTACCTTACGTCCTTTTAAGGTTTTATTTTTAAAATGCTGAAAAGCAATGTCTGCTTGGCTATCATGCACAGCCACATAAGAATAAAGTGCTGTGATATCAATTTTTCCTATAGTATTTGCAGCCAAACCTGCCTCTTTAGTGAGTGCGCCTAGTATATCTCCAGGGCGAATTTTATCTTTTCGTCCTGCGCTAAGACAGAGTGTTACCACTGAGGGTGATAAAATAGTATCATTAATTTGATTTAACTCACTGCTATTTCCCCAGGTGATAGGCTGCATTAAATTTTCTTCAATCAGACAAAGTCGTTCAGCATCTGCAGGCATTGTTAGGCTTAGTGCTAATCCTTTGTGACCCGCACGTCCCGTGCGTCCAATTCGATGAATATGCACATCAAGCTCAAATGCTAATTCAAAATTAATGACGGCAGGTAATTCTTTAATATCAAGACCGCGTGCAGCCACATCGGTTGCAACTAAAATAGAGCAGCTTTGATTTTTAAAAAGAATAATAGCAATATCACGTTCACTTTGCTCCATATCGCCATTTAATGCAGTCGCGCTAAAACCTTCGTTTATAAGATTTTTGGTTAACTGAATGGTTTGTTCTTTTGTATTACAAAAAATAAGAGCCGAACTGGGTTTGTAATGTAATAACAAACTTTTTAATAATGAAAATTTATGTTTCTGTTGAAGAGTCTCATAAAAAATTTGCTGAATATCTAATGCAGTATGAGTTTCTTTCACCATGATTTTTGTAGGATTTTGCATAAATGCACTGGCTAATTTTTTGATTTCCACCGGATAAGTTGCAGAAAATAACAGTGTCTGTCGTGGCTTAGGGCAACGCATTAAAATATTATTAATTTCCTCAAAAAATCCCATATCCAACATGCGATCTGCTTCATCTAAAATTAAAGTTTGTAATTTATTAATTGAAAGCGAGCCTTTATCTAAATGTTTTTTTATACGACCAGGTGTGCCTACAATAATATGAGCACCATGTCGTAAGGAATCTAATTGAGGACTGATGGATCGACCACCTGATAAATTAAGTATTTTAACATTAGGTATTAGGCGAGCCAGTTGTCGTAATGCCTGGCTAATTTGTTCAGCTAGTTCACGTGTAGGACATAATACCAGTGCTTGTACTATGTAATTTTCTACTTTTAAACGGTTCAATAATGCTAGACCAAACGCAATTGTTTTCCCGCTACCAGTTTTGGCTTGAGCAATGACATCATACCCCTTTAATAAGATAGGCAAGCTTTGCAATTGGACGGGGGTCATTGTCGTATAATCTAAAGAAACAAGGTTATTCAATAGCGCATCTTGTAAGGGCAGAGTAGAAAAAGATTGTTCAGCTATTGTGGGGTTTGGCTCAGCATCATTCATGTAAATATGGACTCATGATAAAATTAAAGCCTAGCTTAACACTTCCTGGGTCAGATTTAAATCAGATTATGTACATTTTAACCTAGAAAACACTTGAAAGTGGCTAAAAAATACATTATTGCATTTTAATTTTGATGATTTTTATGGTAATGAAGTATATTATTTTAATTTATTATGAGAAATGAAATGAATCTAAGAGCCCCAGAAAAACTTTTTTCAGCGGCTGTACGTAACGGTAAGTTAGATGACGTTGTAGATATCTTTAATACTGGGCAGCTTGATTTGAATTATGAACATAATGAACCGCTAAGAGCAGCTGCTCGTCTTGGTCATGTAGAAATTGTGCAATGGTTGCTTGATCAAGGCGCCCCTATTGATGGCAGCAAACCTAAGCTGCAGACATTCACAAAAATAACGCCTCCTGAAGAAGATTATTATACGCCATTGAAGTTAGCGATCTATGAAGGCCATAAGACAGTGGTGGAGCTATTATTAACAAAAGGAGCAAGTGTCACTGCGACACTCAGTCTTGCAGTTTCAAAAGGTCATATAGATATCATTAAGTTGTTAGTCAATAAGCCTATTGCATCAAATAATGATGATTGCAATATTTTTGGTATTGTTTATAAAAAATTACAAGATTTGAAAAAATCATCCGCCCACGAACACAAACAGCAAAATAAGATTGAAGAACTCTTAGAAAAAAATTATATGGATATTATTTCTTTTGTAGTTTCAAAAAAATTAAAAACTTCTTTAATAGATAGATGTTTTTTGACAGCTTTATTAGGAGATATCTCGTGTTGGCTGAAATTGCATAATATTCCTTTATCTCAGACTTTAATCCAAGGATTTAAAGGAAAGTTAAATGGAAAATTTTCTCTGGATAATTTAGGTCCACTGACCACTTTAATTTTTATTTTAAATATATTTACCGAATATCTTAAAGAACGGGACGATGTTCATCGGTATAAGTTTAATGAATTTTTTTTTGAGACGGAATGTTATCTTGAGACTATCCCCGAGGAATTTATACTCGCGACAGGAGATGTGCCAATGATTGAATTTACTTATGAAGAAATGACGAAATACTTAGAACGATTAAAAGGCATTGAAAAGCAATATGAAAATTTAGTGACAGCTGTTTTGCAACCAGAAATAGCTGGAATTGTAAAAGGGTACATGGGGTTGTCTGCTTCATTTTTTCATAAGCCCCCCGTTAAAAACGGTACACAAGCAACTCTTTCAGGAAAAAAGAATTGTGTTATTTTTTAAGGCACTACCTGCGGTGGATTTTAGATCAGAAGAATTAACAAAGTTTGGTGCTCTTTTAGTAGTAACATCAGATTGAATTAACTGCTTCCGGCAGCTATTATTTAAGTTTAGGACTTATTGAACATGGAGGAATGATGAGGTTCATTTATTTTTTTATCATAGTACTTACAATGATGTTTCCCTATGTCTCTTTTGCAAATAATAGCAACCGTAATATTCCTATTATTCTTTATCACAATCTGAATCCTACTGTTCCAGGCAGCATGACTATCACTCCACAAAAATTTGAAGCAAATTTAAAACTCTTGAAAGATAATGGATTTACGTTTATTCCATTAAAAGAAGCCGTGGAATTTTTACAAGGTAAGCGTGATACTCTTCCTCCAAGACCCGTTGTCCTCACTGCTGATGATGGCTGGGAATCTGTTTATACTTATATGTACCCTATTATAAAAAAATTAAATATACCAATTACTTTATTTATTTATCCTGAAAGCATTTCAAGCGGAAAACATTTCTTGTCATGGGATCAATTAAAAGAATTAAAAAATACAGGGCTTTTTGATATACAAGGACATACTTATTCGCATCCGAACTTTAAAATTATAAAAAAGAAACTTTCACCTGCCGCGTATGGACAGTTTGTACAGAAAGAATTATTTACTTCAAAAAAAATATTAGAAGATAAAATGGGTATTAAAGTTACTTTGTTGGCATGGCCTTTTGGAATTTATAATGATTACTTAGAAAATGAAGCGAAAAAAGCTGGATATGTCATGGCGTTTACTATTGGTTACCATACCGCTAATCAAAGTTTTAAACCAATGGAGCAACCCCGTTTTATGATTGTTGACAAACTAGATGACCAAACCTTTAAAATCATTCTAGAGTATTAAGCAAAATGATTTTTTTCTAACTGTAAAAGAAAAGATTTTTTCTGAAGCCCACCACCAAACCCTGTTAAATGTCCATTGCTTCCAATAACGCGGTGACATAGAGTGGGTTAATGTTTTGCAAGGCTCGTTTCTATCTAATTCAAGTCTATTTACAATCTATCATTTGATTAGCTCATTTGTTATTATGTTGAGTTTAATTAAATAATATTATTTTGCGATAAAACTAATTAAATGGGTTACCTGTTAAAGGATTAACAATGATGACATTTTCATATCATGCGGCTCGTCTTTTTTTATTCAGTTTTGTATTACTTTTTTTAGAATTAGCTTTAATTCGATGGTTAGGTTCAAATGTTTTTTTTCTGTCTTATTTTTCAAATTTTATATTGCTTGGCAGTTTTTTTGGAATTGGCATTGGATTTCTTCAACCACACTCATCACGATTATATCAATTTTCACCTATATTACTGGCATTCTTAATTCTATTTGTGACAGTTTTTCCAGTCAATATAGCTTATACCGGTAAAAGCGGAATAGACAGTCTTCTTGTAATTGGCCTTTATAAAAAATCTGGATTTCCAATTTGGATAACATTGCCATTTATTTTTCTTATGACAGCTGCAATCATGGCATCGATTGCACACAGTATAGCGATTTTGTTTATTAAATTTCGTCCGCTGGTTGCTTATCGATTAGATATATTGGGATCTCTAGCTGGTATTGTTTCTTTTTCGATACTGTCTTATTTTTGCGCGACTCCTATTGCATGGGGCGCGGTGGTATTTATAATCTTTGTTTTGTTATTTTACCAAGAATGGCAATGGACATCGGTGTACACGATTTTACAAATAGGTTGTTTGATCATTTTTTTAATAACGCTTGCTTACGAATCAATAACACCTAATTATCTTTGGTCGCCTTATTATAAAATATCCCTCCATCCCATAATAGATTCAATTAAAGGTAACTATATAGATGTTTGGGTCAATGGAGTGCCACATCAAAGAATTGAGTCCATGGAAAGGCGAAAAGCAACTGAACCTTTTTATTTTTTCCCTTATCAATATAAATCAGCACCTGAAAATGTATTAATTATCGGGGCAGGCAATGGAGGTGATGTAGCAATTGCTTTGGCTCATGGTGCAAAACATATTGATGCTGTTGAAATTGATCCTGTTTTATATAAACTAGGTCGTCTTTTTAACCCTGATCATCCTTATAATGACCCAAGAGTTCATATTATCCTTAACGATGGCCGAGCATTCCTTCAGCAAACACATCATTTATATGATCTCATACTATTTGCATTGACAGATTCAATTACTTTAGTGAGTGGGCAGTCTTCATTACGTCTTGAAAGCTATATTTATACTAAAGAAGCTGTGTCTGCCGCACGTCAACATCTGAAACCAGACGGGATTTTTTCAATGTATGGGTACTATAGTCATGACCACTCGCTATGGTTAACAGATCGATATGCTAATACGATAAAAGCCGTATTTGGAGTTTCTCCCTGTGTTGACACATTTGGTACAGGAAATGCTTTTTCTCTCGCTTTAGCAGTGAATCTTAACAATCATCTATCATGCTCAGCTTACTGGTCACAGAAGGCTGATACGTATGTTGCACCTGCTACGGATGATCATCCTTTTTTATATTTACAATATAATCAAATTCCGCCGTTATATAGAGGTACTCTTGCTTTAATTTTTTTAATTACACTTTTAATTATCCACACGAGTAGTCATGCGCTGAATGCTGTTCGTGATAATCTAGATTTATTATTTATGGGAATGGCTTTTCTTTTGTTAGAAACAAAAAGTATTATCAGTTTTGCTTTGCTTTTTGGTAATACTTGGATAGTCAATGCGTTAGTCTTTTTTGGAATTCTCAGCTTAATTTATTTAGCTATTGAATTTACCTCACATTTTCCACGCGTTTCAACTAAATATATTTATGGGTTATTATTGCTAAGCTTATTAATCAGTTGGCGGTTACCTGCAGAAAGCTTTTTAACATTCTCATTCATTCCACGTTTTCTAGTAGCAAGCCTTGTTACATTTAGTCCAGTATTTTTAGCCAATATTGCTTTTGCAACTCGATTTCAATACGCCATTAATTCGAGAGCAGCCTTTGGTGTAAATATGATAGGAGCCATGATAGGAGGATTACTGGAATATATATCAATGATAACAGGTCATCAGTTTTTACTTATTTTGATCGCATTTTTCTATATGGGAGCTTTCTTAATCGCTAGAAAACGTGAAATGCAAGTATCGTAACTAAAAGTCATGCTGCTTATTTCAGTTTTTATATTTTTTTAACAATCTTTCTTTAAGTCTATATGGTAGAAATTTTGTAATTCTTTCTCTTAGCAAATACAAAAGCAGCACCGTATAAAATAGCTATAATAATTAATAAATTTCTGTATCCAAAAATGAGCGCACTATATTCTAATGTCCCACCTAACATAGCGCCGATCAAGTTTGCGCCAAATGCAGATGTTGATTGATACGTGAATTGGAAACGTTTAGCAAAAATCAAATTGGCAAATATTATGGGAGAGAATGTCAAAATACTTCCTATTAAAAAACGTAGGATCATTGATAATGACAATAAACTATTTGCTGGAATATACCAAGCGAAAATTAAGGAGAATCCTAATAATCCATAGAGAAAATAAAAACGCAACTTTGAAACATACGGACTTATTTCGATTGCAGTATAAACTGAAAATAATATACCTATAAAAACAAGCGCATTTACTATCCATGTTGTTCCGAATAATAAAGCAAAAATAGCAATGCTTTTTGTTTCTAAAAGTAAGAATGCAATTCCTAAAAAAAACAAATCTAAGTTATCATTAATACTACGAAACGTTCCCTTAATAAAACAAAATACCATTATAGTTAACAATAATATTGATCCCAGCATCACCTGATAGGTTGTGGGTATAGAGTTTCGTTTAAGATAAAAAAATGGATGATCATCAGTTGCTGGATTATTATAGGATTTAACTTCAGAGTGCCAATAAGACGAACAAAATAATGCATTTTGATTGATACTAATGGTAAGGACACTCCAGGAGGTTGATTGCTTTCCATACGTATCTAAACAAGGAGTTTTTTTAAAAATAATAGACAAGGTATTTGCGAGGCGATCGACCACCCATCGCTGTCTATAATAATTATACGCAGCAAATATTCCATTGGGTGCTAGATGTTTTTTTGCAGCTTCTATTGCTTCTTTTGTTAATAAGTAGCTTTCAAGCCGTAAAGAAGATTGCCCTGAAAGCAATACATGTGAATCAGGCAACGCAAATATAATCATGTTATATAATTTATGGGTATGTTGTAAAAATGATCTTCCATCATCAAGAATAATATGAACTCGAGGATTACTATAAGGTCGATCAGGATGTTGTTTCCCAAGTTGGTATAAAATAGGATCGATTTCTACAGCATCTATGGATGCTGCACCTTCTTCTAATCCAATTGCAACATCACTTCCTGTTCCTGCTCCTATAATCAAAATTTTTTGAGGCCCCTTATCATCTACTCTATGTTGATAAGGAATCCAATAAAATGGCTCTAAGTGGTGACGCGTGAGCGATGTTTCCATTATTTGATAGGGTATACCGTTGGTAGTGACTAAAGAGGTTTTATTGCCCAAATCTTGTAAAATAATTTTTGAATAAGGAGACCAAAAGACATTAGGAGTAAAAGAATCTTTTATTGCTATAACAACTAAAAGAAATAAACAACTTATTTGAAGTAAAGAAATAAAATCCAACTGTCGCCATTGCTTAAAAAGCAAAATGGCAAAAAGTAAAAATATAACAAGCGTCCAGGCAATAGGTGGAGCATAAAGAAAACTTAAAATAAAAAATGTAGATATTCCAATCAGTGAACCTAAAATATCTAGTCTATAAGCTTTTAGAGGATCAAATTTTGAAAATGTTGCTGCTACTCCATTAGCTATACATGCCATTGTCATGGCGGACATTAAGAAAATACATGACATTGTAACCCAAGGAGGCAATCCAGAAACATGATAATTAGAAAAAATTAAAAATTTATCAAATAAATCATTTGTTGAAATTTCAATATGCGCAGAAAATTTGTTTATAAAAATAATAAACCCAAGAAGAGCTAAAGGAGTCAATTCATATAATTTGCTATTTTCATGGATAAAACCTATACCCATACCTAAAAAACTACCAAGCAAAACAAAATTTGAAAAGTATGCTAAGTAAAGAACATTAGCTTGACTCCAACGAATTAAAACAAGTTCTATAAATAACATCAAAAAGCTTAATAATACCAGTCTATACTTATCAAAACGTGATACATTTTTTACGATAGTGGATTGCATAGCGTTTAAGACCTATCCTTGTCAATGATTAATAACTAAGTCGCCCTCGTAATGGCTCCGTTGCAAAAAGTTAAGCAATTAATATAATACACGATTTTTAGGAAAAAATGTGGCATCAAATTAGAGGATTTCAATCCATGAAAATTGCTTATGCTACCATGCAATGATTTGTTTTTTTTACATTCGCATCAATTTCATACTCCTATTGATATTTTATTTCATATAACTTACAATCACATAATTATATATAATATAAGGTTATGTGATGAATTCTCTAAAATATTTTCCAGAAGGAGTTGCGTTAGGTGACGCTTTTATTAATAGAGAAAACGAATTCCCAACAAGCTACCGAAGTTTTAATGCATAAGGATTTGGTTTGCCATAACCATGACGGATTTTACAAAGTGTTAGACCCTGCCATGAGGTACTATCTGGATGTAATACTCTGGGAAAATAGTTAATAGTATTACGTATCATGTCATACTATATAATTTTATAATTTCTTGATGTATAAGAATTTCAAAGTTTGCATAGAAGCAATTTTTTTTGGTTAACAATACATTTATTAAATCAAACAAGCTTGTAAATAAAAGGAATTAATTCATGTATCAAAAATTATTATTGTTTTTTATATCACTCACCTTTTCTACCATTGCATTTGCTATGGATTTAAGTTCGCCTGTCGGCAATTGGCTTACTATCAGTGATAAAACACATGATCGTTCTGGAATTGTAGAAATTTATGAAAATAATGGAAAAATGTACGGAAAGATATTAAAAATCTTTCCAGGTAATGGCCGCGACCCTGCGGAGCATTGTGTTAATTGCCCAGGAAATTTCAAAGATAAGCCTGTTCAGGGATTAGTATTTTTATGGGATTTCGAAAAACAATCTGACGGTAGTTGGGCTAATGGTAAAATTCTTGATCCTAAAGAAGGGAATATTTATAAAGGTAGTTTTACTTTAATTGATAACGGTAAAAAACTACAAGTACGTGGCTATTGGACTATTTTTTGGCGCACGCAAATTTGGATACGACAAGAACCATGATCTTTAAAATAGCAAGAATAAAGAATACAGTGAGGATTGATCAAAACTAAAAAATTAGTCTTTTCTTATAACAATTATCGATAATCACTTCTTATAGATACTCCCTATTATCGATGACAAAATATAAAAAATTACCCTTTGAAAACCTTAAAGAAGTTAACTTGTGATTGCTCTGATAACCGTCGTTATTGGCATTGATCATGAGTTGTTATCTATTTGTAGTTTCTATATAATTTTGGTAATTAATTTTACATGGTCTGTCCTTTCTTATGTTTACTCATCAAGCTGATTTTAAAGGCCCTCGCGCATTGGGGTTCCCGCTTTTTAATGGGCCTCTATTGATAGAACATCCTATTGTTTATCAAAAAATAGTCGAAAAATTTTCTATCAAAGAACCATTTACCTTAGTTTGTCATGGCCCAGCAGGAATAGGCAAGACCTCTTTGACAAGATTATTTTATTTGAAAAATAATAAGCCTTATGATTATTGTGTTTTTTTCGATGCAAGTACTAGAGAAAATTTGATTAAAGAATATCGTAATTTTAGCTTTTATTATCATTATAAATTGCCTGTAGATGATGAGACATCGGATGCCGACCTTATTGCTATTGTGAAAACTTTCATGTCAAAACATCCCAATGGTTTATTTATCTACGATGATGCAGACAATGAAGAGGTGCTTGCACCATTCTTACCTGATAAAAGCGGGCATGTTCTTATTACATCGCGCTATGCTAAATGGAGTTGTCCGTCTATTCAGCTAGAAAAACTTGATCAAGAGAATGCTGTTGAGCTTGTTAAGCGTCTTCTGAAAAATAACAATCATTATGAACAAAAAAAACGATGATGGTATTAGCGACCTAGTGAAAGA
>JABDDD010000011.1:0-412 GCA_013287765.1 Gammaproteobacteria bacterium | reverse complement strand
TTTACCACTCGCACTCGCAGAAGCTGCGATTTATATCTCTGGATGCCATCTTAGTCTAAAGGAATATCAAGGATCTCATGAGCATAAAGCTACCATTTTAGCAAAACGGTCATTGCAAAAAGACATTTACCCTTGTGCCATTTCTAAAACATGGTTGCCCACTTTTCAAAAAATCCAGGCAAAAATGCCAGTAGCACTGAAATTATTGAAAATGTACTGTGTGGCTGGGGCCTCTCTGAAACTATCACAGTTAGAAAAATTTATTGCCCAATACCAGGTAGGCAAAGATGAAAAACCTATACCGGCCTTGAGTGCCATATTAGATTGTTTAATCGATTATTCTTTAATTACATTGAAAAATGAGACAATCATTGTCAATACGTTGCTGCAACAGGTCATGCAATCTTTAACT
>JABDDD010000010.1 GCA_013287765.1 Gammaproteobacteria bacterium | reverse complement strand
GTGAAAAACGTAACAATTAATATGATAAAAAATAACGCGAGCGATGAAAAACGTATTAGTGAAGAGTCAGCGAAGTTTTTAGAGAAAATAACAAGCAAGCAACAGCAATTTTCTGCTGAAATAAGGGGTGATGCTGACAACATAGTACTGCAAGCAGACGCATTACTGACGAAAATTAATGAGGAGCCTATCAAAGTACAAGGTTCATTCACAAGGTTAAAGACGATCTTAGAGCGAGTAGAGTCTCTGCATCAATCAATAAGTGCAGAATCTGATAGAGCTTCATCTATCTATTCTCAAGCTATTCAACAGATAAAGTCTCCTGATGACACTGTGGAATTGGATATCAAAAAAGAACTGACTGCAGTTGAAGGTCATTTGAAAGACTCAAAAAAGTCGCTGAATGGCGCGAATTCTGAGCGTGGCATTCTAAAAGAAAAGACATCAGCAAAGACTGCTATACCTAAGTTACGTAAGAAAAAAAAACATCGAGCACCTCACATTGAGAATGATGTTGAAGCAGATATTCAACCTGAAAACATTAAAAACCTTTTAGTCCGTGATCAGTTGGTTCAACAAAAACAACAAGAATGGACAGACAAGGCAACTGAATTAAAGTCTTTACCCGATGCTTTGAATAATTACAAAAAATTATTGAAACAAGAAAAAGAGCTTGATAAAGAATTTGAAGAAAACACTAAAAAAATAGATAATTTTACAGATTTAGAAAAAAAAATTGATGATCTGCATAAAAATTTTGGTAAGCCGTTACCACCTGAAAAAAAACCTAACGATATTATTGGCGAGATAACTGTCCTTGAAGCGCAAGCAAAAGTAATATTAGATAGTCTTGCCATGCCAACGCCAAAAAAAGATGGGTCAATTCAAGATAGACCTGAGTATAAAGCTATTCAAGAGCGATTAGCTGAACAATATAAAAAAATTGAAGATCAGAAAGATGATTTGCAAGTGCGTTATAATAATTTCAAACCCTTAGTAGAAAATTTAAATGTTTGTACTGGTATTTTAGCCCAACATCATGCATTTCAAAAAAGAATAGAAGATTTAAAAGCAACTAAAAAAGAATATGAAAACGCTAAAAAGAGAATAGAAGGACATTTTGAAGAAATTAAAGCGTTAGCTCCATTAGGTGATATAGATGAAATACTAAAATTTAATAAAAAAATCACAGAAGATGTTAAATCTATAAATGGTCCAAGCAGCGGTCATTATTACGTTTATGCTAATCAATTGACCGGGGCGCGTGTAATTTGTAATGAGATAGACGAATTTTTAAAACAACACAATCCTCTGCATGAGGCATTTAAGAGTAACATTAGAGGTAATTTCATTAATAACAGAATTTTCTTGAATTACAAGAAAAAACTTTAGAAATAAATAAAACACAAGATGCTGTCAAGCCGTTGATTGAACAAGCAAAAATTATAAAAGCTGAAAAGGATCGTGAACAAGAACAAAAAGCAAATAGGATCACATTTATTAGACTGTATGACCAATTTATTAGGGATAATGCCGTTATATTAGGGGGAGAGACGTCATGTGGCGGTGGAGTGAAAACTGGATTAAAAGATGAAAGTGGAAATGACATAAAATTGGCCGCAGGTCTTGGTGCGCAATATACAGCGTCTCAAGGTTTTGTTAACGGTGACGAGAAGGATGATAAGAAATGTATTCAGAATATGATTGCGAATGCAAAATCACGGCAGGAACTGAAAAACACAGATAAACGCTATCAAACGCATAAATTTCTTTGTTTAACGATTTGGAAAGATTTTAGAAAACCGGTTGTAGAAGCTATTTATAATATGTTGGCACAGATTGATGAGAATAACATTAATTTAGACACTGTTTATCAGAAATTTGACGAGCTGAAAAAAAATTTTCCTCAGTTAGAGTTGAAGGTGCCAAAACGTAGTGATTCTGGCCAGAAATTTTTACAATTAGCATAAAAATATTTTTGAAAAATTCTTTAACCCTGTTAAAATGGCAGGGTTAAAAATTTTGGTTAATAGCTTTTCTAATTTTTATTTATTACTTCTTTTGTAAATCATGTGATTTGAAGTAGGGTGGGCAAAGCGAAGTGTGCCCACCATCGCATGGTTGCATCAATAATTCAAATTTAAGAATGAAATGGTGGGCACGCTTCGCTTTGCCCACCCTACCTCAAACATTAAATCGTAAGGATATTACTTTGAACTCACAAACAATTATTTTATATTGGCTAATACTGCTTCGCATACCCGGCATTGGTGCTGCGACATTACGTCAAGCATTAACTTTTTTCGGGACTATCGATAAAATATTTAATGCTTCTTTTCAGGAATTACGCTTAGCAGGATTTAGCTCTAAACAAATAACACTGTTAAGAAAGCCTAATCAATCTCTTGCTGAAGCCGATTTTATTTGGGCAGAAAAAAATAATTGCCATTTAATTTCTTTAGAAGATGCACGCTATCCTTTATTACTAAAAGAATTACCCGATGCGCCCATTTTGTTATTTGTGCAAGGAGAAGTTTCTTTGCTAAAAAGCCCGCAAATTGCGCTAGTTGGTACTCGCCATCCAACAGCTAATGGCAGACAAATGGCCGCAGAATTTGCTTTTTTTCTTGCTGAAAAAGGCTTAACCATTACCAGTGGCTTGGCTTTAGGTATCGATGCAGAAAGTCACATCGGTGCTTTAGCCGCCGGCAAAACCATTGCCGTCTGTGGAACAGGTCTTGATTTAGTTTATCCATCGGCTCATCACAAACTTGCCGAAGAAATTAAGCTAAAAGGTGCCTTAGTCTCTGAGTTTCCACCCGGAGAAAAACCCAAAGCTAAAAATTTTCCGCAACGAAATCGCATTATCAGCGGTTTAAGCCTAGGGACTTTAGTCATTGAAGCAGCCATTCGCAGTGGTTCTTTAATTACCGCGCGATTTGCAGTTGAACAAGGGCGAGAAGTCTTTGCCATTCCAGGCTCCATTCAAAACCCCCTGGCACACGGTTGCCATGCTCTAATTCGTCAGGGTGCAAAACTTGTTGAAACGACAGAAGATATTCTAGAAGAGCTGAGTATTTTACACGAGGCATTTTTGCCAAATAATGGTATACTCTATAAACTTCCTCCAGCTGATTTAGGGGCAGATGCGCAAAAAATACTGGCTTGTATTGGAAGTGTTGCCACAACGCTTGATGCGATCATAATCAATTCTGGATTGACGCCAAGCAAAGTTTCCTCCATGCTACTATCATTGGAACTGCTTGGGTTGATAACTGCTGTGACGGGAGGTTTTATACGAGTCACACTCAATTAAAGTGATCACTATGTTTGAAATACTAATGTTTTTATTTGAAAATTATATGGAAGACAGCGTTGTTTTAAGAATGGATAATGAAACTTTACTCATTGAGCTTGAAAAAATGGGATTTGATCGTTATGACATCGCTCAAGCTTTGCATTGGTTAGATGGTCTCATCCAATTTCAAGGCTCAGTGATTATTGATTCGAAATTAACACCGCACGCGATTCGCCATTACCTACCAGAAGAAATGGAGTTAATCAGCGTTGAAGGTCGTGGTATTTTATTATATTTAGAACAAATCGGTATTTTAGATCCGATTACTCGAGAAATAGTGATTGATCGTTTGGTGGCATTAGACAGACATGAAATTGATTTAGGCCGAATTAAATGGGTGGTGCTCATTGCTTTATTTAACCAGCCCGAGAAAAAATCTGCTTTAACTCTCATGCAAGAGATGGTGCTTGCTGATACGCGTGATGCGATTCATTAAGGAATAAATACTTTTATGGCTACTAAAAATCTTGTAATTGTCGAATCGCCTGCTAAAGCGAAAACAATAAAAAAATATTTAGGCAATCACTTTAATGTGTTGGCCTCTTATGGTCACGTACGTGATTTATTACCGAAAGAAGGCGCGGTTGATCCCACGCATGATTTTGCGATGCGTTATGAACTTATCGCAAAAAATACAAAACATGTCACAGCCATTGTCAGTGCAATGAAAAAGGCAGATGCACTCTATCTTGCAACCGATCCTGATCGAGAAGCCATTTCTTGGCATATTTATACTATTTTAAAAGATAAGAAAACTCTAAAAGATAAACCCGTTCATCGTGTGGTTTTTCATGAAATTACCCATGCTGCGGTGAAAGCGGCGATTGACAATCCGCGGGAAATTTCTATGGATTTAGTCAATGCGCAACAAGCAAGACGTGCACTTGATTATTTAGTTGGTTTTAATTTATCTCCTTTGCTTTGGCGAAAAATTCGTCGTGGATTATCAGCCGGTCGTGTGCAAAGTCCAGCGCTTCGCATGATTGTTGAAAGAGAAGAAGAGATTGAGAAATTTGTTCCACAGGAATATTGGGACATTGTAGCAGATCTTGAAAAAGATCAATTATTTTCAGCAAAATTAACGCATTATCAAAATACCAAACTAGAACAATTTTCAATTACACAAGCAGCGCAAGCAGAAGAAATCAAAACAGTTTTATTAAAAAAAGCGAAGGGTAAATTAAAAGTTATTAAAGTTGAAAAAAAACAACGGAAACGTAATCCTTCAGCCCCTTTTACGACTTCAACTTTGCAGCAAGAATCAGCGCGAAAGCTAGGATTTACTGCGCAACGTACTATGCGAACCGCACAACAATTGTATGAAGGGATTGATATTGGCAATGGCGCTGTGGGTTTAATTTCGTATATGCGTACAGATTCGGTGCATTTAGCGGCAGAAGCCTTAGAAGAAATTCGTCAATTTATTCCTAAAAAATACGGTGACAATCAACTTCCTGATGAGCCACGCGTTTATAAAACGAAATCTAAAAATGCTCAAGAAGCCCATGAAGCTATTCGACCGACTTCAGTGATGCGCATGCCAGAGTCTTTAAAAGAATTTTTATCGCCTGAACAATTTAAATTATATGATTTAATCTGGAAACGAACGGTGTCATCGCAAATGATTCATGCCACGATTGATACGGTTGCAGTTGATTTAACAGCAGGAGAAGAAAATATTTTTCATGCCACAGGATCGGTGATTGCTGATCTTGGTTTTATGCGTGTTTATCAAGAAGGAAAAGATGATAAAAAAATTGATACGGATGAAGATCGTTTATTACCGCCATTAACTGTTGGCGAGATAGTTGATCTTAAGCAATTAAATTGCAATCAGCATTTTACCGAACCGCAGCCGCGTTTTTCAGAAGCAACACTTATTAAAACACTGGAAGAATACGGTATTGGCCGGCCATCGACCTATGCTGCAATTATTTATACTTTGCAACAACGAGAATATGTTTCTCTTGAAAATAAACGATTTCATCCAACGGATGTCGGTCGAATTGTCAATAAGTTCTTAACTCAGCATTTTACTAAATATGTAGATTATGATTTTACGGCGACTCTTGAGGATCAATTAGACTCAATTGCCCGGGGTGAAAAAGAGTGGGTTCCTTTATTGGCTGATTTCTGGGGTCCCTTTAAGCATTTAGTCGATGAAATTTTAGAAACGGTTAAACGCAGTGATGTGACGCAAGAAGCGTTAGATGAAGCATGTCCCCAGTGTGGCAAACCGCTGTCGATTCGATTAGGTCGATTTAATCGATTTATTGGTTGTACGGGTTATCCTGAGTGTAATTACACGCGAAGTGTCACAGAAGATAAAGCTGAGACTGATGCAGCGCTAGTTGTTGAAGGGCGAAATTGTCCAGATTGTGGCAATCCTTTGCAAGTTCGTGCGGGGCGTTATGGTAAATTTATTGGCTGTAGTCATTATCCGAATTGTAAGCACATTGAGTCTTTACAAAAACCTGCGGACACAGGCGTTCCTTGTCCTGAATGTGAGAAAGGTTCTATTGTGAAACGAAAATCTCGCATGGGAAAAATATTTTTCTCCTGCGCTCGTTATCCAGATTGTAAATATGCCTTATGGAATCAGCCTATCGCTGAACCCTGCCCCAAATGCGCCTGGCCGCTTTTAACAGTCAAAACCACTAAAAAGCGCGGCACAGAATTAGTGTGCGGAAAGAAAACTTGTGATTTTTCGAAACAAGTGGAAGAAGGTTATCCTGATGCGAAAAGTGATTAAAAAATTTAATAAAAAAACTTGATCCTTTTGTTGTTTAGTATTATTGTATGCGCCTAGTGCCTCAAAGCACTCGTAAAGCGAGCACCGCCTCGACAGTCGATCGGTTATTTATTTTTAAAGGGTCGGGTGTGGGCTAATACAATACCTGAAAAGGAAATACGTCCGCCGTCTTTACGCGGCTTTGAGCACCTGGCCACCTTATTATTTGGTGTTATCAAAGTAACGTAGAGGAACTCTGTCATGTCTATTGCATCAAATGATTTATTTAATAAAGAAAAACAACGACTTTTCTCTGAAATCAATAAATACCTTCTTCAAGTGGAAGCTCTAGCTGTAGTTGCAACCTTTATTGATACTGAAGCTGTCAATTCTGATACCCTTAATCATTATTTATGGACTATTAGTGATCTTCTGCAAAACATAAGAATGTTGTATGACTATCTTAAGGAGCTTAGCTGATTGGGCATTCTATTCATTAAAATTCAACGACACATAAAATTTTAGGGATGAAGCAAAATGGCAAATTTAAAAAAGATTAAAATACGTAATGAGCAAGATACAGCTTGGAAAGAAATTTTAGATATTTATTTCAATGATTTCATAAGTTATTGTTTGCCGAAGTTACATGACCTTATTGATTGGTCAAAGCCTTATCTTTCATTAGAGAAAGAGTTCCAGGCAATTATTAGAGGTACTCCTGTTGGGAAATGTTTATTGGATAAATTATTTAAAGTTTATCTTAAAAATGGCTGTGAGCAATGGATACTGATTCACTTAGAAATTCAAGGAACAGTTGATAAAAATTTCCCAAAACGTATGTTTACTTACGGCTATAGAATATATGATAAGTATCAGCAACCTATTGTGAGTTGTGCTATATTAACCGACACTCAAGATAAGTGGCGCCCAGATTTTTATCAAATTGGATTAGCTGATTCTTATTTAAGAATGCAGTTTTTAACGATTAAGTTAATTGATTATCGAAATCAACAAGCCATGTTGGAAAAATCTAACAACCCTTTTGCTAGTGTAATATTTGCCCAGCTTATGGTGTTGAATACTAAAAATAAATCTAATGAGCAAAAAAAACAAATCAAGTTTGCTTTAACTAAACGACTTTATGAAAAGGGGCTTGATAAAAAAACAATAATTAATCTTTATAAGTTTATTGATTGGTTAATTGGTTTGCCTAAACCATTTGAGCTAGAATATATTGATCAAATTCATCAATTAGAGGAGCTAACAAAAATGCCATATATCAGTTCAGCAGAAAGATTTGGAATGGAAATTGGAATGGAAAAAGGAATGAAAAAAGGCATAGAAAAAGGCATAGAAAAAGGCATAGAAAAAGTTGCAATAAATATGTTAGAAGAGGGTGTAAAAATATCTTTTATAAAAAAAACGACGGGGTTGTCAATTGCTAAAATAAAAAAATTACAACAACATTTGACTATTAAGAAATAAATTTCTGAGAATTGATCCTATGTCTAAACAAGCTATCGAACAACTTATTCAAGCAACTTTAGAAAAACTGCAGCAGTCCGGTGATTTGCCAGCGGTTGCAGTTATTCCTTCTTTTCAAGTAGAAGCCACTAAAGATAAACAATATGGTGATTATGCTTGTAATATTGCTATGATTTTGGCAAAACCGATGCAGCGTAATCCCCGCGATTTAGCTGCTCTAATAGTGAATGCTTTTCCTGTGAACGCGGCCATTGCAAAAATTGAAATTGCAGGCCCTGGATTTATTAACTTTTTTCTATCAGAAGAAGCGTTTTATAGCATTATTCCTGAAATATTACAGCAAGCTGATCAATATGGTCACAGTCATAAAGGCCAAGGAAAAAGTATTTTAATCGAATATGTTTCAGCCAATCCGACCGGTCCTTTACATGTGGGTCATGGGCGACATGCCGCGTACGGTGCGGTAGTTGCCGATTTGTTGGCAGCCATTGGCTATGAGGTGTATCGCGAATATTATGTCAATGATGCAGGTCGACAAATGGATATTTTAGCCGCAAGTACTTATTTGCGTTATTTATCCTTGCCTATATTTGGACAAGATATTCCTTTTCCCGTCAATGCCTATCGTGGTGAATATGTCATAGATATTGCTAAAGAATTGCTGCTAAAAGTAGGCGATAGCATGCGAGTCAATACAGCCGAGCTTTTGAAAAATTTACCAAAAGATGAAACAACAGGCGGTGATAAAGAAATTTATATTGATGCGATCGTCCAACGTATTCGCCTATTATTAGGTGAAGATCGTTATAAAACTGTGTTTGATTTGGCTTTACATACGATTTTATCTGATATTGAAAATGATTTATCTGAGTTTGGTGTTAACTATCAAAATTGGTTTTCAGAACGTGATTTTATTAAAAAAGATGTAGTAGATAATAATATTGCTACTTTAAAAGCAGGTGAATTTTTATATGAAAAAGAAGGCGCATTATGGTTTCGTTCAACAGATTTTAAAGATGAAAAAGATCGCGTGATGGTACGTAGCAATGGGCAACGTACTTATTTTGCCAATGATTTTTCGTATCATATTAATAAATTTGAACGTGGATTTGATACATGTATTGATATTTTTGGCGCAGATCATCATGGTTATATTCCACGGATGCAAGCAGGCCTGGAAGCACGCGGTATCTCACCTGATCAATTAACTTATTTATTAGTCCAATTTGTTACTTTATATCGTGGTGGCCAACAAGTGCAAATGTCTACGCGTAGCGGGTCTTTTGTGACATTACGTGAGTTGCGACTTGAAGTCGGCAATGATGCGGCGCGGTTTTTTTATATCATGCGAAAATGCGAACAACACGTCGATTTTGATTTAGATTTAGCAAAAGCAAAGTCTAATGAAAATCCTGTTTACTATATTCAATATGCGCATGCGAGAATTTGCAGTGTTTTGCGCCAATTAGAAGAAAAATCGATTGCTTTTAAACCAGAAAGACGATTTAAGGCGCTTTCTTTATTAAAAGAACCACAGGAGTTACAATTAATTTCGACTCTAAGTCGTTATCCGACGGTCATTATGAATGCTGCAGAATTGCACGAACCACATATTTTAACTAATTATTTACGAGAACTGGCAACTGATTTTCATGGATATTATAATTCGCATCAATTTTTAGTGGAAGATGAAAATTTACGGCATGCGCGCATTACTTTAATTTTTGCTACTCGCCAAGTGTTAGTAAATGGGTTAAGGTTAATAGGTGTATCAGCCCCTGACAGTATGTAATTATGCGCAAAGATTATGCGAAACGATCCGTTCGATCGAAGCGTTCACTCGAGCAAGGGTGGCTTAGGCGATTTTTGTTCGTGATTTTCATATTATTTTTATTAGGAATGGTTTCTTATCGATATTATTTTTATAAAATGCAGGCTATTTCCCAGCCTTTTCATGAATGGGTCACGACAGCCAAAAGTTTTTTTCATCAAACAAAACCCTTATCAATGCCAACTAATAATTTGATTAATAACGAATTAAAACCAGCAGAAGCTGATCCAGAGATACATTTTGATTTTTATACAGAATTGTCGGCCATGCCTGTTATGACACCGGCTAAGATGAAAAACGTCAATGTCAACCATAGCACCAATATCAATAATATCAATAATATCAATAAGAGCCAGCTCGCGGTGATTTCGGTGCAACAAAAATCTACTGTTAATGGGTATATTGTGCAATTAGGGCTATTTAAAAATGCATCAGAAGTCAATAAATTGCGTTTATCGATTTTATTGGAGGGGGTGGAAAGCCAAATCATTAAAACAAATAAAGGGTTCTATCGTCTGCAGCAAGGCCCATTTTCAACCTTAGCTTATGCAGAAGAGGCGCAAAATAAGTTGAAAAATAAAGGAATTATTAGTTTAATCCATCATGCAGATCTTTCTTCTTCTATCTTGCCTACGATACCGCGCATGACAGGGGAGTTGTAAATTTCTTTATAGCCCCCATATCTATTTTTATTATTTAACTCCAAAGGAGACACACTTGGAACAATTCCATAGTACGACGATTTTATCAGTTCGACGCAATAATGAAGTCGTAATAGGTGGTGATGGTCAAGTATCTGTTGGCCCAACTATCATGAAGTCAAATGCACGCAAAGTGAGGTGCATTTATAATAATAAAGTCATTGCCGGATTTGCAGGAGGTGCTGCAGATGGTTTTTCTTTGTTTGAGCGTTTTGAAGCGAAACTTGAAACGTATCAAGGAAATTTAATTAGGGCTGCAGTTGAGCTTGCTAAAGACTGGCGTACTGATCGAATGTTGCGACGTTTAGAAGCATTGCTGATAGTAGCAGATGCTAATTCTTCTTTAGTCATTTCAGGAAATGGGGATGTGATTGAGCCTGAGAATGGTATTCTTGCGATCGGTTCAGGAGGTTCTTATGCTAAAGCTTCTGCAGAAGCGTTATTATTTAATACAGAATTAGGCGCTCGGGCGATAGTTGAAAAATCCCTGACAATTGCAGCTTCTATTTGTGTTTATACTAATACGCATTTTACATTTGAAACACTTTCAGATAAAAAATAATTTATATTAAATTTAAAAGAGTAATTACTATGGCAAATCTTACCCCAAAACAAATTGTGATGGAGCTTGATAAACATATTGTTGGTCAAGCAGCAGCAAAACGAGCAGTTGCAATTGCAGTCCGTAATCGCTGGCGTCGTATGCAATTACCGACAGAGCTACGCGATGAAATTGTCCCTAAAAATATTTTAATGATTGGACCTACTGGGGTAGGCAAAACAGAAATTGCTCGTCGTTTAGCAAAATTAGTCGATGCACCTTTTATTAAAGTAGAAGCGACTAAATTTACCGAAGTAGGTTATGTGGGTCGAGATGTCGATTCTATTATTCGCGATTTAGCAGATATGTCTGTCAAAATGATGCGGGAAAAAGAAATGACAAAAGTACGTGAAAAAGCGGAAGAATCAGCAGAAAATCGCATTTTAGATGCTTTATTACCCCTTCCTCGCGGAACGTTTGTTGGCGAACCGCATGAGCCTGACAAACCTGATTCCAGTACGCGCGAGATTTTTAGAAAAAAATTACGCGATGGATTGCTAGATGATAAAGAAATTGAAGTTGAAGTATCTGTTTCTGCAGGGGGTGTTGAGATTATGGCGCCTCCTGGTATGGAAGAGATGACGAATCAATTACAAAGTATGTTTCAAAACTTATCGTCTGATCGCAGGAAAATGCGCAAATTAAAAATTATCGATGCAAAAAAGATTTTGCGTGATGAAGAAGCTGCAAAATTAGTTGATGATGAAGAATTAAAAGCACGAGCGATTGAAAGTGTTGAACAAAATGGCATTGTTTTTATCGATGAAATAGATAAAATTGCTAAACGTTCAGAACAATCTGGCGCAGATGTTTCTCGCGAAGGGGTGCAACGTGATTTATTGCCTTTAATTGAAGGCTCAACCGTTTCAACTAAATTTGGGATGATAAAAACAGATCATATATTATTTATTGCCTCTGGCGCTTTTCATTACGCAAAGCCATCTGATTTGATTCCTGAATTACAAGGCCGTTTACCGATTCGTGTAGAATTAAAAGCATTAAGTGTAGAAGATTTTGTGCGAATTCTCACAGAACCGCGTGCTTCTTTAACCGAACAATACGTTGCATTATTACAAACAGAAGGTGTAAAAATGCATTTTACTGAAGAAGGCATTAAAAGACTGGCAGAAGTTGCCTGGCTCGTCAACGAACAAACTGAAAATATTGGTGCCCGTCGATTACATACGGTTATGGAGCGATTACTTGAAGAAGTTTCTTTTGAGGCAGCTGAGCGTCATGGGGAAGAGTTTCAAGTTAATCCTGATTATGTCGATCAATATCTCAAGCAATTTGTAGTGAATGAAGATCTCAGTCGGTATATTTTATGATAGATGAAGCAACGCCTATTCCATCAAAAATAACTTTAAATAAAAGATCACACCAGTTATTGTTAGAATTTGATAATGGAGAAATACTGACAATTCCTTGCGCTTATTTAAGATTACATTCGCCTTCTGCTGATATGACGCATGGGGAAAAGAAAGACCAAGATTATACGCATGTTAATATTTTAGCGATTGAACCAGTTGGTCAATACGCTATTAAACCAATTTTTAGTGATGGCCATCGTACAGGTATTTACAGTTGGTCGACTTTATATAGATTAGCAATGGAATTTAATCAAATCAGAAGAGATCATCATGGATAAAGAAGCTGAAAAAAAAATAGCTGCAGAAGCTGCTTTGGATTATATTAAGCCTGGTATGATCATAGGCGTTGGGACAGGTTCTACGACGGATTATTTTATAAAAAGTTTAAAAAAAGTAAAAAATAAAATTGAAGGTGCGGTTGCCAGTTCCAGCAGTACGGCGCAAAAATTAACAGCATTATCAATACCGTTGGTTGACTTAAATCATATTGATGAATTACCTATTTATATTGATGGTGCAGATGAAATTAATGCTGCTAAACAAATGATAAAAGGCGGTGGCGGCGCCCTCACGCGTGAGAAAATTATTGCAGCTGTTGCAAAACAATTTATTTGTATAGTTGATCAATCAAAAGTAGTTGATTTATTAGGTGCATATCCTTTGCCAATTGAGGTGTTACCGATGGCCAGAAGTTATGTTGCAAGGCAACTGGTTAAGCTTGGTGCTGATCCGCATTTTCGTCAAGGGGTTGTGACAGATAATGGTAATGTTATTTTAGATGTGTATAATTTTAAAATTTTAAATCCAATTGAACTTGAAAAAGCGTTAAATAACATTGCAGGGGTGGTGGCAAATGGCATTTTTGCCATACGACCGGCAGATATAGTTTTAATTGGGCGTTAAGGAAATAGTATTCTAACAACTAGAGGATAATAAAATGTTTTTAGTGACAAAGCGTTTTGGTCGTAATGAAAGCCGGCTACAATCTTTTAAAAATGAACAAGACGCAGAGCAATTTATCATAGAAAAATTGCGTGAAGATAAGCAATTTAAAGTCATAGCAACTTATTGTTTGTATGAAGGGGCTGATCTTATTCGAGAATATACTCAAAGTGATATACCAGTTGGCGGCACAGCTTCATCATCATCATCATCTGATGATCATCAAACAGCAGGTGGTGGCCAAGGTCGTGGGTCTTCTTTCACTCCTAATCCATTCAGTACTTCACCTAAACCTGCGGGTATGCCGCAAGGATGGGGCAGTGCTAAAGATGATGAGAAAGAAAAGAATAAATAAAAAATAAATAAAAAAATGGTGGGCACGCTGCGCTTTGCCCACCCTACATTGTTATTTGTTCATAAAGTAGGGTGGGCAAAGCGCAGCGTGCCCACCATCCCAAGCGGAGAGAAGTCGTTATTGTGTGAGTGGGTTAATGCTGCATTTTGTCTTGCAATTTTTTTGCATCTTCTAAATGCTGCGCCACCACTGTTCTTGTTGCGGTTAGAAAATTTTTCATGGTTTCAGATTTAGCATTTTTCATTAAATGCTGATCAATTAAATCTAAAGCCGCTTGATGTCCTGTTACCATCGCATTGACATAAGCTGTGGCAAATTGATCGCCTTGTAATGCACCCAAAGTCATTAATGCTTTTTTACCGCCAGTGGCTAGTTTATCAGAATCGCCTCCTTGTAAAGCGGGAACATGTAAGTTATTTACCATCTCAAGAATTTGCGTTAAGTTATTTCCATGTTGGGTAATCATCATGTTTGCAAAATCAATGACATCAGAACTTATTTTTTTATTAGAAGCAACAACACCAATTAAAATTTCGCTTTTATCAATCACCGCAACAGTGGCTAAATCACCTACTTCTGCAGCGGTTAATTTATCATGTGAGGTGGTTGCGTCAGCTGCAAAAGAAAGATTGGCTGTGAGCAGCATGCTTGCGCTTGCTAAGATTAATTTCGATAATTTCATATGCTTATTCTCCCTAATAAATGATATTCCAAAGGACTCAGTATATCAGCTGATGCGGATAAGAAAAAACCCTAATGTATACCCCATTAGGGCTAAATCGAGGAGATTAGAAATGAATATTATTTATCTTTTTTATCTTGCCAAGTTTTTTGCGTTTTTTGACCCAGATTACTTTGATTTTGTTGTGGAGCCTTTTGAGCGCCTAAATCACCGCCTTGGTATTGTTTTTGACCACCTGCGGGGACTTGATTTTGAGGAATTTTTTGGCCAGCACCGCCTTGATTTTGGGGTATTTTTTGACCAAACCCTTGTTGTCCTTTTTGCTGGTTATTTTGGTCTTTCATAAAAGCCTCCGTCAAAAGAAAAAGAAAGAACACATGAATATTATACCTCCTTCTTAGAGATCTTAGGAAGGTAAGTTAGACTATAAATTGACCTATTAAAGTTATTTGATCTAATTTTAATCTTTCGTAGGGTTTGGATAATAAATCATCTGTATTACATTACCGTCAGGGTCTGCGCAGTAAAAACTACGAGTGCCATCTCGGTGATTTTTGGGCGAGGCTTTAATTGAAGCATGATTGGCATAAAGATATTCAAACCAACGATCGACTTCATCAGGAGATTCAAGAAAAAAGCCAATATGGTCTAAATGTTGATGCTTATCAGGTGAGAAATCAGCAGGTGCTTGGTGTAGAGCAAGATTATCTTCTCCTAAAGAGAGATAGAGATTCTCTTTATCTGGACGCCAGACAATAGACATCCCTAATAAATTTGTATAAAAATTTTCACATTCTGCAAAATTTTTGACTAATAAGGCAACATGACGTAATCCAGTTAAGGGTTTTGGTTTTTGCATAAGTTTAAGACCTCTTTATTTTATTTTCTGTAAGGCATGTCGCATGTCTTGAATCACTTTAGCATAATCTTTGGCTGCGAAAATCGCGGATCCCGCTACAAATGTATCAGCACCACTTGCGGCTGCTGCACTAATATTAGAGACTTTAATGCCGCCATCAAGGGCTAGACGAATATCCCGACCACTTGCGGTAATTAATGCACGTGTTTTTTCTATTTTTTTCAGTGTGGCTGGAATAAAAGTTTGGCCGCCAAATCCTGGATTCACTGACATTAATAAAATCATGTCAATTTTATCTAAAACATAATCCAACAGATGCAAAGAACTTGCTGGATTTAATGCAAGCCCTGCTTTGCAGCCGTGGCTTTGTATTAAGTCTAAACTACGATCAACATGATCCGAGCATTCAGGATGAAAAGTAATATAAGTTGCGCCTGCTTTGGCAAAATCAATAATTAAACGATCGACAGGGCGGGTCATTAAATGTACATCAATAGGTGCAGTAATACCGTAACGGCGTAAGGCCTCGCAAATTAAGGGCCCGACTGTTAAGTTAGGAACAAAATGATTGTCCATCACATCAAGGTGTAACATATCTCCACCTGCTTTTAATACACAGGTTGCCTCTTCCCCTAAACGAGCAAAATCAGCGGCTAATAACGATGGCGCAATTAAATAGTTTTGCATTTTTTTTAAAGCCCATGATCAATAATTTTAATTGATTATATCGCATTCTATACGGTATGATCGGCTTTTTTCGTAAAAGATCTTATTATGCGATATTTATATACAGTTTTATTTTATTTAAGTTTGCCTCTGATCTTATTGCGACTATTTTGGCGAAGTAGGCGATTACCAGGTTATCGAGAACGCATCGGTGAGCGCTTTGGTTTTTGTTCGCATCAATTACCTCAATGTATTTGGTTGCATGCTGTGTCAGTGGGTGAAACGATTGCGGCTATTCCTTTGATAAAATCTTTGCAGCAAACTTATCCAAATATTCCATTACTTGTTACCCATATGACTCCAACGGGAGCTGCTCGTTTAAAGGCAGTTTTTGGCGATACTGTTTTGCAAGCTTATGTGCCTTATGATTTGCCGGGTGCTTGGCGTCGTTTTTTAAAGCGAGTACATCCTAAATGTGTTGTGATTATGGAAACAGAACTTTGGCCAAATTTATTTGCGAGCTGCCGGATACAAAATATTCCATTAATAGTGACTAATGCACGTTTATCGCAAAAATCTGCAGAGGGTTATCAAAAAATAGGTGCATTAACGCGTGAGATGTTTTCTGCTTTGCATCAAATAGCGGCTCAATCAATAGCAGATGCTGATCGATTTAAATTATTAGGTTTACCTGATGATAAAATTACAATAACGGGTAATTTAAAATTTGATTTAGAAATACCAGATAATTTATTTTCTGCAGCAGATAGTTTACGTGATGAATTAGGTGTTGATAGATTAATCTTAATTGCAGCCAGTACGCATCCAAGTGAAGAAGAAATTGTCTTGAAAGCTTTTCGGCAAATTCATGCAAAAGAACCGCGTGCATTATTAATTTTAGTGCCGCGCCATCCTGATCGATTTGAAATAGTTGCAACTCTTTGCAAAGATCAGCAATTTAAAATGGCGCGACGTAGTCAAAAAGAAAGATGTTCACCTGAAACGGATATTTATTTAGGTGACACGATGGGCGAGTTATTATTATTATATGCTGCATCAGATGTGGCATTGATTGCTGGTAGTTTTGCACAAATTGGCGGGCATAATATGTTGGAAGCAGCAGCGATGCATAAACCTATTTTATCAGGGCCTGTTTTATTTAATTTTACTGAAGTTAGTCAGTTATTATTAAACGCATCCGGCATGACAGTGGTGCAAGATGCGAATGAATTATCACAGATAGTTTTGAAGTTGTTTGCTGATCCGACACAAAGAGCAAAGATGGGTGAAAATGCTTACCAAGTCGTAAAGGCGAATAAAGGCGCATTACAAAAGCAGATGGAAGTGATTCGTACCGTCATGCTAACGTAGGTGGCGCTCAATGCATAGATTATAGAATATAATACTGCTGACCTCGCTGCAGTTAATGAATTTTTATCTATAAAATCAATAGATAATGCTGAGTAAAAGATTTTATTTCGTTTATTTCATTTGTTTCGTTTATTTCGAATATGTGTTATACTGACATGTGAAATAAAGGGGATTTTTTATGCATACAGCTATATCTAATGAAAAAGAAATTACAATACCAACAGATCAAGATATTCACTTAGCCGAAGAATCTAGTCGTAAATTATCGGATTATATTCAATCCACGAAAACACCCACTATTCAACTAATGAAAAAAGGCAAAGGTGAAACACTTCTGGTGCCTGTTGCTGCATTAAAATTACTGATGATTATTCTATCTCAAATGGCCCAAGGCAATGCAGTGACTATTATTCCTATTCATGCAGAATTAACAACACAGGAAGCTGCTGATTTATTAAATATTTCACGACCTTTTCTAGTTAATTTATTAGAAGAAGGAAAACTTCCATATAGGCGAGTGGGCTCTAGAAGACGAATCTTAGCTAAAGATGTTCTGCAATATAAAGAAGAAATAGATAAAAAACGCCTTGATGTCCTTGCTCAATTAACATCCGAAGCACAAAAAGATAATATGGGATATTAATGCATGTCAAATTTTGTTGCTTTATATGATGCTTGTGTCTTATATCCTGCACCATTACGTGATTTAATGAATAGTCATGTGAGGGATTGTTTAGTTTATGATTATCAAAATTTAATCCCTATTTTAACATTACCAGATCCAAATGATCTTCATGTATTAGCAGCAGCAATTCACTCGCAATGTTCAGTTATTGTCACATATAATCTTAAAGATTTTCCTAAAAAAATGCTTGCTCAATATAATATAGAAGCTCAGCATCCGGATGAATTTATACTTCATTTAATTGATTTATCTACTGAATTAATCTGTTCTGCAGCAAAATGTCATCAAAGCAAAAAAGCGTTAAATTCTACAACGTTCCTAACGTTCGACAAATTAACTGCAAGTCCTGAAACGCCTTGCTTTTTTCTCGTGGCGATCTTAATAAATAAGCGGGATGAAAAGTCACAATCAAAGGTGTTGGTAAGTCTCCTGCGCCAAAAGAATATATTTTTCCACGAATTTGCCCAATCGGTATTTTAGTATTTAATAAATAATGCGCGGCAATTCTGCCTAATGCGACTAATAATTTAGGCTGAATAGCCGTAATCTGTCTTATTAAAAAAGAGGTGCACGCTGCCACTTCGGTAGGTGCAGGATCGCGATTATTGGGAGGGCGGCACTTTAAAATATTTGCAATAAAAACCTTCTCTCGATCCATGTTGATCGCTCTTAACATATTATCTAATAATTGTCCTGCTCGCCCAACAAAAGGTTCGCCTTGTTGATCTTCGTGAAATCCTGGTGCTTCGCCAATAAACATTAAATCTGCTGTTTGACTACCAACTCCAAAAACAGTTTGTGTCCGGGTTTGGTGCAAAGAACACGCACGACAAATAGAGATTTCTTTTTGTAAATTCTCCCAGCTGTTATTTTTTGTGCAATCAGCGCCACGAGAAACCCAAGTATCAATACCCATGGCGGTGAGAAAATTTTCTTTGATTAAAGACATTGTTTAAAAGCCTACCTATACGCTTGATGACCTTAGTGACTATTCTAGCGTATAATACCAACAACTTCTAAAATAAAAAGGTTGATTCATGCATAACATCGCTGTTTATCCAGGTACTTTTGATCCCATTACTTTTGGTCATATCGATATTGTTGAACGGGCTGCTCGATTGTTTGATAAAGTAATCATTGCGATAGCAGCTAATAAAAATAAAAGTCCTTGTTTTTCATTAGAAAAAAGAGTTGAACTGGCAGCGAGTCATTTTGAAAAACAGCTGAATGTGAGTGTGATGGGTTTTGAAAATTTATTGATTGATTTTATGTATCAACATCATGCGAATATTATTTTACGAGGGATTCGAGCTGTTTCAGATTTTGATTATGAATTTCAATTAGCCAGCATGAACCGTCAGTTAGCTGCAGATATTGAAAGCGTATTTTTAATGCCTGCTGAAAATTTTACGTATATCTCTTCTAGTTTAATTCGAGAAATTGCAGCTTTAGGCGGAGATGTCGCGTCCTTTGTTCCAGAAAATGTCGCAGCTGCTTTAAAAGAAAAATGGAGAAGTCGCTGATGGCGCTGATGATCACTGACGAATGTATTAATTGCGATGTCTGTGAGCCCGCCTGTCCGAATCAGGCTATTTATCAAGGCGAACTCATTTTTGAAATAGACCCTGATCGTTGTACAGAATGCGTCGGGCATTTCGATGAGCCACAATGCGTGGCTGTCTGTCCGGTTAGCTGTATCCCGCTTAATCCTAATTATTCTGAAACTAAAGAAGAATTATTAGAAAAATATAAACTTATAAACTTATAAATTTTTAATTTTTTAATTTTCTAAACGGCACTACTATTTGCAGCAGACTTTAAGTGTGTGGCTTCATTCACTAGGGCAAGTCGCACTGCTTCTAATTTTGGCATTTTAGCACCCCTTAATACTTCATAAATTTCTGCTAATTTGATCAAATGTTCGGCTTTTGCTAAGCGGGTAATTGAATTATTTTCTGGTAATTCACGTAATTCACGCAATAATTTAGCTAACTCATCCCAATTATAAGCGTGTGTTATATCGCGCGGCGCTGCATCTTTTTTTTGTTCAATAGTAATTTCTGTTGTTTTAGTTGAAATTTGTAAAATAATTGATTTATAACGTTCAGCAGCTTCACGCATTAATTCCAATTTCTCACGTTTAGATAAATTACTGATATCTTCTTGATTTGGATAAAATAAAATGGCCATTTATTCTCCTTATTTAGCTATATTTAGCTATTTATATTTATATTTATTTTTGCTTATATCTCAGATTATACACTTTTTACCTCGATTTTTTTTGAACAAAAATTGATCTATCTAGTTTGCGATACATTAAAGCCTCCTGTACGTGATTGACCTCAATAGGATGGCTTTCGACTAAATCTGCAATTGTTCGTGCGACTTTGATAATGCGATGATAAGTTCTTGCAGAAAAATTAAATTTTTCCATTGACTGATGTAATAACTCATTTGCATCTTGGGATAGTTCAGCCATTTTTTGTAATTCGATAGTGGATAAATCTTGATTACATTTTTGTTGTCTTTGTAATTGAAATTGCCGGGTTTTGATTACTCTTTTTTTGACTATTTGACTGGGTTCAGGATTGTCGACTATTTTTGATAATATTTGCGGATTTAAGCTGGGCATTTCAATTTGCATATCAATTCGATCTAATAAAGGCCCTGATAATTTAGACCAATACCGTTGAACTTGTTCTTGAGTGCAAATACAGGCAATTTGATGACTGCCAGCAAAACCACAAGGACACGGGTTCATCGCAGCGATTAATTGAAACAGCGCAGGAAAAGTGACTTGGTATGTTGCTCGAGAAATAGTGATGCAGCCTGATTCAAGCGGTTCTCGTAAACACTCGAGTGCATGACGATTAAACTCGGGCAGTTCATCTAAAAATAGTACGCCATGGTGAGATAAAGAAATTTCTCCAGGACGAGGCGGTCGTCCGCCGCCAACTAATGCAATGGGCGATGCACTATGATGCGGTGAGCGAAAAGGAATATTACGCCACTGCATGGCATCAAATCCTTTGTTACTAATTGATGTAATAGCGGCTGTTTCAATAGCCTGTTCGTCATTTAAATCAGGCAAAATGCCCGTCAGGCGACTGGCTAACATGGTTTTTCCTGTCCCAGGGGGGCCTATAAATAGCATACTGTGTTTACCGGCAGCTGCGATCTCTAAGGCTCTTTTTGCTTGAAATTGTCCTTTTACTTCATTTAAATCTAAAGAAAAAGGAGATAGATTTGGGGGTTTATTGTGATCAAAACACAGTTCAAGTGTTTGTTGTCCTTTTAGAAAAGCACAGACTTCTAGTAAGTGATTTGCGGCAAAAACTTTTTGTGAATCGATTAATCCTGCTTCTAGTTTATTTGCTTTTGGCACAATTAAAGTTCTTTTTGTGGTTTTTGCGCCCAGCACCACGGCTAATACTGCGCGAATAGAACGAAGCTCACCTGATAATGCAAGTTCTCCCACAAATTCATACTCTGCTATGTGGTGTGCTGGAATTTGTTTAGTCGCGGCTAAAATTCCAAGCGCAATGGGTAAATCAAAGTATCCGCCTTCTTTCGGTAAATCAGCGGGTGCTAGATTAATGGTTAAGCGCCCTCGTGGAAATTCAAATTGTGTATTTAAAATAGCGCTTCGCACGCGATCTTTGCTTTCTTTTACCACGGCTGCGGGTAAACCGACTATATTGACTTTGGGTAAACCACGTGCAGTATGTACTTCTACAGTGACTAAAGGCGCTGAAATTCCGCAGGTTGCGCGGGTATAAATAATTGCTAATGTCATATTTATTTTCCTAGTTGAGAAAAATCTGATAAATTTCGCAATATCCTGTCATTTATTTTTTTTGCATGAAGGAGTTAAAGCCAATGATGGAAACTAAATCAGTCAAGCGAGTTTTTGAAAAGCTATTAGATTCAACCGATGTCACTTTAAATGGGGAGTCACCTTGGGATATTAAAGTGCATAATCCACAGTTTTATCAACGTACATTAAATCAAGGTGCTTTAGGGTTAGGTGAATCTTATATGGAAGGATGGTGGGATTGTCAGAAAATTGATGTGTTCATTGACAAGATATTACGTGCCAATCTAGGTGATAAAATAAAAAAAAGCAAGCTTTTAATGTTAAAGATGTTTTTTTTAAAATTTTTAAATTATCAAACAAAAAAACATTCGTTAGAAGTTGCCGAAAAGCATTACGATTTAAGTAATGAATTATTTCAAGCCATGTTAGATAGCCGCATGAATTATACCTGTGGTTATTGGAAGGAGGCTAAAACACTTGAGGAAGCGCAGCGGGCTAAATTAAAACTCACTTGTGATAAATTATTATTAAAACCAGGCATGCGTTTATTAGATATTGGTTGTGGCTGGGGAGGATTTGCAAAATTTGCAGCGGAAAATTATGGTGTTTCAGTGGTTGGGGTCACTATTTCAAAAGAGCAGTGTCATTATGCGCAAAAAGTCTGTGAAGGGTTGCCGATTGATATTCGTTTTCAAGATTATCGTGACATTCAAGAAAAATTTGATCGCATTGTTTCTTTAGGCATGTTTGAACATGTGGGGCATCGAAATTATGCAACTTACATGAAGGTAGTGAGTCATTGTTTAGTAGACGATGGTCTTTTTGTATTGCACACCATTGGCGATAATGTGACTGAAGTTCCTAATGAATGGATCACTAAGTATATTTTCCCTCACGGCATGTTGCCATCGGCTCAACTAATTGGCAAGGCCATTGAAGGACTTTTTGTGATGGAAGATTGGCATAATTTTGGGACGGATTATGATAAAACCTTAATGAGTTGGCATGAGAATTTTGAAAAAGCGTGGCCTACTTTAAAATCACAATATGACGAACGGTTTTATCGCATGTGGAATTATTATTTGCTTTCGTGTGCGGGTAATTTTCGCGCGCGCAGCGTGCAACTTTGGCAAATTGTTTTGAGTAAAAATGGGTTGGCAGGAGGATATCAAGCGCCACGTTAATATTAAAATTAAGTTAAGTTGAAAATGTAGGGGGGATTAGGCGTTTTTTTGCCGTAATCCACAAATTATAAATGGCAAATTTGGTGGATGACGACGTAAAAAATGCGTCTAATCTCCCCTATGTTTCTAAATAGAGAGGGATGGCTCGAATAGAAAAAGTTATCCATTTTGTGGTAGGAGTAAGCGTTTTAGTCTAAAGCCATCTTTAAAAATTTCTGATAATTGTGGCAAAGTATAAAAATAAACTTCATGTGTTTCTAATGTTAAGAGTCCTTAAATATTCTATTAATTCATGGACATTTGTCGCTGGATTATCTGAATGGGTTTTATGATTTTCTTTTTGTAATTGTTTTGCATTTTTTATTGCAATATCTAATTTGTCTATTAAGTGCTTAAACCAGCTAGCTTGATTTTTATTATAGGATGGTAGTTTTTTCTTAAGATCAGATATTAAATTTTCATTAGAATAACATTTTGCTGTAAAACCAAAATGAAGAAGTAGCCATATTTCAAAACTAGGAGTCGATATAATAGCTTTATAATTAGATTGACTTTCTAATTTATTAACAGCTCGTGCAAAGCTTTCATGCTCATCTCTATCAAAAACACAGAAGACTAAATCATAAGTCTTTTTTTTTGCAATTTCTATTGCATGATCAACAACAGTAATCGGAGCTGATCCCTTACTTGGGACAATATCAACATTTGCAGTATTTAATCTAAAATATTTTATAATTTCCTTAAAATAACCTGGAGAGCTTTTGCTATCTTCGCAAATGATACTTATAATTTCATAAGGCGCTCTTTTAGCTTGGCATCTAGCAAGTTCTTGTTCATTATACATTTTTTTCTTTTGAAATAACTTATCTGACCTGCTCACAACGCCTCCCTACTCCTTATTATAAATTAAATTCACCTAAGTAAGGCAGAGCTCCATAACGACCTATGAGGTAACCCTTCTCAAGCGCCTCATTTTTGCGAGGGCTAAAATCGGTAAGCGGGTATAAGTTAGAAGCTTGTTCTTTATCTTTTTCCATAAACCAAATTTGATCACGACGAAAATAATCGATATCTAATAAAGAAGTGTTATGAGTACTAAAAATCAATTGTGCGTTATTTTTATTTAAATTGGTATTCTGAATAAGAGAGACTAAGAATTTCACCATTTTAGGATGTAATCCGCTATCCAATTCATCTACAATTAATGTTTTACCGTCTCGTAAAATATCTAGAAAAGGCCCAGCATAAGCAAAAAGTCTTTGTGTGCCATGCGATTCTTCATGTAAATTAAATCCTATATTTTCTTTTTTACCTTGATGAAAAAGTATTGCAAGTGGAATATCGACTTCTTCCTGATTTTCTATTGCGACAGCACCCGGTTCTAAATGCAAACGAAACTGTTGACTTTTTTGTGTCTGTACTTGCACATCAGTAATTCCAAGATCGGCGGATTGCAAAAATTCTATTATTTCTTGCTTGTTTAAGTTATTTCTAACGCAATTCATTGTGTAGAGTGGGTTAAGTGGAACATTGCTTTCAATAACAAGCAACTTATTCACAAACCAGCTATAGATTGGACGAAGTTGTTCGTTATTTAAATTAACTGCTGTTGAAAGAAAAAGAGCATTTGCACGTGTTGAATTTTTCCACAAATCATGCTGCATTTTGCCGCCAGCAAAGTAAGAACCAAAAGCCCAGTGGTCTTCTCCTTTTTTATTATCATAATTTCTTTCAAACCAACGTTGAGGCTTTGATGATACTGCAGCAAATAACCATTCTTTAGTTACACGTGAAGCATTAAGTGCAAAACCATATTGATAACGAATATTATTTTCAATAAATGTGATTTCAAATTCCGAAGATTGATTAGTCGTCTCATGATCAAAGCGAAAAGCAGAAACATTTAGTGCTTGGCCTTCACGAATCCCGCTAGCGGATATTTCAACCATGCTGCGCATAAATGCTAAAGCTGAGATTAAGTTACTTTTACCGCTTGCATTTGCACCATATATTACTGCAGCACGTAACAACTGCAATGTAGAAGAGGTTCCGCTTGGTATGCAGTTAGTATTTTGGTGAGATGTATCTGTCGTTGCAACCAGGCTTAATTTTTGAGTTTCTTTAATTGAGCGATAATTTTTTATATTAAATTCAACCAGCATATTGATATCTCATAAGATAAAATAATGTTAATTTTTGAATAAATCATGTAAAAAAATATGTTATTTTCTGAGATTATACCATAATGCCATTATTTTTATCAAGCATTAAGCTAAATTAGCTTGCGCTAAATCTTCTTTTGTTCCTATATTAGACCAGCGGCCTTGGAAACATTCGCCGCTTACTTTTTTCTCGGCAATTGCTTTTTTTAATAAATCGCCTAATAAAAAACGACCTGGCTTACAATTGCTAAATAATGCAGGATGTAATAGGCCAATATTGCCATAAGTATAGTTCTTGTCATCGCCGAGATAAATGCGATTATTCTCTAAGCAAAAATCGCCTTTAGGATGAAAGCTAGGATTATTCACTAAAATAAGATGCGCTAAATTTTTTAAATTTTTAAGATTTTGAAAGGCATAATCTGAAATAATATCGCAGCTGGTTGTAATAAAAGGTTCATTACCTAATAACGGGAGCGCTTGAAAAATACCGCCGCCTGTTTCAAGGGCTGTTGGTTCTTCTGAATATTGAAGACAAACGCCAAAGCGAGAGCCATCCCCTAATGTAGTTTTAATTTGTTCTCGTTTATAACTAATATTAATAACAATTTCATGAATGCCTGCTGTTTTTAAGCTCTCAATAGAATACTCAATTAAGAATTTATTTTTTACTTTTAGTAAAGCTTTCGGGGTATGATCCGTTAATTGACCCATACGACTCCCTCGACCTGCTGCTAATATTATGGCACGCATAGATCAACTCCTGCTAATATCTCATGAATAATTTGATACTCTTTATATTTTGCACTAATCATTTTTATATAATTTAAAGTACGAGGAATATATTTTAAATAATTTGCATTATGATCGCGGCTGAATTTACGTGAAAAAGTCAGTAATGCTTTTAGATGTCTTTGTAATCCCATGAGATCAAACCAACGTAAAAATAATTCGTCTGACACTTTAAGCTTGATATCATTGCGAAAAGAAAAAGCTAATTCTTGAATATTTTTTTCAGGCCAATCGATATAACAATCTTTTAGTAATGAAACTAAATCGTAAGTGATAGGACCTAAAAAAGCATCTTGAAAATCTAATACGCCTATTTCTTCATTGGGCAATAACATTAAATTAGCTGAGTGATAATCTCGATGCATAAAAACCATTGGCTGATGCGCAATTTCTGCCGCTAATTGAGTAAAGTTTATTGATAATGCTTTTAAAGTAGCAGGTGATAATAGTAAATTAAGATAAACTTCTAAAAACCATTGTCTAAAAAGTTCGAGTTCTTGATACATGAAATCAGCAGTAAAAATGGGAATAGGCCAATGGGTGCTTGCATCGCAAGTTTGTATGCGCGCTAAAACAGTTAAAGCTTTTTGGTATAATTTTTTCATGTTAGCAGAATTTAATGCCTGTAAAAGTTGCTGATCACCAAAATCTGTTAATAATAAAAAACCCTCGGCATGATTGTGTTGTAAAATATCTGGGGTATTAAGACCGTGTGAGCGCAAGGCATGGCTAAGCGCAATAAAGGGTTGACAAGAAGCTGTATCTGGATTGTCCATAATAATATAAGACGAATTGGATGTTTTTAAACGAAAGTAACGGCGGAAACTTGCGTCATTTGGTAAAGCGGTGAGAGAAAAATCGGTAAAATTTAGAGCTTTTAACCAGAGAGCGAGTGCTTCTTGTCTTGGGTTCATTTTTCTTTACGCCTTAAGATGATTTATTTAGTTTAACATGACTGATTATTTTTTTTTAGAGGGGTGTTTTGCTTTGTTCTTACCTGACTTTTCGTTAAACTTGCATGATTTGCAAATGGGAATGCCCCCTTAACATGTATAGTTCTAGACAATTTAAATTTATATTAATATTTATTAGTATATTAGGATGTTGGGTGAGTTCTGTCAATGCAGCAGGGGAGGCGCTCAATCAGTCTTGTATTCTTTTGACCCAAGATTCACCCACTTTAACAGAATCAGCTATTGCCGATAGATTAGGTTGGGTGCCTAATAATACGAACCGTTGTGGCGGTTATTATTATGAACCTGCTTTTATTGATACCCATCAAACACTCAAAAAAGATTTGATCTATGTGACAGGTGATCAAGGTGTTTTTTCAATGCATAGCACGTCTGTTTATCAAGGCAATGTGACGCTGAGCGAAAATGGCCAACAAATTAAAGCAAATAAAGCCTATGTCTATCGAGAGCCCGTCACAGAAAAATATAACTATGTCGATTTAATAGGTAATGTCATTTTACGTGAGCCTAATGATTTAGTGCGAGCTAAATGTGGTCGTGTTTATTTACAAACAAAAAATAAATCTTTATATGATATTTTATATCGTACGGCAGTGTATGGCGTATTATCTAGAAAACCAGCTAAACCTTCTAATGATCAGATCACAGAAGAACGCGAAGTCGTGCAATTAAGTGCTTGGGGGAAAGCGCGTCTTTTTAAACAAGAACAACCTAAAGTCTATGAATTTCAAAGCGCCACTTATAGTACTTGTCCGCCAACACATGGGGTGTGGCAAGTCAGATCAAGTGATATTTTATTGAATAAAAATACGGGAAGAGGTACTGCTAAAAATGCCAGATTGTATCTAAAAGGCATACCGGTTTTTTACTGGCCTTATCTTAATTTTCCAATTGATGATCGTCGTCAAACAGGATTTTTATTCCCAAGACCAGGCACTTCAAGTAGTAATGGGCCTTATCTGCAAACGCCTTTTTATTGGAATCTAGCGCCCAATTATGATGATACGATTACCCCTGCTTTTTTAAGTAAAAGAGGGCTTCAGCTTAATAATCTTTTTCGTTATTTAACGAAAACCAGCCACGGCGAAATAGGATTCAGTGTTTTACCGGATGATCAAAAATTTGAAAATCTTAAAACGACTGACGAAGAAGAAAATGCAAATTCGACTAATCCTGTGACACAATCTGAATTAAATCGGCTGGAAAACTCAAGTACCACACGAAAAGCGATTCATGTGATCGATGATACGCGTTTTAATGAACATTGGTCTAGTGATATCAATTTTAGTTATGTGGGAGATGATTATTATCTAAAAGACTTTCGCAATAATTTATATGAAGTGACACCTAATCAATTATTACAAGAAGCAGATCTGAATTACAAAGGTGAATATTGGCAAATGTTCGGTCGCTTGCAAGGTTATCAAACATTACATCCTATCGATGAAACACCCTATAACAACCAATATTTTCGCTTACCTCAATTAGTATTAGAAGGAGATTATCTAAGCGATAAGACCGGGCTTGATTATTTTATTTATAATGATTTCACGCATTTTGAAATTCACAATAATCCCGGAGTTGATATTGATCAACCCATTGGCAATCGTGCGCATAGTCAACCGGGCATCAGCTGGCCTTATTATCGGCCGAGTATTTATATCGTGCCACGTTTACAAATGGCTTTAACGCAATATTCATTGCAGCAGGTTAATGCAGATGGGGTAGAAGATAATACGCCAGGGGCAAACCCAACCAATCCACAGCGGGCGCTGCCTATTTTTGATATTAATTCAGGTCTTTATTTTGATCGAAATGTGAAATTTTTTTCACATTCCATGCGGCAAACGCTTGAGCCTGAGGTTTACTATACTTATGTGCCTTATCGTAACCAAAATGATATTCCTATTTTTGATACGACAACCAATACGCTCACCTATGACCAATTATTTACTTATAATAGATTTAGCGGTCTTGATCGGATTGGGGATGCCAATCAAATAAGTGTTGGTGTGACCACTCGATTTATTGATGATGAATCAGGATATGAAAAAATTCGTGCGGGAATTGGGCAGATTTATTATTTTCAAAATAGACGCGTCACACTTTGTTACAATGGGACTGTAGACTGTGACGATCAGCCGTTGCCGGATGAGAATACCGAAGACACATCACCGATTTCGGGCATGCTGTTGTATAATTTAACCCCTTATTGGACGGTGAGAGCTGATACGATCTGGAATTCGATTCAACGCGAATTAGATAATCAAACCTTGACAGTGAGTTATGCGCGCGATTATTTACATATGATAAATTTTAGTTATTCTTATGTTCGTGATGGCGATCCGCAATTTGATGAACCAGAAGGGAGTGATGCTAATAATTTATCGCAAACAGATTTATCATTTACCTGGAGTTTAACGCGTGATTGGAGCGCCGTTGGACGTTGGACGCAAAGTTGGAATCAAGGTCATTTTCAGAATTTATTATATGGGTTACAATACGACAGCTGTTGTTGGGCCGTGCGTTTTGTGGCTGGGCGAGTTTATACTAATCAAACTGTTAACAATACGTATGCTTATAACACGGAGTTTTATCTCCAATTTGCTTTAAAAGGGTTAGGCAATATAGGCACAGGTAATCCAAGTCAAGTTGTTAATAGCACCATTCTGGCAAATAAGAATTATTTTGGCCAAGATTATTGATAGTTAATAATGCCTCATGAGGCGATAACTGGAGTGTGAGAGAAAATGATGAAAAGTTTCCGATATTTTGTAATATTATCACTCAGCATTTTGTTTAGTTTAAGCGCAATTGCGGGTGGAAATAAAAATAATGAACAAAGTCTTGATAGAATTATTGCGGTTGTTAATAATTCGGTTATTACTCAAAGTGAATTAGATCAAGCGATTTTACGCATCAAAAAGCAATTAGTGGCTAATAATACCACGATCCCTAATTTACAAAGCTTACAAAAAAAGGTGTTAGATCAATTAATTACTAAAAAAGTGCAGCTTGATCTTGCCACTCAAATGGGCATTCATGCCTCATCTCAAGATATTGATAAAGCAATTGCAATCATTGCAGCGAGCAATCATTTAACGGTTGATCGATTATATCAAGAAGTGAATCGTCAAGGATTAACCAAAGCAGAATACCGCAGTGAAATTCAAGATGAATATATTATTCATAAAGTAGAGCAGCAAGCCATTGGCCATCAACTGGCGATTTCGCCTGAAGAAGTGAATGATTTTATGCGTTCAAGTGCATGGCAAGCATTGAGTGCGAAAGAATATCATTTAGAAGATATTTTAATTACTTTACCAGAATCACCTTCTTTAAAACAAATTCAAGCAGCGCGTTTGCATGCAGAAAATATTTTGAAAAAATTGCATACGGGGACATCTTTTAGTGAAATGGCTTTTTCTGATTCAGGCAGTGATAAAGCTTTACAAGGGGGTGATTTAGGGTGGCGTAAATTGCCTGAGATTCCTTCTGCATTTGCCAATCGATTAATTGAAATGAAAGTCAATGATATTGCAGGGCCGATTCAAACACCGAATGGATTTCATATTATTCATGTTGCAGGTATTCGTGATGCGGCGATGTTAGGCAATGAAACCGCGCAGCGCAATAAAGTCAGAGAGTTATTATATGAACGTAAATTTGAGGAAGCCTTACAAAGTTGGCTAACTAAAGTTCGTAGTGAAGCGTTTGTTAATATTGTGCAAGAAGGGTGATAAAATTTTACAATGAATTCTAATACTCCACGAATTGTTATTACTCCAGGAGAACCTGCAGGGATTGGTCCTGATATTGTTGTGCAAATAGCACAACGAACAATTCCTGCTGAATTAATTATTATTTATGATCCAGATATTTTAACAGCACGCGCCAAGCTATTAAATTTACCGTTAAAATTAATAGAATTTAATGTTCATCACACACCTGTTCCTCACGCGCCAGGTATTTTAAAAATATTACCTGTGCAGGCAAGCAAGCCTTGCATTCCGGGTCAATTAAATCCAGAAAATGCTCTTTTTGTCATAGCTTGCCTAGAATTAGCAGCAGAACATTGTCTTGAAAAAATAGCAGATGCATTAGTCACAGGGCCCGTGCATAAAGCAATTATTAATAAAGCGGGGATTGTGTTCTCCGGCCATACGGAGTTTTTGGCTGATTTTTGTAAAGCACAACAAGTATTGATGTTATTTGTTGTTGATCAATTACGAGTGGCTCTTGCAACCACGCATTTACCTTTGAGTGCTGTTCCCAAAGCGATTACCAAAGATCATATTAGGCAATCTATTAAATTATTGCATCAATCAATGCAAAATTATTTTAATATTCTTGATCCGACTATTTTAGTTTGTGGTTTAAATCCTCATGCCGGTGAAGGAGGTATTTTAGGGACTGAGGAAGAGAATATTATTTTGCCTGCTATTCAAAGTTTACAAGCAGAAAAACTAAAAATAATGGGTCCATTACCTGCTGATACTGTGTTTACCGAGCAGTATTTAAAAAAAGCAGATGCGATACTTGGCATGTATCATGATCAAGTTTTGCCCGTGGTGAAACATATTGGCTTTCATACTGCGGTTAATGTAACGTTAGGATTGCCCATTATTCGTACTTCTGTTGATCATGGCACGGCTATAGACTTAGCAGGATTGGGTAAAGCATGTCCAGATAGTTTGTTAGCCGCAATCAATTTAGCTGTTCAATTAATAAAGCCAATGTAACTGTTTTATATTAATGCTATACTTTCCCCGCAAAAAACGATGAATGTTGCAAACAGGAATTAAGTCTCATGAAAAAAAATATAGTATTAGTTTTGTTCTTTTTATTTAGCATGTCTATTACTTCTTTATCATATGCTGCTGATTTATTGCAAGTTTATAAACAAGCATTATTTAGTGATCCTGTTTATCAACAAGCTATTGCTCAAGAATTAGCAACGGGGGAAAATGTTCCTATTAGTCGTTCTTATTTGTTACCTAATTTAGGATTTCAGGCCGTACCGAGTATTTTGAAAGCGACTGGTTCAGGGCCTGCTTCGACTGTAGATGATACCCTGCGAGAAAGGGGTTATACTTATTCTTTGACTTTAACACAGACAATTTTTGATGTGGCGCAAACTGCGAATTTGTCGCAACAAAAAGCAACGGCAAAACAAGCATTGGCAACACTCAATGCAGCGTCACAAGACTTAATGATTCGGGTTGCTAAAGCGTATTTTCAAGTATTACAAGATGAAGATTTTTTGCGTGCGAGTGGTTCTGCTAAAGTTGCTTTTAAACAACAATTAGATCAAGCGACTCAACAATATAAAGTGGGTTTAAAAACGATTACTGATGTTTATACGGCTGAAGCTTCTTATCAAGGATCGGTTGCGGATTACATTGCATCAGAAACTAATCTAAAAGATGATCAAGAAAACTTACGTGCGATCACGGGTGTTTTATATCGATCTCTTGCGAAATTGAGCGAGCAATTTCCGTTGATCTCGCCGAGACCTAAGAATATTAATGCGTGGATTATGACCGCTGCGCGCCAAAATTGGCAAATCAAAGCAAATCAATATGCGGTTGTTGCTTCTAAAGAAAATATTCGTCAACAATTTGCAGGTCACATGCCTACTGTAAATGTGGAAGGTCAATACTTAGTAGATTTTGTAAATGATATGACAAGAAATAATTTATCCAGTGAGAGTGCTATTGACGGTTCTCTTTTCCATCCGCATGGAACGGGTCAAACCCATCAGAGTGAGGTTAGTTTAAATGTGAATTTTCCTATTTATGAAGGTGGTTTAGTCGTTGCACAAACAAGGCAAGCGCAAGATCAGTATCAATTAGCGGTACAAACTTTAGAGCAACAAATTAGAAGTACGATGACCAGTACACGACAAAGCTATTTAGGGATTCTAGCAGGTATTAGTAAATTACACGCTGATAAAGAAACGATTAAAGCTGCCATTAGTTCACTTGAGGGGATGAAAGAAGGTTACAAAGTAGGGACAGAAATTTTAGTAAATGTCTTAAATCAACAGCAACAAGTTTTAGATGATGAAAAACAATATGCATTGGATCGTTATGCGTATGTTAATAATTTATTAGCATTAAAAGAAGCAGCAGGCACGTTAAGCCCGGATGATTTGGCGGCGATTAATGCGTGGTTACGAGGCGGGGAAGGCGCGTCTTCTGATCATAAGCTTCATTCGCAATCATCAAAGCAGCGGGTTTATAAAGTTTAAAACAAAGCTTTTTGTAAGAGAACTTAAATAGTCGCTTGGTCTTATATTTCATTTATTGGCTTCGCGCCTTCATTCAAAATATCTAAATATTTTTGATAAACATAAACTTTATTACGTGTTTTACCAGTAATTTCTTTTATTAACGTCAACTCTAACTAAAAGAACTTTATTAAGCAATAGCTATAATAAAAGAAAGTAGCCTTTTCTTTATTATAAATCAATTTTTCAGGTTCTATCATAGCTCTGCCGTATTAGTCGGTTGAAAATAATTATTATTGTAATTACGCATAATGCGTTATACAATATGCGTAATACAAACTTAAGCAACGGAGTTTATTTTGAATTACTTTCCTACCTATCTTGCTATAGATGAAGCTTTTTGTAATCGTAAGGAAGAGCTTAGTAGAATGATATATAACCTTAAAGGCAATGCTCCTGTTTTATTAATTTCTCCTCGCCGCTTCGGAAAAACCAGCCTTGCTTTGCAGGCTTTTAAACAGATTAAGTGGCCCTATGCACATGTCGATTTATATAAAGCATTAAGCCAAGAAGATATTGAAAAATATATTTTAAATGGAGTAGGAAACTTATTGGGTCAACTAGAAAGCACTCCAAAAAAATTATTGCACCTTGCGGGAGATTTTTTTGCTAGCTTGCAAATTAAAGTAGTGCTGGAAAAAGCAGGGGTAAAATTAGAATTTAATCAAAATAAAATTTCCGCTACAGATACTATTTTAAAATCGTTAGAAAAGCTGCATGAAATTGCTAAAAATAAAAAAAAGCATGTTATTTTATTTTTAGATGAATTTCAAGTAGTAGGTGAAATTGCTAAAAATAATTCTATAGAAGCAGCTATAAGAGAAGCTGCGCAAAAATCCACTCATGTAGCTTATATTTTTTCTGGCAGTAATCGTCATTTAATAGAAGAAATATTTAATGATAAAAAAAGACCTTTTTATAAACTATGTGATCACATTAAGCTTAACCGAATTAATCAAGATGAGTATACTAAATATATACAAGCAGCATTCAAAGAAATCTATAAAGATATAATTAACCAGGAATCATTAAAAATTATTTTTGAATTAACAGAATGCCACGCTTATTATATTAATAAGCTTTGCTCTTTATTATCCCAAAATAAGATTCTCGCTCACTCAAAAGAAATATTAATTACTTGGCAAAGGTTTGTACTTGAAAATAAATCCTCAATAGAAAGAGAGCTTGCTTTATTAAGTCTTAACCAAAGAAAATTATTAATTTTTCTAGCTAATGAGCCGAGAATAACTGGACTGTTTAGTAAAGAGTTAACACAACAAGTTAACTTAACTTCGAGTAGTATTCAAAGAGCTATAGCAACCTTAATTGAAAAAGATTATGTTTATATTGATGAGAATAAATTTTATAAAATTTTAGACCCATTAATTAAAGATGTACTGAATAATAAATTTTAATGTATCATATAGTATTACGTTTTTTATTTATAAATTTTGCAAAGTCACTTAACATTATTTTACGGAGTAGATAAATCTAAAATTAATAATAAATAAAAATATTTTTAAAGAAAAATTAAACTTGGGTCTGGAGCCCGCGCATAAAGTGGAATAGTAAAAATTTGGTGGATTACGACGCAAAAAACGCGTCTAATCCACCCTACATTTTAATTTCGCGACAGCGATTATATAAAGCTTAAGTAAAGCGCATTTTTACGCTATGTTCTCAGTATAACAAGCAACCAGGGGACTGCGCAAACAATCATCCTGCCAACGATTCTTTCAATTTATTCATCGCATTTTTTTCTAATTGCCTGATTCTTTCAGCAGATACACCATATTTATCAGCCAATTCTTGTAAGGTTGCTTTTTCTTCTTTAAGCCAACGAGCATTTAAAATATCCTGGCTGCGTGAATCTAGTGTAACAAGTGCGTGATGCAATTCAGAAGTCGATTTTTCTAAGAAAGTATCAGACTCCAATTGATGAGCAGGATCCAGGCGTTTGTCAGCCAAATAGCCCGCTAAAGCTGTTTGATGGTGTTCGTCGCTTTCATCATCGTCTGCATGGTTATCTAAAGAAGCATCTGATGCATGTAGGCGCATTTCCATTTCACGGACAGTTTCTGGTTTAACCCCTAAATCTTTGGCAACAGCATTGATTTCTTCATTGGAGAACCATCCTAGTCGTTTTTTCATGGAACGCAGATTGAAAAATAATTTACGCTGGGCTTTAGTAGTCGCCACTTTAACAATCCGCCAGTTGCGTAGAACATAATCATGAATTTCAGCTTTAATCCAATGGACAGCAAAAGTCACTAAACGAACCCCTATCGTTGGGTCAAATCGTTTAACAGCTTTCATTAAACCAATATTGCCCTCTTGAATCAGGTCACCTAAAGGTAAGCCATATCCCAGATAACCTTTAGAAATGCGTACTACATAACGCGCATGCGCCATGACCAGCTTTTTAGCGGCATCTAATTCATTGTTTTTTTTAAGACGAGTCGCAAGCTCTTGCTCTTCTGCTTGGCTTAACAGGGGAATTTGGTTCACATGGTTAATATAAGCATCCAAATTGGTAATGGGCAAATGATAGTTAAATTTTTGCAGGCTGTTTTTCATGTAGACCCTCATGTTGAAATTTTTTACTATTTTAGCACTCTTTTAGTGAGAGTGCTAATGTAAATAGAGTGTTAAATAGACCATTTATTGATCAAATAATGCACTAATAAAATCATCTGCATCAAAAGGTCTTAAATCATCTATTTGTTCGCCGACTCCAATAAAGCGAATCGGTATTTTCATCTCTTTAGCAATTGCGAAAATAATACCGCCTTTGGCGGTTCCATCGAGCTTAGTTAAGGCAAGTCCAGTAATGCCAATAGTTTCATGAAATTGTTTTGCTTGATTTAAAGCATTTTGACCAATACTGGCATCTAAAATTAATAAAGTTTCGTGGGGGGCATCAGGGTCTATTTTTTTAACCACGCGTTTTACTTTTTTTAATTCATCCATTAGGTTTGATTGCGTGTGTAGACGGCCGGCGGTATCGGCAATGAGAATATCTATTCCTCGTGCTTTTGCTGAGTCATGCGCATCATAAATAACAGCAGCGGTATCACTCCCGGGTTGTTGTGCAATGACGGGCACTTGATTACGCTCGCCCCAAATTTGTAATTGTTCGATTGCTGCTGCACGAAAAGTATCTCCAGCCGCCAGCAAACAACTTTTGCCAGTTTGTTTAAAATAATGCGCCACTTTACCGATAGTAGTGGTTTTGCCAGAGCCATTAATCCCGACGACTAGAATCACAAAAGGCCGAGTTTTTTCTGATAAAAGTAAGGGTGCTTCACACGGTTTTAATAGCATGCGCATCTCATTTTTAAGTGTTTGCAACGCAGCTTGCGGATCATTGAGTTCATTGCGAGCTAATTTTTGCGTTAAATGTTTGATAAATTGTTCGGTCGCGTCTACCCCGACATCGGCCATTAATAATTGTGTTTCAAGCAAATCTAGTACGTCTTGATCTAAGACTTTTTTGCCTAAAAATAAATTCGCAATATTAGTGCTAAAACTCTGGCGGGTTTTGCTAAGGCCTGTTTTCAAGCGGGCAAAAAAACCTTTTTTTTCAGCGGATTCTTTAGTCGTTTCAGGTGTTTTCTTTTTTAAAAAATTTAGCATAATGATTTACTCGATCATAGATTTTTGTCATCTTAACATATTCAAAACATGATATACTTCCCCCTATGCAGATAAAGCGGATAAAACCAGGTGAAGTGCGAATTATTGGCGGACAATGGCGTGGTCGAAAATTAAAAGTACCTGATATTTTAGGATTACGACCCACGCCTGATCGTGTACGTGAAACTTTATTTAACTGGTTGGCGCCCCTTTTGCCGGGCGCCTATTGTTTAGATGCTTTTGCGGGAAGTGGTGCTTTGGGATTTGAGGCGTTATCACGCGGGGCGGCTCATGTTGTGATGATTGATCGATCTTCTGTGGCGTTGTCTTTTTTAAAAGAGCAATTAGCTATTTTTCAGGCAGAAAATGCCGATATTTATCAAGCTTGCGTACCACCTTTAAAAAAATCAACTCGGCCATTTGATATTGTTTTTCTAGACCCACCCTTTCAAGAAAATATTTTATTGCCTATGTGTTTTTATTTAGAAGAACAACAAGCACTTGCAGCGCGGGCTTATATTTATTTAGAGTCGCCTAATGCTTTAACGACAGCTGATTTACCCGCTAATTGGCGCATATTAAAAAGTAAAAAAGCAGGCCAGGTGGCTTTTCATTTGGCAGAGCGTTTAAGCTTGTTATAATACCCATTTTTTGAGGATGACTTTCGTGAATAGATTAAAGCCGCGATTATTAACAGGAGATACCACCACCGGCCGATTACATTTAGGTCATTGGGTTGGATCACTTGAAAATCGCGTTGCACTACAAAAAGAATTCGATTGCTATTTTATCATTGCAAATGTACAAGCGTTTACCACGCGTATGGATAGACCGGGGGAAGTGCATCAAAGTGTGATTGATATTGCAATCGACTATTTAGCAGCAGGGATTAACCCTCAGATAAGCACTATTTTCATTCAATCTGAAATTAAAGCGATAGCAGAATTAACGATTTTTTTTAGTATGCTGGTTCCTTTTCCTAGATTGATGCGCAATCCGACTATTAAAGATGAAATTCGAGATAAAGGGTTGGGAGAGAACTATCCAGTTGGATTTTTATTATATCCGATCAATCAAGTGGCAGATATTTTAACTTTTCGCCCAGAGATTGTGCCTGTGGGGGAAGATCAAATTCCGCATATTGAGTTAACACGAGAGGTTGCGCGTAAGTTTAATCAATTATATTGTGGTGTTGATTCTCATACAGCAGATGAAGATTATGTGGCAAAAGGCGGATTATTTCCTATTGTAGATCTTAAATTAGGGCGTACGCGACGTTTAATTGGCACAGGAGGTCCTGATTGCGCTGGACATTTATTAAAAATGTCAAAATCGCTGAATAATGCGATTTTTTTAAGTGATAATGCAGATACGATTGCTAAAAAAGTGATGAATATGTACACCGACCCAAAGCGGTTAAAAGCAAGCGATAAAGGTGAAATTGAGAATAATCCCTTATGGATTTTTCATGATATTTTCAATCCGGATGCTGTTTGGGTGGACGAGGCAAAAGAGCGTTATCGCGCTGGTAAAATAGGTGATGTAGAATGTAAAAAGAAACTGATCGATGTATTGGTTGCCTTAATTGGACCGATTGCGGCAAGAAGAGCTTTTTATGAAAAAGATCAAACTGAAGTATTAGCGATTTTAAAGCAAGGAACTGATAAAGCCAATGCAGTGGCAGAAGAGACTCTAAAGTTAGCAAAAGAATTTATGCAACAAATTTATTTCTAAAATTAAAGAGAGAGTAAAATAATGAAAGAGTACATAAAAGAAGATTTAAAAGCTTATCGAACGCTTCATATGCCTTTATTACAGTTAATGGGGCTGTTGGCCTTGGCGGGGGTGAGTGGTGCATTGTTGGTGCATTGGTTTTTATAGGGATAGAAGTTTCTTTGCAAAATAGATTCCCGCTTTCGCGGGAATGATAGAGTAGGTGAATTTTTTTAATTTTTCGCCAGTGGCGACTATATAAAATTATTATCGCTATTTCCTAGGTTGTGGGGCGGAAGAATCCTCTTTTCCTGTTAAATACCCATGTATCAGAGTAGGAATAATTTCATTTTCTTTGTTTCTGCCAAAGATACCCATCTCCTTAATTATTTTTATTATTTTTGAAACGTTAGCAGGAGAGTTATCTTTAAGTATTTTTATTTGAACAGTTGTACTATCCTGTTCATAATCACGTGAATCACGACAAGCAGGGCTTCTGCCTATGCTTAATATGCACGGAACAACTGTAGAAAAGCCTGTGCCAGCTGCTATACATGTGACAAACATTAGTAAACCACCTCCTCCAACAAGGCAGTTATCAAGCGTTTGATAACACGTAGTGAAAACGTCATAGGGTACAGTCATATTGAATGTTTGATTAAAATTTTGCTTTAAATTATCATAATTATTACAAAAATCGTAAGCTGTGCTTACATTGTAAGGATCAAAAACTTCCGCGCAAGTCGTATTAGGATAATAAGGATTTAATAAATTGGGGTTGGTAGTATATTGGTTAGCTAGATAGTCTTTTTTAATTTCTCTTTCTTTGAAAAGTTTGTTTGTTCCATAGATAGCGCCTCCTGTTGGTCCAGCACAGAGCAAAGCAAATGCTAACATTCGGCAACTGCTATAATTATTTTTTTTTCTATCATCTTCACCATATTCATCTTCATATTCATATCTCTCCCGGGTAGTTTTAAGGGGATCTATTGATGAAATAGTTTGCATAGGAATGGCTATATCCTTGGGGGGAGTTGGTAGGGGAGCTGGTAGAAGTGGCTCTTTAAGGTTTTTTGGGTCAGCAGGTATTTGGTTATTGTGAAGCATTACTTTATTCCTCAATTTTGTATAGAGTTATATTGTAGTTTTATAATATTAAGGAAATCTTAAGGCTTTTATAAGGCTTTAGGGTAAAAATACCTTGAAAAAAATCCAAAAATTGGCTATTATTAGGGGTAATTTCAGCCAATTAATGGATAAATATCAGGGTAAAAAATTGAAAAGATATATTATTCAAGACCTTAAATCATGGGCAACCTCTGCGGAACATTTACCCTTGCTTCTACGTGGCGCGAGGCAGGTTGGTAAAACATTTGTTATTGAACAATTGGGCAATGAATATTTTAAAAATTTCCTCAATATCAATTTTGAGCTTGAACCAGAATACATTGAATGTTTCCATTCATTGAAACCAAATGAAATAATAAATGCTTTGCAAGCTATGAGTCGCCAGCCAATTATTCCAGGTGAAACACTGGTTTTTTTCGATGAAATCCAAAATTGCCCAGCTGCTATTATGGCGCTGCGTTATTTTAAAGAACAACTGCCAGAATTGCATCTCATAGGCGCAGGCTCATTATTAGAGTTTGCATTAACAGAAAAAAACTTTAGTATGCCCGTGGGTCGTGTGCAATTTATTTATTTGAAACCTTTATCATTTCAAGAGTTTTTGCAAGCACAGAATTATGATATTTTACTAACTGAACTAAAAACTTGTACATTCGAAAAACCTTTATCTGCTTTATTTCACCAGCAATTATTAAAATTAGTTAAACTATATATTCTGATTGGCGGGATGCCAGCAGCTATCCAAGCTTATCTGAATACCAATGATTTTTTATCGGTACAGCGTATGCAAACTGTTATTATGAGTACTTATCGTAATGATTTTGGAAAATATGCGAAAACAACGCAGCATAAATATTTACAAAAAATATTTCAGCAATCCGCCAGCATCATAGGACAGCAAATTAAATACAGTAAAATAGACCCTGATATGCGTTCGCGCGATCTGAAGCAAGCCATAGAACTTCTCACTCAAACAGGTGTTATTCAACCTATTTTAGCAACAGCAGCAAGTGGTATACCGCTTGCTGCATTGAGCAATGAAAAAAAATTTAAATTATTATTTTTAGACGTCGGTTTGATCACGCGAAATGCAGGATTGACTGCCAATGAAATTTTAAATGAAAATATTGTATTAGTGAATCAAGGAGCGCTTGCTGAGCAATTTGTTGGACAAGAGTTGCTTGCCTATGCAGATTGTTACGAAGACGAAAAACTATATTTTTGGTCACGAGAATCGAGAGGCAGCTCTGCCGAAGTGGGTTATATTATTAGTCATCAAGGGCGCATTATTCCCATTGAGGTCAAAGCAGGCAGCACGGGTCATTTAAAGTCATTGCATATGTTGCTTGCAGAAAAAAAATTATCTTGTGGAGTTCGTATTTCAGAACAACCTTTACAGTGTAATAATAATATTATTTCGTTGCCATTTTACTTAATTGGCGAAATCTATCGATTATGGGATAGTGTCGAAGATTTAAATATAAGTCATAAAAGGTTATAAGCGTGTTTTCTCTAGTTTTTCCCATCGTTCATAAGCGAATATAAGATCTTTTTCGATTTGTTTTAAATCATTTAAAGTTATCGTGATAGCTTCACTATTTTGTTGGTAAAAATTAGGATCAGCTATGCGATTCAATAAAGTCTGTTGTGCTTGTTCTAATTTTTCAATTTTATGGGGAAGTTCAGTTAGTTCTTTTTGTTCTGCATAGCTTAATTTTTTGATTACGCGCATTTTTTGTTTAGGAATTGAAGATGATTCAGGTGATTTGATAGTGGAGCTATTTTTTTGTTCCAACCAATTTTGATAACCACCAATAAATTCAGTAATCTGACCTTCACCTGAAAAAACTAAGGTGCTTGTGACAATATTATCTAGAAAAGTACGATCATGGCTGACTAGTAATAATGTTCCTTGATAGTCAGTGAGTAATTCTTCTAGTAATTCTAATGTTTCAATATCTAAATCATTTGTGGGTTCATCCATGACTAATACATTAGCAGGACGAGAAAATAATTTTGCTAAAATTAATCGATTTCGTTCGCCACCTGAGAGTGCTTTAATCGGTGTTAATGCACGAGCAGGCGTAAATAAAAAATCACCTAAATAGCTTATAATATGTTGTTTTTTGTTATTGATTTCAATAGTGTCACGACCTTCGCCAATAAAATCAATTAGATTTTTTTCTAAATCTAATGTTTGATGTAACTGATCGAAGTAAGCAATATTTAATTCGGTACCTAAATTAACAGTGCCTTGCTGTGGCGGTATTTTTTTTAATAAAATATTAAGCAACGTACTTTTTCCAATGCCATTGGGTCCTAGTAAACCAATGCGATCGCCACGCATTAAGTTTAACGAAAAATCTTTTATAATAAATATATTATTATAAGCATGAGAAATATCTTTTGCTTCAATTACTAATTTCCCAGACTTTTTCACCTCATTTAGATTAAAAGAAGCTTTACCTTGTTGTTCACGACGTTTTGATCGTTGAAGTCGCAGGGCTTCTAATGCACGGACTCGGCCTTCGTTTCGTGTGCGTCTTGCTTTGATGCCTTGTCGAATCCAGCGTTCTTCGGCCGCTAATTTTTTATCAAATTCTGTATTTTGTTTTTTTTCGGCATGTAACAATTCTTCTTTATGTTGCAAAAATTGTTGGTAATTGCCAGGCCATGAGGTTAATTTCCCGCGATCTAATTCAAGAATACGAGTAGCCACTCTTTTTAAAAAAGATCGATCATGGGTAATAAAAACTAAGCCTATATTCATACTCATTAATTGATCTTCAAGCCATTGGATCGCTTCAATATCTAAATGATTGGTCGGTTCATCTAGTAATAATAATTCAGGAGCGCAGACTAAAGCTTGTGCAAGCGCCGCACGTCGTTGCCAGCCACCTGATAATTCATGCATTTTTTTATCGGGTGGTAAAGTCAGTTTAGTTAAAATCGTTTGAATTTGCTGATCAAATTGCCAACCATTTTTTGCATCAATAGCATGTTGTAATTTTTCGAGGCGTTTTAATGTTTCTTTTGTAGATGAATCGGCTAAATGATGGGTTAGCTCATGATAATCTGCTAATAATTTCCCGGTTTCTGCTAATCCTGAGGCAACATATTCATAAACAGTTAAGCTATTCTCTTGAGGTAAGGTTTGGGTTAATGTTGCTAATTTCAGTTGTGGTTTTCGCCAAACGGTGCCTTGATCGGGTAATAAAGTACCTTCGATTATTTTAAGTAAAGAAGATTTACCGGCGCCATTACGGCCAATTAGACAGACTCTTTCACCGGATTCAATTTGTAAAGACGCATTATCTAGCAAAGCATCTAAGCCAAAGGCGAGTGAAAGTTGATTAAGGGAAATTAACAGGTTGCTCATAGGCTATCTCATTATTAGAAGCCAATTCTAACCAGGGTTTGGCTTGGCTGCAATGCATTCTTCGTGCCATCAGGTTTTATTAAATAAAATAATAGAATATGAGTTGCCTCAGATCAACCAGTGAATAAGTTGTAGTGGGAGCACTTAGGAGTTCAAGATCAGTTGCTACTTGACTCAAAGTTTGATACTTATAGGATAAGTTTTTTTTATATGAACTCTATCAAGATGGATTCAAAAATATGAAATGGACGCACAGCTTAATGTCAGCTATATTTCTTTGTATCGGCATTTGTTCATCGGTTCATGCTCAATTTAAAGCAGAAGTTAAAACAATTAATGTTAGTGGCATTAAAATAGCATATTACATTCGAGGACAAGGCAAGCCTTTAATCATGATCAATGGTTTTATTTCAACCATGAGTTTATGGGATCCTGCATTATTAGAAAAACTTGCAAAACACAATCAACTTATTTTGTTTGATAATCGAGGCGTTGGACTATCAACGGATACAAAGCAAAACAATACAACCATATCACAAATGGCTGATGATGTCGCAGGCCTCATTAAAAAACTAGGTTACGAAAAAGTAAATATATTAGCATGGTCTATGGGCGCACGTATCGGTCAGCAATTACTGATTAGACACCCTAATTTGGTCGAAAAAGCGGTGCTTTGTAGCGCTAACCCAGGCGGTAAGCATGAAGATAAAACGGCTGAAAGTGTTGAAAATAAATTAAATAACCCAAATATTCCGGATATGGAAAAGATTGGTTTAGTTTTTACAAATGATGAGAAAGGAAGGCTAGCCGCGAAGAATTGTTTAGCTAGATTAAAAGCAGCTGTGGCTGCAGGAACTATTCCCAATGATTTCACTGTCAGTAAAGAAACATTAATGCGCCAAAATCGTGCGCGTACGATTCTTTGGAGTAACGATAATGAAAATTTTAATGCTCTTAAAGATATTAAGACTTCTGTTTTGTTAACAGATGGCCGGTACGACATAATTGATTTTCCTAAAAATTCAGTCATTATCGCAAATCAAATTCCATATGCCTGGTTAGCCTTCTTTCCTGGAGGCCATGCTTTTTTATTTCAGGAATATAAGAAATTTGCAGATTTAGTAGATGTATTCCTGCAATAGTGTGCATTATCGGGTGGTGATTCAAACCTGTTGCTCCCTCCTCAATTATCACTTTTATACTTATAGCAATGAAAAATATCAGCCTTGTGCTTTCTCTTCCAGTGAGATGTGCGGAACACCTGAAGAGGCTTTGGAAGTTGGTATGGTTTACGTGGCATAGAAATTTGCTTATCTGTGCTATATGGCAATAGCTGAAATTTTAGTGTTAACAACGTATCTAATTCTTTTTTGTGTTGATCTAAATTATTTAACAAATTTTCTATCGTGAAGCGAAAAGCAGTGAAATTTTCGTGATAAATGCTATTTAGACATGTTTTTTTGTTTTTCATAGGGTCAATTTTCATAATATGTAACAAAAATAATAATCTTTTGATTTATTTATTATTTTTGATGGAATATTCTTTATTAATAATGAACATTATGATAATTAATAGCAACATCCCTTATGAATAACAGGAGAATCTTCAAGTTTAGCGTGCTCTGAAAATTTGCTATTAAACATTGTCCCTGTCGTAATGCTAACTTTTTTATATATTGCTGTTACTGGAATATTGTCCATAGAGTTTACTTCTTTAAGACCCTCGACTTTGCCTTTATTTCTCGGAGAGTTATCAATATCAATAAGCAAAAAATTCTGCTTATCTGAGAGCTGAATTTCGTAGTAAAAATCGGGGTCTCCAAAATTATAAAAAAAACTTAATGTTGATGGAATTTCTTTCGAAAAAGAAATCCCGCAAGAATTTGTAATAGGTTTTGCATAATAAGCTTTGCACAAAGTGCTATCATTTGCACTGGATTTCAGCATAAATCCCTGGTCAAAAATAGTTTTTTCATTTCTAGTATCTCTTCTATAAAGAGTAATGCTTCCTGAAATAAATTTTATATAATAAACATCCCCAATAATTTTTCTATAAGCTTCGATATTTTCATATCTTAAGCAATACAAGAAATAATTATTAAAAGAATGATGATAGCCTTTGTAATAGGACCATAAGCTTCCTTCCTTAGTTAATTTGTTCATAATAAATTTTACTGAGATTTTTGATTCTTTATGTTTTTTTAAATCTCTTAAAAAAATATCTCCGACATCCTCCTCTTTGTGCCTTTTCGCCGAAAACCACCCAAATTTTCCACCTATTACGCTTACGGCTCCATATTTTCTATCTTCGTGTTTGTAAATAAAATTAGCTTCTTCAGCTGAATTTTGTAAATAGTGCTTCAACGAATAATCTTTGTTTTCTTTCAAAATTCCTTTACTCAGTGGTAGTGTATGCGGAAAATTTTCTGACACTGTTGGCGATGGTGGCTTTTGCATTGTTTTCATATAGATAGCACACATTGATAGTTAAATTATGTACAATTATAACACAAAATAAGCATTTATTTAATTTTTGATCTAAAAATATTAAATAAATTATTTATTATAAAAGCGATTATCGATAGTTTTAAGCAAAATCGGCGCTACACTTTTATAGCTAACGAATGAATGGAAACAGCGAAATGTTGGTAAAAAATTGCAGTGGAAAGTAATCAAAAAGATGCAGTTTCCTTATTGATAGAATCCAACGCTGATATCGAACTAAGAAGCCCATTTGGGTTAACGCAGAGCACATGTGGTTTGACTCCACTTCAAGTAGCATCAAAATTAGGATCTTTAGATATAGTGAAATTGCTCGTGCAGGCAAAAGCTAATATTGAAGCAAATGGTGATCAAGGCACCGCCTTAATTTTAGCGGCAGGAAGCGATCACGATGAATCAAGTGTTGCAGATTATCTAATAGAAAACAATGCAAATATTAATGCGAAAAGCGAATTATGGGGGATAACAGCTTTAATGAATGCCGCGTTGTTTGATCATAAAAAAATTGTAAATTTTTTAATAAAAGTAAAAGAAACAAAATTAGAGTCTGTTAATAAAGATGGAAAGACTGCGCTCCATATTGCTGCTTATTATGGTCGTGTTGAAATCATTACAGCTTTGTTAGAAGGAGGGGCTAATATAGAAGCGACAGATAATTCAGGGGATATGCCTATAAAGGCTGCTAGGTTAAATTCAAACTACATAGATCCAAAAGTTTTCAATATTCTTGAACAGAGCCTGGATTTAAAAAAGCTAGATATAGATAAATTAATTCAAATTTTAGAAGGTACTTCTATATTACCAGAACCACTGGCCAAAATAATTTTTGAATATGAAACCGGAAAACAGGCGCCTATAACGAAAGGGTCAAAATTAACTATGGCTTCATTGATAAATAAAGTTGGAAAATTTTCTGCAAAAAGTGCTAAAAGTCCTAAAGAAAAAGTTTTGTACGAGTCTTCTACCGGCACAATAATAACCTTAGTAGAGAATGATGATGAAGCTAGGAGCGATGATAAAATTAATTTAAATCGTAAGAGAAAAAACTCTTAAAGTTAGTAAAGAGCATAGCTGAGTATTCCGGTCAGAACATCAATTTCGGAGTTAGCCGAATACTTAATCAGGATATAAAAAGGTATCTATCTAATTTCATTAATAATTTTTTGTGATCATTTCAAAACTAATTTTGCTTAATCTACTTGACAAAAAAACGTAAAACCCATAGTATTACTATGTATTTCATGATTTTTTATCAAGTAGGGTATTTATGAATAAGCCAAAGGATTTTTTCAATCAAAATCAGGTGTTTACAGGCAAAGAATACGCTCAATTTTTAGAGAGAGAACCGCATTCAGGTAAGAGAGCGCAAGAAGCATTATTATCATATCACGTTAAAGCGGGGAATTTAATCCGAATCCGAAGAGGATTATTTGCTGTAGTGCCGCCAGGTGCGTCTTCAGAATCGTATGCAGTTGACCCTTATCTTGTTTCTGCAAAATTGGTTGCCGATGCAGTGATAGGCTATCATAGCGCTTTGGCTTTTTATGGGAAGAGCTATTCTGTTACGCATCAGTTTTGTGCATTAACTCACTCTCGATCAGCTAGCATGCTTTTCCGCGATGATATTTTTCGTCTAGTGTTATTTCCAAAATCATTACGTGAAAAAAATCAGGAACTCTTCGGTGTTAAAACTATATTACATCGTGGTTGTCCGTTATCCGTGACAAGCTTTGAACGAACATTAGTTGATATCCTTGATCGACCAGATTTAAGTGGAGGATGGGAAGAAATATGGCGTTCACTGGAATCAGTTGAATATTTTGATTTAGACAAAGTAGTAGAATATGCTTTGCTTCTCGATAATGTGACAACAATAGCGCTCGTTGGTTTTTATCTTGAGCAACATCAGAATGAGTTACGTGTTAAAGATTCCCATCTTAAGCAGTTAGAAGCATGTAAGCCAAAGCAACCCCATTATATTGATAAATATCAAAAGACAACCGGCAAATTTAATACGCGATGGAATATTATCATCCCTGCGGAAATTATAGAGCAATCTTGGAAGGAATAAAAATGAATTTGAGACAAGAAGATCTACAGAACATTGCAAAAACAGCAGGTTTTAGACCTGAAATGTTGGAAAAAGTCATCCGCTTGATCGAGCTTTTAAATGAAATATTTGATAATACATATTTAAAAACACGTTTGGCATTAAAAGGTGGCACGGCACTTAATCTTTTTTATTTTAATCTTCCCCGTCTCTCAGTTGATATCGACCTTAACTATATTGGCGCAGTTGATCGAAAGATCATGTTAGAAGAACGCAAGGAATTAGAAGCCATTTTGATTGGTTTATGCCAGCGTTCTGGCTTTACAGTAAAATTGATTGCGACAGAGCATGCAGGTGGAAAATGGCGCTTGAGTTACAATAGCGCACTGCAACCTGGTGGAAATTTGGAAATAGATTTGTCGTATATGTACCGAGCTGTATTCTGGCCAACAGTGATTAAAGATTCGTGCATGGTGGGTCAATATCAAGCAAGAAACATTCCTCTATTAAGTTACAATGAGCTTGCTGCTGGAAAGATCGCTGCTTTGATGGCCAGAAGAGCAAGTCGTGATTTGTATGATACTCACCGTTTGTTGTTTGACCCACAATTGCGACAAGAAATTGTGATGAGCCATTTACGCCTGGCATTTATTGTGTAT